>JASKLG010000019.1 GCA_030153805.1 Bacillota bacterium | reverse complement strand
GACAACTTCGGTATACGTCTTTTCTTCACGGACTTCTTTACGTATTTGAAAATGCACATCACCCATAGAGGCTATCTGAGGCAGGTGCGTAATACAAATAACCTGATGAAAACGGCTGATTTGAGCAAGCTTGGCGGCCACGGCCTGAGCCGCTCGCCCGCCTATGCCGGCGTCCACCTCATCAAAAATTAAGGTAGGAACCGCATCGTGGGCTGCCATGATGGTCTTTATGGCCAGCATCACCCGGGAAAGTTCTCCGCCGGAAGCAATTTTAGCTAAAGGACGCGGAGGTTCGCCGGGATTTGCCGCCAGCAGGAACTCTGCCCGGTCGAAACCGTGCGGACCGGGACGGACCTTCATACCCTCCCAGGGGAGTCCATCTGGATCTTCTTCCACGGAAAACGTTATTTTAAACTTGCTTTTAGCCATACCTAAGTCGGCCACTTCAGCGCTAAGCTTATTCTCCAAGACTTCCGCCAGCCTGCGCCGGGCCACGGCCAGGTCAGCGGAGAGTGCAGCTAATTTGCTTTCAACAGCAGTTAATTCCTCTTTGAGTCTGTCCGAGTTTTCCTCGTCACGCATAAGCTTCTCTAATTCGGATGCAGCTTCAGCGCGGTAGGCCAAAATTTCAGCGATAGTCGCTCCGTATTTGCGGGTCAAAGTCCGTATTAGTTGGAGGCGTTCTTCCAACGCTTCCAGACGCTCGGGATCTAAGGGAAAATCTTCTTGGTAACGCCTTAACTCCGGAATTACCTCTTCCAAGCCGTAGAGGGCAGCTGCCACCGCCTCTTCTGTCGCCGCGAGGCGTTTGTCGATGGCCCGGGCTTCTTTCAGCACGGCGTGGGCCCGACTCAGTGCATCCAACGCGCCCATCTCCGTTTCCCCGCCGTAAAGCAGCCCATGGGCGGACCGGACCAGTGTGAGCAGCCTTTCTCTTTCTACGAGAATCCGCTTTTCTTCTTCCAGCTCTTCGAGCTCGCCTTCCCTTAGTTTGGCGGCATCGATTTCCTTAATTTGAAACTCCAGCATATCCTGGCGCTGAGCTCGTTCACGTGCCGTGCGGTTATAGTTCTGAAGAGTGGCTCTCAGTTCTGCGTAACGTTCATAAAGAGAGCGCACTTCGCTCACCAGCCGCTCGTGATCCGCCCCGCCAAAGGCGTCAAGAAACTCCAGATGGGTTCCTGGTTGTAACAAGCGTTGGTGCTGGTGTTGTCCATGAATATCTACGAGAGAAGCGCCAATTTCCCTCAGCTGGGCCGTTGTAACCAGATGGCTGTTGACACGACAGAGATTTCGCCCGGAACTATTCAGTTCGCGCGTGAGGACGAGGGTATTATCCTCGGCCGGAATTCCTTGGGCGCTGAGAACTGCTTCTACCGGATGCCCGCGGGGTAAGCGGAAACAGGCTTCAACACGGGCCGCGTTTGTACCGGAACGGATGTAGTCGGTCGAAGCGCGCTCGCCCAAAGCCACCCCCAAAGCATCGATAATGATAGATTTGCCGGCACCTGTTTCACCAGTTAAAACGTTAAGGCCGGGTTCGAACTCAAGAGACAAGTTATCTATTAGGGCGAAATTGTGGACGGCCAGGGCTTCCAACATGGTACCACCTCTACCCCATGAGCTGTTCAAAGCCCTTCAACAATTCTGGGACCTTTTCTTTCTCCTTTACCACCACCAGGATGGTGTCGTCACCGGCGACGGTACCGATGATGCCGTCCCAATCCAGGCTGTCAATGGCCGATCCTACTGCCTGGGCCGAACCGGGCAGGCACTTAACTACAATAAGGTTCTCACTACTATCCATACTAATGACCGATTCTCGGAAAATACGGCGCAGCCGTGGTTCGATCATTCCTTTGGGGAGTTCCGGTGGGAGAGCATAGCGGTAGCGATCCTGACCGGCAGGGACCTTGATCAGCCGAAGTTCTTTTATGTCGCGTGAGACGGTGGCCTGTGTAACTTCAAAACCGCTTTGGCTTAGGAGTTCGGCCAGCTCCTCCTGAGTTTCGATGGGCCGCGAATTAATAAGCTCTAAGATTTTCATTTGCCGCCGTACTTTCATTGAAAAATCCCCCTCTTTCCTGTTGACCTTTTTGGGATTCCGGCTAAGCCTGTACGATGGGAGTCTCTTGCAACCGTGTACGTAAAATACGGTAAAAACTTTGCCCCGGTAGCCTTACCAACCTTGCTTTGAACGCTGCCCGGGTGACCACAATGCGGTCTCCGGGCTCCAGCGGGTACCCCTTCTGCCCGTCTACTGTAAGCATAACATCGCCGTGATCAGAATTCACCACCGCCTGTAACGTTTCTTGTCCGGAAATCACAATGCTTCGCGCCGATAGAGTGTGGGGACAGATGGGGGTGATGATGAGGCAGTCGAGGGCGGGGTTGAGAATGGGGCCACCTGCGGAAAGGGAGTAGGCCGTAGAACCGGTTGCCGTGGCCACTATAATACCGTCACCAGGATAGGTGGTGAGGTATTCATCATCGATATAGCAGGAAACTGAAATGATGCGGGCAAAAGCTCCTTTCGTAATAACCACATCGTTCAGGGCCAGGGATTCTTCGACCAACTGGTCACGACGCCAGATACCCGCCTTGAGGAGGGTTCGCTCATCGATGCTGCAGCGTCCGCCAATTAGGTCACCAAGCACTGTTTCCAGTTGTTCCGGTTCTGCCGCAGTGAGAAAGCCCAGGCGCCCTAAATTAATCCCCAGCACCGGCACCCCTGCTTCGGCAAAAAGCCTGGCCGCCCCGAGCAAAGTACCATCTCCACCTAAAGATATAACCAGGTCCGCCCGTTGGCGCAACTCGTTAAGCGATACCGCCAGCTCTGGATAACCGAGGAAGGCTGCATCGATGGGCAACAAGGACGGCCCAAGGCTGTGTTCCTGGCAGTATGTAACGATGAAACGGCCCATTTCCCGTGCTCGAGCTTTTTCTTTGTTGACCACCAGGGCCACATTCTTTATCTGCATAACCATATCCCCTTGCCTACAAAGTAGAAGCCAAATCCTCCAAGGAAGAAGCCGACCAACCCGGCGAGTCCTACCGGTAGGAGAAAACGCCAGGTAGTATCGGGCCGGATAACCACCTCTTTTACTTTCTCTTTCTCCATGTCTACCAGAATCATACCATGAGGATGAAACGCCAGTTGGTACTCCAGAAGTTGCCTACGTGTACGCGCCCAAAGTCGGGGAGCAGTACGACCGCTTTTTACTTCCACTATGTAAGTAAAAAAACCTCGCCGGGCCAAAAAATCAGCTCGGATCGTGGATGAGTAAGGCTTGCCGTTGACTTTGAGGAGAATCTTCGCCGTAGGCTGGCGGCGCAAAACGCGGAAGCCGTGCCGTGCCAGAACAGCTGCAGCTTTAGTTTCCGCCTGTTTGGCGTCGCGCCACCTCCTGCGGTGCAACCAGCGTCTTAGGTGGGTAGAGGTAGTATACAAGACAATGACACCGATTATGAGCCCTAGGCTGAAAACATCCCCCTGCGTCACCTTTCATCCTCCATTTTCTAAATTCGCCGGAATAGAAGGAAATCCTGTAGGTTTGGCTCCTGGCACAAAAAAGAGCCGGCACCCAAAACCCAGGGTCCTGGCTCAGCTATTTGGCCCCATCCAACTCCGCGTGGGCCGCTCTAACCACTTGGGCCAGGTCCGGTAAGGGTGCGGCTGGACCCTCGCGGGCATACAATAAGTACTCGATGTTGCCTTTTGTTCCCTTAATTGGTGAAAAATCGAGACCGGCGCAGGTGAGATATTCCCCAACTTCTACCAACACTCGTTTCAAAACCTCTTGGTGAAGTTCGGGATTCCGAACTATGCCGCCTTTGCCCACCTTGCCTTTGCCGACCTCAAACTGCGGCTTTATTAGGGCCACAACCTCTTTTTTTCCGGTCAAAAGTTCTGCCACCTTTGGGATAACCTTAGAGAGGGAAATAAAAGAAACATCAATGCAGGCCAGCTCAGGCAAAGGCGAAAGCAGGTTTTTTTCGAGATAGCGGATGTTGGTACGCTCGAGCACCACTACACGAGGGTGTTGCCGCAGCTTCCAGGCCAGTTGGCCGTAACCCACGTCTACCGCGTAAACGAGAGCCGCACCGTGCTGGAGAGCGCAATCGGTAAAACCGCCGGTAGACGCTCCTACGTCGAGAACAATTTTCCCCCGTAGATCGAGTCCGAAGCTTTTTATTGCCTTTTCCAGTTTAAGCCCACCCCGGCTGACGTACGGCAAATCGGAGCCCGTAATAGTAATCTCTACGTCTTCCGGAAAACGTGTACCTGGTTTAGTAACCGGACGGCCCCCCACCAAGACCTCCCCGGCCAAAACCCTGGCCTGTGCCCGCTCCCGGCTTGAAGCCAATCCCCTTTCTACCAGGAGAACATCCAGGCGTTTACCGGCCATGTGCATCAGCCACCCGCTTAAAATCTTCCCTGGTTTGCGCCTCGCCACGGGCGAAATAGGTGCGCATGATTTCGCCGAGCATTTCTTCCGCCAGCCCCGTTTCTACCAGCTGTTCTTTTCGGCTGGCATGTTCGACAAACACATCACCTACACCCACTCGTTTCACCGGTAGCATGATGCCATTATCGCTCAAGAGCTCGATAACCGCGCTACCAAATCCTCCGGCCAGGACGTGGTCTTCCACGGTGAGGAGGCGCGGATAGCTCCGCGCCAGCTTAAGAATCAGTGCTGCCGGGAGTGGCTTAATAAACCGTACGTCCGTAACCCCAACGCTTAAGCCGCTCGCTTCCAGGGTCTGGGCGGCACGCAGGCTTGGGAGCACCATACTTCCCGCTGCGAGAACCATTCCGTCCCGGCCTTCTTTCAACACTTCGCCCTCGCCCCAGCCGGGTTTTTGGCCGGTGTGATACGGCTTCTCCGCTTCCGCCCGCGGATAGCGGATGGCCACGGGGCCCGGGTGGTTTATAGCCTGGGCAAGCATGCGCCTGAGTTCACCACCGTCACGCGGCGCCAAGAAAGAAAGGTTAGGTATTGGGCGCAGGTAGGATATGTCAAATAAACCTTGGTGGGTAGCTCCGTCTTCGCCCACCAACCCGGCCCGGTCAAGGCAGAAAACGACCGGAAGATTTTGCAAGCAAACGTCATGCAGAACCTGGTCGAATGCCCGCTGCAGGAAGGTGGAATAAATGGCGACCACCGGCCGTAGTCCGGCGGCAGCCAAACCGGCGGCCAGCGTGACGGCATGCTGTTCGGCAATACCGACATCGAAGAAGCGCTCGGGAAACCGGCGGGCAAATTCGCTAAGACCCGTACCGTGGCTCATGGCGGCGCAAACGGCTACTATGCTGCGGTTCTTCTCCGCCAGCTCAATCAGAGCTTGGCCAAACACTTCTGTATAAGTGGTTATCGATGCTTGAACGGGTTCACCCGTGCTCACAACAAAGGGCCCCACGCCGTGATAGCGGTCAGGACTTTTTTCGGCCGGAGGATATCCCTTTCCTTTTTTCGTCAGCACGTGGACCAGAACGGGCCCCTCGAGCTGGCGGGCGTGGATAAAAACGTTCCGCAGGAGTCCGATATCATGGCCGTCCAGCGGCCCTAAATAGGTGAAGCCCAGCTCTTCGAACAGGGTACCGGGGACGAGTATAAAGCGCACGGCATCCTTTACCCGTTCTACCGTCCTGGCCACCTGCGATCCGATGGCCGGGATCCGCTTCAATAAAAACTCAATGTCTTCTTTTAAGCGAAAGTATCCGGGATCGGAACGAAGCCGGGTCAAGTAGTTGGCCAGGGCGCCAACGTTCTTACTTATCGACATCTCGTTGTCGTTGAGGACGACGATTAGTTTCTTCTTAAGCTGCCCGGCGTGGTTTAAAGCCTCAAAGGCCATGCCAGCAGTAAGGGACCCGTCGCCAATGACGGCACAGATGTTTCCTTCCCCACGCGAAAGGTCGCGGGCTATAGCGAAGCCAAGTGCCGCCGAAATGGAAGTGCTGCTGTGTCCGGTACCGAAGTAGTCAAAAGGGCTCTCGCTCCGCTTAGGGTAACCGCTCAGGCCGCCTTTCTTGCGCAGGGTGGAGAATCGATCGGCACGGCCGGTTATGAGCTTATGTGCATAGGCCTGGTGCCCTACGTCCCAGATTATCTTGTCCCCGCGGCCATTAAACACACTGTGCAGGGCTATGGTCAGTTCTACCGTCCCCAGATTTGGTGCCAGATGACCTCCGTTACGAGCGACGGTCTCGATTATCAGTTGGCGTAGTTCTTGAGCCAGAAGCCGCAGCTCGTTAAGGCTCAAGCGATTCAAATCGGAAGGGGTATGGATTCGCGACAGGAGTCCCGCCATACAGCTTACCTCCGGCGCTGATTTGAGGAACTCAAAAGCTCCCGTTTGAGTATTCTTTCCGCAAACGCAAAAACCTTCCCGACCTGGAAGGTTATCCAGTTGGCCTGGTTTATGGAGTAATGTTTGCTTACTGCTTTGCCGCCGACTGTTAAGGCAGATATCGCGGCTACGAGCAGGAGAGAAATTATGTCCTCACGCAGGAAGGGGTAGTGTTCCACAAGATAAAAAACGATGGTCGCTCCGGTAGCTCCGGAAAGCGTTCCGGCGATGTCCCCAACCACATCGTTACAAAAGTTGCTTACCGCTGGAGCTTGCCGAAGGAGGCGAACAGCCTGCCGCGCCCCGGGAATTCGTTTGGCTGCCATAGCGTGAAGGGGAGGCTCCTCAGCTGCCGTTACCGCTACTCCCAGAATATCGAAAGCTATGCCCAAGGCTATAATACCTAATAAAACAAATAAAGCTAAAAAAAGTGGTACCCTTCGTACCACAACCCCGGAAACAACACCTAGAAAAAGGGATAACACAAAAGTCAACAGGGCAACCTTGCTACCGTGCCGCCATATATCCGAGTTCGTATTTGAACTTTTCACCGTATCACGCCCCCCTTGACGCGTTGGAGGCCTGAAGTAAGAACACTGCGCAAAGCGCAGCCAAAAATTCAATATATCACCGACAGGTGGTAGCAGAAGCAAGTAAACGTTGTGGCTTAAGGTCTAGTAGGTTTTCCCAACAATCACCCGAACGTTGCCGTTCGGGCGGTTTCCCTTTATGATTGTTCTGTGCCGTCGCCGAACACAGGACTAGATTACCACTTAGTCCACACTTTAATCCTTGCCCTGCCCCAATCGAATTGGACAGTCTAGGGGTTTTCCCCGACAGCGTTCTCGTTTTCTAGCCTCTTTTGCAACCGAGGTTTCAACAGCAGCGACTTTGGCACCCCTGGGCCCTCGGGCACCAAGCCGGACCTGTATCCACCCCGACCACTCAAGGCAGGCTACACTGCACACAGCAGCCACCGCATGCAGGTTCATTCCCAAGCCGTAGCCTTGCACCACGCACTTGGGTCTCCTCGGAAGGTGGGACAAGAGCCACATGCCGTTGTGGTTGCCCGCCTTCCTTAACTCCCAGCACCAGCCGTATACTGGGCGTACACAGCCAGCACCAGGAACTTCATCGTTGTGCCCTTGGCGGATTTTTAGGCCCGCCTTCGAAAACGAGAACACTGACTAGAATACTGCACCACCTGTCAGCATTAAGAGTTGTAGTTGTCACTGAAGCCGAATCCGTCAAAGATTATAACATGCCCCTTTTACCGATGCAACACGCGTCAGAGCTTCACAGCAGACGCTACGAGGAGTCCCAAGAGAGCGCCGGCGAATACCTCCACCGGTGTGTGCCCTAGAAGCTCTCGCAGCCGCTCTTCGCGAAATTTCCCACCATGAAAAACTTCGTCGACTATTTTATTGAGCACACTCGCCTGTGCCCCGGCCGCCCGGCGCACCCCTGCAGAGTCGTACATAACGATAAAGGCAAAAACAAAAGCGATCGCCGTTTCCGGAGCATCAAAACCTTTTACCCTGCCAACCGCCACAGCCAATGAGCTGACCAACGCTGAATGCGAGCTCGGCATGCCGCCCGGGCTGATAAGGCGACGAAAGTCCCATTTGCGGCTGGTCATTAGGGTAAACGGCACCTTCAAGCCCTGCGCCAAAGCCCAGGCAATTAAAGCTGTGAGAAGAATCTTGTTTTGCCACAGGGCGGACATTCAACAGCGTACCTCCCGGCCGAGCTTAATGGTTCCTTTCGACAGTGAAACGCGCCAAGTAACGGAGCGGTTCAGCACTGGGGCCCAGCCCCACCAGTGCGGCCTCCGCTTCTTCGGCCAGCCGTTTAGCCTCGGCACGAGCTTTTTCCAAACCGTACAAAGTGACATAGGTTAGTTTTTGCTTCTGAGCGTCGTTCTTGACGGGTTTTCCAAGAATTTTGGGATCACCGGTAGAGTCTAAAACATCGTCGGAGATCTGAAAGGCCAGACCGATTTTTTCTCCGTATAGGGTAAGGCTGGATAAAGTAGACATTGGGGCTCCGGCCAGTAAAGCTCCGGCGCGTACTGAAGCTCTAAGAAGGGATCCTGTTTTATGCGTGTGAATGTAATCTAAAATCTCGGGATCCCCACCCTGCCCTTGGGCGCGAATATCGGCACTCTGACCCCCCACCATGCCTTCCGCTCCAGCTGCTCTAGCGATCTCAGCGATGGCAGCCAGAATCTGTTCCGCAGTTACAGAAGGCGGGTAGGGACCTGTTGCCAGGATATAGAAAGCCTGCGTCAGGAGCCCGTCACCGGCCAGAATGGCCTGGGCTTCTCCAAAAACTATGTGATTGGTCGGTTTTCCTCGACGCCAGTCATCATTATCCATAGCCGGCAGGTCGTCGTGGATCAGCGAATAGGTATGAATGAATTCCAGAGCACAGGCCGCAGGAAGGGCCACCACCGGGTCCGCTCCGGCGGCCTCCGCACTGGCCAGAGCAAGAATCGGCCGTAACCTCTTACCGCCGGCAAATAGGCTGTAGCGCATGGCATTTTCCAATTCCTTGGCCGGCCGTGGCAAAGCGGGCATGTATTTCTCCAGTGCTCTGTCCACCAACTGCGCACGCTCGGCCAGATAAGCCTCAAGATTCATTCCTACTCCCCCTCATTCGTCCTTTTTGGCAGCCTGCGTCTCTCCCACTTCGAGAAGCCGCAGCGTTTTCTCGGCTGCATCTAGAAGGCTCTGGCAATGCTCTATGAGTGCTGTGCCTTCCTTAAAATAGGCCAAGGCATCCTCCAGCACAAGATCTCCTCGTTCTAGAGCCTGCGTGATCTCCTCCAAGCGGGCCATTGCAGCTTCGAAAGTAAGCCCCCTATTTTTTCGTCTCATACAGAGTCTCCTTCCCTGTACGCCTCAGCCGCTACCACTAAGCTGCCGTCGCAGAACTTGAGGAGGAGCCGCTGCCCTATCTGAACTTGCCCGGCACGAGTTACCGGAGCCATGCTCTTCGCGTCAAAGACGGCTACAAACCCTCGTTCCAAGACGGCGAGCGGGTTCAGAGCCTGCAGGGCATGTCTGGCTTCGCTGAGGGCAACCTGTTTACCCGTAAGGAACGCTCCCGCGGCCCGGTAAAACCGGTCCTGGGTATGAGTCAAGGCCTGCTGCTCGGGAGCTAAGAGCAAGACCGGTTCGCGCCAGGGTCGACGGCTTTTCAGCTGTTCTAGGGCCTGCCGTCTCTTGCTGAACTGCTGGTGCAGAGCTTCTCTGAGACGCCTGGTATAGCTGAGGAGTTCCTGGTCCAATTCACGGCGATCTGGAAGCACGAGTTCCGCCGCTGCCGACGGCGTCGGCGCCCGAACGTCGGCAGCCAGATCGGCCAGGGTGTAATCTATTTCATGTCCGACGGCGCTTACCACGGGAACACGCGAGGCGGCAACGGCCCGGGCGACATTTTCGTCATTGAAAGTCCAAAGATCTTCCTTGCTACCTCCCCCCCGGGCCAAAATGATAACATCTAGGTCACTTACCTGGTTGAGGCGGGAAAATGCACGTACGATCTCAACAGGCGCGCCGCTTCCTTGAACTTTAACAGGTGCCAGCAAAAACTCTACCCCAGGGAAGCGCCTTCTGGCCACAGCCAGAATATCCTGTAACGCTGCACCAACAGGGGAAGTTATTAAACCGATACGCCGGGGAAATTTAGGCAAAGGGCGCTTTCTTTCAGGCTTTAAAAGCCCTTCTTTCGCCAGACGCTCTTTCGTCTGTTCCAAGGCCAAATAAAGTGCTCCCAAACCGTCGGGTTCCAGCTCGCGTACGTATAGTTGGTAGTTTCCATCGCGCGCATATACGCCCACCTCGCCAAAGGCCAAAACGCTTAACCCCAAGGTGGGCTGAAAACGGAGGTGTTGGCTAAAACTCCTAAACATAACGCAGCGGATACTGCTTGTCCCATCCTTAAGGGTAAAGTAAAGATGGCCTGACGTGTGGTGCTTACACGTACCTACTTCGCCCCGCACCCAAATCCCCAGCAGGCGTGGATCGGATTCCAGGTTGCTTTTGATGAGCTCGGTAAGCTCGCTCACACTGTAAACCAGAACCGGTAACGGCCAAGCGCGAGTCACGACATCTCCCCCTTTAGAGCAGCCCACCCGAGACAGGCAACGCCCACGGCGTTATCGGTACTGAGATGGGGTGGAGCGAAAAAAAGCCTGGCGCCTACGGCCGGGTGTTCCAAGCGTTCAATTAGGCGTTCCCTGATTAAGGTGTTGCCGGCAACTCCGCCTACCAAAAGAATTTCTCTTAAGCCTGTATTCAGAACGGCCGGCCGTAGCATCTTCTCTAGCGCCTTGGCAATAGAACGGAACACCGCCCGCGCCAACGCCCCCTTTTCCACTCCGCGTTCTAAAAGCCGTAAGGCTGCGCTTGCCGGCCCGGCAAAGCTTACATCGTACCCGCGGACCACCGATGGTAGGCTGAGCTCGGCTTCTCCGGCGGAAGCCGCCAGTTCCTCTAAGTGACGCCCGGCCGGGAAAGGAAGGCCCAACGCAACTCCTACTCTATCCACAAATTGCCCCGCATTGATGTCCAAAGACTTTCCCAACACAGATACTTGGTAACCCTGCGTACACTTCTCAATCTTAAGGAGTTCCGTGGTTCCCCCGGAAAGGTGTACGGCCAAAAAGGTGGACCCGGCAGGCCCGCCTGCGCCAAACTCGCCCGCAGCCAGGTGGCCTTCCTGGTGGCTAAAGCTGTAGACCGGGACCTGAAGCGCAGCTCCCAAGGACTTAGCCAGGTTGGCGCCTGCGGTGAAAACGGGAAGGTAAGATCCCGCTTCCTTTCGGGGAGTACCACTGCAGGCGACGGCGACAATGGAGCCCCTTGTTTGTTCGCGCAACTTTTCCATAAGTACCGGCAGGTTCTGCCAATGCTGAAAAAGGGCTGCCTGCTGGCGCAGCCCAATCTCACCTGCCGGAACGCTGAGTACCTGGCGTACGTCCGCTCGTACGGTCCCTGCCATAGTAACCGCAGCTACCGAGGTAGTATAGCAGCTCGTATCGAAACCGATGATCAGCTCTTCCATCAGGCCCTACCGTCCTTTGCCAACCGGAGCCGCGCAACGGCACTCAGTACCCCATTAATAAAGCGGCCGGCTTCAGGCGTTGAGTACTTTTTGGCCAATTCCACCGCTTCGTTGATGGCCACAGCCACGGGGATGTCAGGCCTGAACATAAGCTCGAAACAAGCGACGCGCAGGATAACCCGGTCGACGGCCGCCATCCGCTCCACACTCCATTCGGAGCTAAATCGCCCGATTGTCTGGTCGATCTCCTTGAGCTGGCTGAGGACTCCGGTGACCAACTCCCGGGCAAAAGCGGCATCCGAGCCCGGCACCTTATCCTCCTCGCAGATGGTCCTTAAAGCAAATTCAGGCTGAACTCCTCCTAACTCAACCTGAAAAAGGGTCTTCAAGGCAGCCTCTCGTCCCTGCCGCCGGCCCAAACCAATCGCTCCTTCCTTTCAGCGTGGAGGGAACAGCAGGCGCCAGAGAGCATTTAGCCCCTCCTGTTCGTCCAAGCGTTTTCCCAACCAATAACCTGCAGCCAAGCAAATAAACAGGAATACGGCTGCCAAAAAACCGCGTGTCAGTACCAGCCAACCGAAGAACAGCCCTAAAATCGACCCGAGCAGCTTACCGCCGTGTCGCGCTAAGAATTCCTGTAAGCCTTCCATGGGGCACCTCTTCTTCCCCGGAGGGTTAGCGAACCTTGAGCCGCGGTTCGCCGCCGATGTCTTTAACCGCCACTTTTACTGCCACTGCTTTAAGGCCTACGACTTGTTGAAGGCGTTGGCGCACCGCTTCCTGCAGGCGCGTAGCCAAATCGGGCACGTTTACATTGCTCCCTACCCACGCGTTAAGGTTAATACTAAGGCCTTCCGCTTGGGTGTTGACTTTCGAACGCACCTCTTTAACACCTTCCACTTGGCCTGCAGTGCGTTGTACTAAGTTTTCAATAGCCGTCAGGGCAATGCTGACTTCGCCCAGCTCCGAATTTTGTAGCAGAAGGTGTTCTGCTCTTTTCCTGGGTAGAGCCAAGAAGGCCAGCCGCAGGCCGAGCAAAAATACCAGTACCGCAATTGCCCAAGCCTTCCACCCGTCATAACCGTAAAGACTGAAGACCCATACATCTGCAGGAAATGAGTGTAATGCCCCTCCTGCACTCAGAGCTATGACTGCAGCGAAAAACATTAGGAAAAGGCTGGCCAGAAAAACAAGGAAACGGTCGCCCGGGCCCATACTTTCACTTCCTTACTTGACGCGGGCTTCTTCTTCCTTTTCTTCGCCGGAAATCTTTACTCCCTGCACGTGGATGTTGACCTCTACTACATCAAGCCCGGTCATACTTTCTATGGCCTTTTTTACGTTTTCCTGCACCCGCCACGCTACCTCAGGGATCTTAACGCCGTAATCAACAATCAAAAACAAATCTACGGCCGCTTGACGTTCACCAACTTCCACCTTTACCCCGCGGGTTAAGTTCTTACGGCCAAGCATTTCGGCAATGCCACCGGCCAAGCCACCGCTCATACCCGCCACACCGGGTACCTCCGTCGCTGCGAGCCCCGCGATGACGGCAACAACTTCATCAGCGATTCTAACGCTGCCGATCTCGTTTTCGGCCTCAAGGATCGGGATATCCCCTGGTAGCTTATCCAAGGCCATACCTCCCTGCCCGCTGTTACTTTTTTATTATAACAGAACGAGGAAACAGTGACAATGTTGCCTAGGGTTTAGTATCAATAATGATTTTTTCCCGTGGTAGTCCTGTGGCAGTCGCCACAATGTCTCCAATCTGCGCGGCTTGGGCAGCCGTAATTTCCGGAACCTTGACGAGGACATGCACGGCATCTTGGTGCAGGATGACCAGAGCATCGGGAAAGTTCTTGGCCTTAATCAGGCCTTCAAGCTCCGTCTCTTTGGCCATCTGCTGGCTGAGTTGAAGCAGGCGCGCGTGTGCCTCGCGCCGGTTGCCTTCGTCGGAATTAGGGTTGTGAATGATCTCCCGTAGTGTATCCATTACCTGGCTGCGGATACGATCGCGTTCCAAGCGTTGTTCTGTGTAGTAGTCTGACCGTTTGGGCGGAGATGGCGGTTCTTGTCCGTTCGTTTCTGGAGCTTTCACCTCGGCCTGTGAGGGGGGAGAGGCCGGCCGCCCGGCGTCGCCCGCCTTTCCCCCTTCTCCACCCGACGGAGGTAGCTGTTGGCTGCGCAGATAAAATGCCGCCGCAAGCAAGATGGCCAGACAGACCACGAGCCAAATTATCACGCTGCGCTCACGCCACCTCATGGCTTATTTTTCCTCCCTTTCTAGCACCATTACCTTGTGCGCCGGCAATCCCAAGAGAACCTGAACTGCTTGGGCCAAGCGCTCTTTGGTGCTTGGATCTCGGGCACCCGTCGCCACCACAAGGACGCCGCGCACGACCGGAAGGGTTTCGCCGGCTACCACCGGGCGCTCGCTGCCGCCTTCGCGGGCCATCACAACCTGGGCCTCGTTACGCGTCTCCTGGGACGTACGGGTGCTGCCAGTCGGATCTTTTTCTTCGCTCGTTCTCACTTCCTGTTGGGAGTTGGTTGCGTAGCTGATGCTGCTCCCGCCTTCCAAGCTGACCTGTACCACTACTTCACCGGCGCCTTTTATCTGGGCCAAGGTGTTCGCCAGTTGCGCTTCCAGGTTCATCTGGTAACTGTTTCCCGTAACCGGAACGGCGGTTCCTGTGGGATGTGCCTCGCGCCCTCCTTCGGCCGGCGCCTTTCCGTTCGGAGAAGGCTTCATCAGATTTCCGACCACGAGGAGAAGAACGCCCAAACCGGCTAGGAGACCTAGTTTTATCATGGTATTTCGGTCTATGTTCACCCATTTCAGCCTCTTCCCCCAAGCGCCGGGCCAGTCCCAGTCGTCCCTCTTGTCCCGCATCGAGTTCAACCTCCCTTATGCCTTATTTCTACCCGGACCGCATCTTTAGGAAGGCCGTAAAAATCCGCCAGCAGCCGGGCAAACCTTTCCGCCGCAGGGAGTTCTCCGTCCCCTGCGTGCTCTAGAATCACCTTGAGGGCTCTGAGTCGTCCGAACTCCGGTTTTTCCGGCGCCTCCTCTACTTCAACTCTCACCTCCAACACCTTTTCCTGCCCGCTCAGCTCCACGAGCGAGGCGACTTGGCGGGCCACGTTGCGGCGGTATTCTTCCAAAACCTTCATCCGTTGGCGTTCTGCCAGCTCCTGCCCGCTTTTTAGTACCTGGGCCGTTCCGTTTTCGGCAACAGGGGGAAGGCTAAATGCCGACCCTTCTTCAACCTTATTTACCAGAAGGGTGACCGGCTCTAGGAGCATGGTCAGGACGAAAAGCCCTACAACTACCTGGAGAAAGCGTTTCATGCTGTTAGACGGCAACAGGAGTTCGACAAAGCCGCCAAAAAGAACGAGCACTACTATGTTCCGGATCCATTCCTTCAACCAGCTCATAACCTCACCTACCTTGTCAGAGTGGCCAGGTTGCCCACGCCCAGGATGATGACTAGAGCCAAGAAGAAAAGGAGGGCCACTACTCCTACGGTGGCGAAGACAAAGCCCATGCTGTTCCCCAAATCGCTCAGGCACTTGGCCACCCGGGCGTCGGCGATAGGTTCGGCCAAAGCTGCGGCCAGTTTGTAAACCAGGATAAGGGTAAGAATCTTAAGCAGCGGAAAGGCACAGAGGAGAAGGATTAGGAACATCCCTAAAGCGTTGACCCCTGCCTTTAGCGTAAGCGTATAGCCCACCACGGCCTCTAGGGCGTCGGCGAAGAGCTTTCCCACGACCGGGATGAAGGAGGCGGCCAGGAATTTTGCACTGCGGATGGAAATTCCGTCGGCCACATGAGCAGCAGCACCCTGCACTGCACTTACCCCAATGAAGATACACAAGACTAATCCTAAAAGTATGGCACAAATGCTCTGTATTAAAGAGGCCAAACGCCCCACGTTTATCTCAGGTACCAGGTAGGTCACTAAGTGCAAGACGGTGGCAAGATAGAGGAGCGGAAAAATCACGTCCTGAGTGAGAGTACCGAGAACCGCAATTGTTCCCAGGAGTAAAGGGTGGAATATGGTGGCGGTTGTTACAGCTCCGGTCGCGACGAGAAGGGTAAAAAGCACCGGGAGAATAGCCTGCATGAAGTTCACCATATTGTTGATTGCCGAACGTCCCGTTCCCAAGGCGATATTGAAGCTCTGAATGGCGAAGCCCATGATGGCGAGGAAAAGTACTGCTTCGGCAATCCGCGCAACTCCTGTAGCTTTAAAGCTCTTTTCGATGGTAACGGGGACAGCGGCAAGGACAACTACGAGGAGCAGCTGACCTAAAACGGTAGAGCTGGCCGTAACTTCGCGGATCAGGTATCGCCCAATGGTTTGAAGAAACACCTTCCAATCCAATCCGCCCTGGTTCCGTATTTCATCGAGCAGGGCATGGAGGTTAAGTTCCGGTGCCAGAGCGCCGATTTCCCGCTCCAAGTTCCGGGTAGCTGCTTCCAGAGAAGAAAGATCGATGCCGGACGCTAAATCGTCCTCCGCTTGGGCCCAAGCTATGGTAGAACAAATAAAAATTAGGAGGAGAAAGAAGAGAAGAACACGTACCTTCACACCCTTCATCACCCCGGGAATAGTTTTAGCGTCAAGTCGAAAACAGCAATAAGGATTGGTACCGCGAGAAGGAGAATGATCACCTTGCCGGCCAATTCCACAGCGCCGGCTATGGTTTCCTGGTTTGCATCGCGGCAGAACTGGGCTCCAAATTCGGCGAGGTAAGCGATACCGATGATCTTCAAAAGAAGATTGAAGTACTGAAGGTTGATGCCGGTTCTTTCCGCCAATTGTCTGAAGACGTCGAGAAGGCTGGACAGGCGCTCTAAAGCAAAGAGGAATATTATTACTGTCGCCCCGATGGCAAAGATAAAAGCTATGGCCGGGTGCTCACGTTTAACCAGCAGCGCAAGCAAAGTAGCAATAACCGCCATCCCTATCACTGAAACGATTTCCACATTTTCACCGCCCTACCGTCAGAAGCCGAATACTGCGCGAACGGTAGTGAAGAGTTGGTTAATAGTAGGGATAATGAGAAGCAGGACGATTATCACGCCAACCAACTCGAGCATATGTGCCTGTTCTTCTTTCCCAGCCTGCTTCAGGACAATACTGAGGACTGAGATGAGAATACCGATTCCTGCGATTTGAAAGACGAGATCGATGTTCACGCAACCACTCCTTCCCCATGTCGTCCAAACACTTACCCTTGCTAAATCAAGAGTAAAACCACCATCAGCCCTACCAGTACACCGGCAGAACGCCAGAGTTTTTGATTGTTTTTCGCATCCACATCGGCCGTATACTGGCGCTGGCGTAAGAGTTCCTGAGCCAGCTGTAGATGCCGCACTTGATCCTTCCGGTCGGATACTCCCAGAACCGGAGCCAGACTCAGAAGCGGCGCTAGATCTTCCGGGTGAAGTGGCGTTCGTTCCAGAAGGGTTTCCACTCCTTCTTTCCAAGCCATTTCCAAGGATTTTCCATTATGAAGCTCCTTCAAAACAAAGCTGCAAAAACCTTTTACTGCCGATGACGAGATACGCCCTGCAGCAACCAAGGCGTCGGGGAAAGGCGTTAAAGCGTAATCCACCTGGGTGCTTAAGATTCGCAGAAGGTTTTCTAGCTCCCTTAGGAGTTCAACCCGCTCCCCTAATTTACGGGCAACTATAAATCCGGCCTTCCCCGTAGCGGACATCAAGAGCAGCGCTCCTATGAGCCTGAGAAGCATCAGCCATCTCCTTCCCCTTAAGCTTGCGGCTGGGTCCAAGGAGTTTTGAACCATCGCCATTTCGTATTTCTTCAACTGTCCCCGGCCCGCACGAATTTCCCAAACAGACGACCCGGGTAAAAAGCCCACGGACGATGAGTTCGCGTAAAAATGGGCGGTGGCTGAGATCGTTTATGCCGTTCCCATGAGCCGTAGCAATCAGGCGCACTCCACACACCAGGGCTTCCTCCAATGCAGCAACGTCTGCCGGCGAACCCACCTCATCCGTGGCTATCACTTCAGGTGACATGGAACGCAAGAGAAGCATAATCCCCTCTGCCTTTCCTGCCCCATCCAGAACATCGGTGCGCGGTCCCACGTCGTTTTGGGGTACACCGAGATAAGACGCCGCCAGTTCCGAGCGCTCGTCTACGACTCCTACTTTGTGCCCCTTAAGGCCCAAGGCAGGAACACCCGTGCTCACTTGACGGATGAGATCGCGAAGCAGCGTGGTCTTACCGGCGCCCGGCGGAGAGATAATCAGCGTACTTAGAAATACACCGTTTTCCACAAGGTACGGGAGGACGAAGTCGGCCGCACCTAGTACCTGCCGTGCCAGGCGTATATTAAGAGCGCTGATGTGTTTTAGGGTACGAATGCGGCCCTGCTCAAGTACTGCACGGCCTACCATACCCACGCGGTGGCCGCCGGGGAGGGTGATAAAGCCCTGCCGTAGCTCCTCTTCGCGAGCGTAGAGAGACGACTGGGTGAGAAACTGAAGTGTTTGATCCATAGCCGCCTTATCTAGGCAGGGACTTCCCGGGAGAGTCAGGTCGCCGTCCGCCGTAACCAGCATCACCGTACGCCCCAGGCGCAGCCGGATTTCAAGAAGGTTTTCCTTAACCTCAACCGGCAGGCGTCGCAGTGGCTCGCGCAAGGAAAAAGCCAGAAAAGGTAAGATCTCTTCCTCCAAAACCGCGCGCGTGGGTTTTCCCAAGCCCATTCTTTCTCTCACCCCCTGTTGTCCTACTACCCAATTTTATGCGGACGGGCAATAAAAAGACCTGCAACTTGGTGTTGCAGGTCGGTACAGGCAATTTGAGCAGATGGGCACTAATCTTCGGCAGGAATAGAAGGCGCCTCTTCGTCGCCTTCTTCATCTTCACCTTCGTCCGCAGTACTGAAGACAACTTCGCCGCACTGTGGGCACGTAATCTCCGTTACAACGTCATCATCGAGCATGTCTTCCTCGAAGTAGACTTTCTCATGACACTTGGGGCATTCTACTTCAATGTAACCTTCTTCTTCGTCGTCCTCCTCCTCATCGTCTTCTCCTTCGCCGCCGTAGTAATCTTCTTCCAGTTCGCCTACGCTTTCGTCCAAAGCGCTGACGTACTCTTGGAGGTCCTGCTGAGCTTCGCGAAGTTTATCCACCTCTTCAGCCAGGTCGCTGAGGATACTGACAATTTGGTTCAAGAGTTTTCCTTCGCGGCTCGCCGTATCTAAGGCCAGACCTTCAGCGAGTCCCTTTAGGTACGAGACCCGTTCCCTTAGACTTATCAATTCCCTTCGCCTCCTGACTGGTATTAAGCCCGGGTTAAGTATTCCCCGGTCCTCGTATCGATCCGAATGACGTCACCTTCCTCAACAAAAAGGGGTACCTGGACGACGGCACCGGTTTCCAACTTGGCCGGCTTGGTAGCGCCCGAAACAGTGTCCCCGCGAATCCCCGGTGTGGTCTCCACCACCTTAAGATCTACGAAATTAGGTAGTTCAATTCCTAAAATGCTGCCTTCGTGTTGGAGAACGGTGATCAGCATATTCTCTTTTAGGAACTTGAGGTTTTCCCCGAGCTGGTCTTCATTCAAGGTAAGCTGTTCGAAGTTCTCTGTATCCATAAAGGTATAGCTAGAACCGGCCGAGTAAAGGTACTGCATTTGGCGCCGCTCAATGTGAGCCGTCTCCACTTTTTCCCCGGCACGGAAGGTACGTTCGATGAGGGCACCGGTCCGGATGTTTTTTAGTTTGGAGCGAACAAAAGCCGACCCCTTGCCCGGCTTAACATGTTGAAAGTCGACCACCGAATAAACTTCGCCTTCGAGTTCGATGGTGAGTCCAGTCCGAAAATCATTGGTAGAGATCATCATGATTCCTCCTTTAAGGCTATTATTCTCCCCCAGAGAATGGAGGATTAAAGTACGTATCATTATAAAACGAATGAGTGTTTTGGTGCTTGGGATAGAACTTCTCGGCCCTGTTCAGTTATTAAGATGACATCCTCAATCCGCACTCCGCCTGCCCCTGGAAGATAGACCCCCGGTTCTACTGTTACCACCATGCCGGGTTGGAGTTCTTCTGTAGAGGACGAAGAGAGGTGCGGGGTTTCATGGATTTCTAGCCCGACACCGTGGCCGAGGCTGTGACCGAAATAGTCGCCGTAACCGGCCTTAGCAATAACTTCCCTGGCGGCAGCATCGACGCTGGCCGCTGCTACGCCGGGACCGGCCAAGGCCAAGGCCCGTTCCTGCGCCGCCAACACCAACTCATAAAGGGCCGTTTGCTCCGATCGAGGAGGGCCGAGGATAAAAGTGCGCGTAAGATCGGAGCAGTACCCCTCATAAATAACGCCGAAATCTACAATCACAATATCGCCCGGTACAAGCCGTCGCTCGCTCGGTTGCCCATGCGGAAGGGAAGAGCGCGGCCCCGATACGACAATAAAGGGAAAGGAAGGCCCGACAGCTCCTTTGCGGCGCAGGTAAAACTCGAGCTCCAGTGCCACCTCTTTTTCGCTAAGACCTGGTTTGAGCATGGACTGCAAATAAAGAGCGCCTTCGTCGGTGAGCCGGATTGCTTCGCGCAGACGTCTAATCTCCTCTGCATCCTTCCTAGACCGCAGTTTCTCCACCAGGCCTTTTTCCGCTACCCATTCTACTCCAGAAATGTCCTGCACGAGCTCCCGGTAACGGGACCAGGTAAGAGACTCAGCCTCGAAGGCAACCCGGCTCCGGGGTTCTACGAGCTTTCTTACCGTTTCGGTCCAAGGGCGATCTAGCTTTACAATTTCCCACCCAGGCGCCTCCTGGGCGGCCTGCTCCAGATAGCGAAAATCGGTGCAAAGGTAGGCTTTGTCTTGCAATATGAAAAGCAGGCCTTCCGAACCGGTAAAGTTGCTCAAGTAAAGCCGGTTATGGTAGTTGGTAATTAGGATTCCGGTTAGGTTTTTTTGCGCCAGATGTTCGCGCAGTCGCTCTACCCGCGTCAGCACGTTATTTGCTCCTTTTTCTCGCCCAAAATTAGTTTAAGCGCCCTCAGTGCCAGTATGTAGCCGGCAGGGCCGAGACCGGTTATCTGACCGGTGACGACAGGAGCAGTAACAGTGCCGTGGCGGAAATTCTCCCGCGCGTAAATGTTGGTAAGATGTACCTCAATTACAGGTACCGTGAGAGCTGCCAGCGTATCGCGCAAAGCTATGCTGTAGTGACCCAAACCTGCCGGGTTGATGATGACCCCGGCAGCACGGGTACGGGCGGCCTGAAGAGTGTCAATGAGAACTCCCTCGTGGTTTGACTGTACACACTCAAGCTCAAATCCCAGCCGCCGCGCCTCCTCCTTAAGGTCTTTTTCTATACTGTCCCAAGTAGTACGACCGTAAATCTCGGGTTCGCGTTCTCCGAGAAGGTTTAGATTGGGCCCATTGAGCACAAGGACGAGCGGCACATCTCCCCTCCCCTTTCTCCCAACTACTCACAACTATTCACCGCTTACCGTCAGTGGCTGCACCAAGAGCGTCGGTGATCCAAAACCCAGGTAAAAGCGCAGGTCAGAACCTACAGCTTGGATTTCTTTCAGCAGGCTCACAACGTTGCCGGCGATCACTACCCCGCGAACCGGCCGGGTAAAACGGCCCTTTTCAATTAGAATTCCGGTAGCCCCTAAGGAAAAATCGCCCGAGATAGGGTTGGCCGTATGCGTGCCAAGAAGATCATAAACGTAAAGGCCCTTGTCAACTCCTGCCAAGAGTTCTTCCGGCCGAATTTTCCCTGGAACAAAGAACATGTTGGTCGGGCCGACTTCAGGAGCGCCTTTAAATGAAGAACGCATGCCGTTACCGGTAGAACGCGTCCCTTCCTTGGCTGCAGTGTAAGAATTATGGAGAAAAGCCCGAAGCACACCTGCCGATACAAGCGCTGTTCTTTGAGTCGGCACCCCTTCGCCGTCTACCGGCGAGGTGTTGATTCCCCCGGGTAGGGTACCATCGTCCACGATGGTTACCACGTCCGAAGCTACCTGTTCGCCGAGGCGTCCTGCGAAAAGGGAGCGCCGTTTTTGCACCGCCTCAGCGGTAAGGGCCGGTGCTAAAATCCCTAACAACTGGGTTGCCGCCTGAGGAGGCAATATCAGGGCAAGCTTTTGGGTGGAAATCGGTTTGGCCCCGAGTAATTGGACGGCTTCGCGCCCCGCCTCGCGACCGATCGCCGCCGGGTCTAATTCGCTAAATCTGGTAGTATACGACAGTCCGGAACCGGTTTCCGCATCCCCATCAGCCTCAGCTACCACCCAGGCATAACCCCCGCAAAAGTTCCCCCTGTAACTTACCTCTAGACCATGGGAATTACCGATGGCTACGCAGTACTCGACTTCTTCGTAGGCAGCTCGTTCCGACTTGGTTACCCTCTTATCTTCGGCGAAAGCGGCCCTCTCAATGGCGAGAGCCAAATCTATCTTAGCCGAAATAGGCACATCGGAAATCATCGGATCGTATTGGGCGCGTGAGGGGTCGATAGCCGACGGAACCGGTAACGTCCTGGCGTGATCGGGCGCAACGTAGCCGGCATTGGCTACAGCTTCACGCGCAGCATCGGCCAGAGCAGACTGGCTGAGGTCCGAGGTGAAAGCATATCCCAAGCTGCCGTCTTTGAGCACTCTAAGACCTATGCCGCGCTCTTTGCTTTGGCGAAGGGTTTCCAGGCGCCCACCTCTAACCTCTATAGTCAGCGTGGAACGTTCAAGGAAGAAAACCTCGGCCTGGTCGGCCCCTGCCTCCTCAGCTTTTTGTATTCCCGTCTGTACCAGCTCTTGTGGATTCATACGCCTTGCCATCCCCCTTTATAAAAGCCCGCCAACCACAAGTTCGGGAATCCGAATGGTGGGTTGAGCGTCGGAAACCGGCACACCCTGCCCATCTTTGCCACAAGTGCCTATGGCAAATCCGAGATCATTCCCAACCAGGTCGACGGCCATGAGGGCTTGCGGGCCGTTCCCGGAGAGAGTTGCCCCCCGCACCGGTACGGTAATCTTGCCCCGTTCAATGAGGTAGCCTTCGGCGACCTCAAAGACAAAATCCCCGGTAGTCGGGTTGACCTGCCCTCCCCCCATGCGCTTTACAAGAAGCCCGCGCTCCGTACGGGCTATAATTTCCTCAGGGTGAGTATTGCCGGGGGCTAGGTAAGTATTGCTCATGCGCGGTATGGGAGGGAAATGAAACGATTGGCGCCGCCCGTTTCCCGTTGAACTTTTCCCCTCCCGTCGTGCCCACTCAAGGTCGTACATGTAACTCTTTAAAATGCCATTTTCGATTAGGACAGTTTTTTGTGCCGGAGTGCCTTCGTCATCGCAGCCGTAAGAGCCGTACTTTCCGGGTAATGTCGGGTCGTCGATCACCGTAACTAGCTCCGAAGCGACGCGCCGACCGATCTTACCGGCATAGACCGACATTTCTTTGCCCACAATATCGGCCTCCAGGCCGTGACCGCAGGCTTCGTGAATCATCGTCCCGCCAGCTTCACCGGCCATGACCACTGCCATGCGTCCTGCCGGAGCCGGCTTGGCCCGAAGGAGAAGAAGTGCGCGGCGAGCTGCCCGGTCACCCAATTCTCGCACCTTATCGAGGGCAAGAAGCTCAAGGCCCTGCGTTCCTCCCAAAGACTCGTATCCCGTCTGAACGTTGTCGCCGTCTCCGGCCACAACATTTATCGCTAAGGTAGTACGATAACGCCTGTCTGTAGCCACCCTGCCGCTCGTGTTGGCAACTAAGATTTCTTGTTCGCTGTCACCGTACGAGACCATCACTTGGCAAATGGCATCGCCGGCCGCCCTGGCCTCTTTCTCAGCCGCAGCTACAATAGCCGCTTTATCTCTAATTTCTCCCCTTCTCACCGGCGCCGGAGGGGCTTCGCCCGCATCATTGATACGAATGATTCGGCGCGTGCCTTTGCCTTCAGCCAGCGCGGCGGCCGCTCTTTGGGCAGCCGTTTTTAAGCCGGTTAAACTAAGATCGTTGGTAAATACATAAATGCTACTTTCACCGGCCAGAAGGCGAATTCCGGCTCCTTGGTCCAAACCGGAGTTTACCTTTTCAATCCTCTGCCCTTCCAAACTGATGCTGTTAGTGCGACGGCGCTCGACAAAGATCTCGGCAAGCTCGCCGCCACCCGCAAGAGCCTCTCCCAAAACAACTTCGATATCGCTACGCGTTAGGAGCAAGTTTCCCCACCCTACCTTCTCTTAGCTCACGGCTATTTTCCAACCAAGCCAGTATCCTCTCTGCTACCTGTTGGGGACTCAGTTGGCTCGTATCCACCTGAAAATCCGCTAACGAGCGGTACAGTTCCTGCCGCTCTGCCAACAGCTTTTCCACGCGTTCCTTTCGCGCCGGCGTCTCTAAGAGCGGCCGGTCGTGCGTTCCTTGAGTACGCGCAAGGATGGTTTCGAGATCCGCCTTTAGCCAGACCACGGGACCTGCTTCCTTGAGGAGCTCCCGATTGACGGCGCTAAGGACTATACCACCGCCGGTTGCGATCACTTGTCTCTCTCCCTCCACGAACCGGACCAACACGGCGGTTTCGAGAAACCGGAAGTAATTCTCTCCATAGTAAGCAAAAATAGCAGGGATTGAAAGACCCGTGATACTTTCAATTTCGCGGTCAGTGTCACGCAAATGCCAGCCTAACGCGCGGGCTAAAAGCTGAGCAACAGTAGTTTTGCCAGTAGCCATAAACCCAATCAGGCACAGGTTACGCCCTTTTGGCATCCATATTCTGTCCTTTCCGCCGTCATTCTAGTCCCGACCCAAGATAACGCCTGGTTGTCCTTTTTTCTACGGTTTGGCCGCTAATTCCTTCCTTCGGAGGAATACTCCTCCGGTTTTTGTATTAATCCGTGACCGATCAGTATTCGGAGCAACAGGCGTTCAACCCACCGCATAAGTTGGGTACCGATAAACTCGCGGCGGCTAAGGGGAACCACCAACACGGTATAAAGCCCGAAACGGTTTCCACCCAAAATGTCTGTAAAGAGCTGGTCCCCTATGACTGCCGTTTCCTCTTTGCCCGTTCCGAGCACAGTCAATGCCTGCCGGAAAGCGCCCCGGCGGGGTTTGCCCGCCTTGGAAATAGCCGGAATTCCTAAGATCCGTGCGACCGCTTCTACGCGGTCCTTCTTATTGTTTGAAACCAAGCAACTACGAAAGCCTTCTGCCTTTAGCCGGTTAAAAAGCGACCTGGTTTCCGGGGTCACCTCCCGGACATTCCAGTTAAGGACGGTGTTATCTAGATCAAAAATAAGGCCACGGATGCCGCGCTCTTTAAGTTCTTCCACCGGCAGTTTGTATACGGATGCAAGGTAGAGGTTGGGACAAAAAAGCTGAAGCCAACCTTTTCTGGCCATGACCATCCTCCACGTTTCGTTGGGCTTCTTAATTATATCAAGATTGGAAGCAATACGCTACTCGGCCGTACCAGAAGACAGGCACAACTGTAAAGCCCCTCCCATATTATTTCAGAGGAACAAATGTGGACCACGGGAGGTATTTATCTATGCTCCCAGCCCTAATGGTCGCTTTAATCTCCTTTCTTCCGGGCTTCATTCTCTTGGTCTCTTACATAACAAATAGCAACGTTTTCCCTCTGCCGCTGTCCGAAGAGGAAGAAGACCGTTACATCCGGGCTATGGAAAATGGGGACGAACTCGCCCGGAACATTCTTGTGGAGCGCAATTTGCGCCTCGTAGCTCACATCGTCAAGAAGTTCGATAACACCGGAGAAGACGTGGACGATCTCATCTCCATCGGTACCATTGGCCTGATAAAGGCCATCAACACCTACAACCGCCACCAGGGCACCCGTCTCGCTACTTATGCCGCCCGTTGCATAGAGAACGAAATCCTTATGCACCTTCGTACGCTTAAACGTTCGCGAGCCGAAGTGTCCCTTTATGATCCTGTGGGCGTTGATAAAGAAGGTAATGAGATTATTCTCTTGGATGTTCTCGGCACCAGTCCCGACGAGGTAACAGATCTAATTGAAAGTAACTTTGAAAAAGAAAAGTTATACGAAAAGATTCGGCGGCTTAGCCGCCGAGAACGAAAGGTACTGGAGCTTCGTTACGGCCTGCCCTACGGCGGCAAAAAAACACAGCGGGAAATTGCCCGTCTCCTGGGAATTTCCCGCTCCTACGTCTCCCGGATTGAGAAACG
>JASKLG010000018.1 GCA_030153805.1 Bacillota bacterium | reverse complement strand
TGTCGGTTCTTCGTATCGCTTCGTGCGACGACAACGGTCATCCTACCACATGACGGCGAAGCTGTCAACACGGTAATTTATGGTACTTGGATGCCGTTTACATCTCCCTACCAGGCCTCTTCAAGAATATCATTCGGTTTAGTATCTTAAGGGCTCGGTGCATTTGCATTTCCACCTGGAACGTTAAGGTGCCAGTACTGTTGCGGCACCTCGCCCACGATTACTGTTTGGGCCAGAGGCACGGTGGTACGAACCTGAACGACGGAATAAACCAAGGGGATAACAATCTGTACCTGCGCGGAGACTTCTAAGAACAGTTGATGTAACGTCTGGTTAATACCCGCTTCCCGGAATTCACTCAGAAGATTAACATTGACGGTTCCAATAGGAATTAGACCGACTCTAAGGCGAGGTCCCAAGTTGGCCAGTAGTTTGCTCCCCAGCACCTGCCCTAACGGTATTGCAACCTGCTCGTTTTTCAAGGTTTCGAGCCGCGCTTGAACAAAGCTTGTTACTTTGGAGGCCAGGCGCGAGATTTCTACGGTGTTTGGTTGCATGAGCACAATCCGTCCCCGCGTATCTTTATGTAGCGCAATAAGATCCTGGTACTTTACTGTTTCTACAATCTCGCTGGCAACTGCTTCGTTAATTGCCTGGACGGCCAGAATTTTGGCCCGAGCCTCTGCCAACGCCATCAGCGTAGGCCGGATATTGCGCTCTACTAAGAAAAAAACCCCGGTAAAAAGAACGATGAAAATGAAAAGAACAGCACCAAGCCGTTTCCGACCACGCCGGCGGCGCCAGCTCATCCTTCCACCCCCCATACATTTTATGAGGGAGGCCGAACTTGGTGCCGATTTTTGTTCAGGCTAACTTAGCAAAGCGCCGTTTACCCACGCGCACCAGCATGCCTCGGTGCGGTTTCAACTTTAACTCAGGGTCTGTTCGCCGGACGTTGTCTATACTAACGGCGCCTTGGCTTATCATGCGCCGGGCTTCACTACCGGATGCACAAAGGTCGAGGGCGGTAAGAAGCCGCACAATCCAGACCTCCCCGTTTTCATCCAGAACTTCGGCCGGAAGTTCAATTTCCGGAATATTATCCGGCAACTCTCCCTGCTGGAAAACTGCCTTAAAGGCCTCCTCTGCTTCTATGGCTGCCTGTGATCCGTGATAAAGGGTGACGATCTCGCGGGCAAGGCGCATTTTAACATCTCGTGGATGCAGGCTGCCGTCCTGAAGACCTTGGGCCAGGCTCCGAATTTCGGCCAGCGGTACATCTGTAACCAACTCAAAGTACTTAATCATAAGATTGTCCGGAATAGCCATGGTCTTGCCGTACATTTCTGCCGGAGGATCATCGATGCCGATATGATTTCCCAAGCTCTTGCTCATTTTCTGCACGCCGTCAATGCCCTCGAGAATCGGCAACATAAGGCAGACTTGAGGCTCCTGCCCGTATTCTCTCTGTAACTGACGTCCCATGAGAAGGTTGAATTTTTGGTCTGTACCGCCCATCTCTACATCTGCCCGGAGTGCCACCGAGTCGTAACCCTGCATCAACGGGTAAAAGAACTCGTGTACTCCGATGGGGCGGTTCTCCTTAAAGCGCTTGGCAAAGTCATCCCGTTCTAACATACGAGCCACGGTAGTCTTTGCGGCCAGCTGTACCACTTCTGCAAACGTAAGGGGAGCAAGCCAGCGGCTGTTGTACTCCACAATAGTCTTTTTGGGGTCGAGTATCTTAAACACCTGCGCTGTATAGCTCTTAGCGTTCTCTCTAATCTGCTCTTCGCTCAGTTGTTTACGAGTTTCAGAACGACCGGTCGGATCACCAATGCGTCCGGTAAAATCGCCTACCAAAAAGATAACCTGGTGGCCTATCTCCTGCAACTGGCGCATTTTGCGTAAAGGTACCGTATGCCCCAAGTGGATGTCGGGGGCTGAAGGATCCACGCCAAGCTTAACCCTAAGAGGCCGTCCTTCCTTATCGGCGCGAACGAGCTTTTCCCTAAGCTCCTCAGGTGAGATCACTTCAGCTGTGCCCCTGAGAAATACTTCCATTTGCTTTTCGAGATCCATACTTCCTTATCTCCTTCCTCGACAAATGCTGATAAAAAAAGGCCTTCGGTCCCATAAGGGGCGCGAAGACCGAGCATCACGCGGTACCACCCTTCTTGCCGCCATGCGGCCGTCTCTAGCCCCGATAACGGAGGGAAACCGGCGTAGCTTACTAAGCTTACTATACCTTTCAGCCTGCGACTCCGGGATGTACTTTCGCCTGCAGTTCTGACTGGTTCGCACCAACCACCAGCTCTCTTGACAGAGGACAGCAGGTTACCCTTCCCATCTTCGTCTTAACTCGTTTATTAGTATTATACCACTAGAAAGAAGCTGCTGACAACCATTGCCTTTCAAGCCTTGCGCCCGCCTAGGGCAGGAGTTCGTCCCCGATCGTCGAAGAATATAGTACGGTTCATAACCCTAAGCAAAAGCTCTTCTGTTTTTGAGGAGGATGTTGATGACTAAGGGAGCTCGAGGGAGCATTAGTATCCCCCTTTTGTTTGTGATGGTAACCTTTTTCCTCTCGGCAGGTATTTTCGCCGCTTTTCTCGTTGGTTGCCTGAGAACCATGCCGCGTTTTGACCCGGCCGTGCTCGAAAAACCCAATGCCACCTCCTCCGTCTACGATGCGAACGGCACACTCATTACCCGCCTGCATGCCGAGGAAAACCGTCTACCTGTGGATTTAGAACAGATACCTCTTCATTTGCAACAAGCCATCATCG
The DNA here is from genome assembly GCA_030153805.1 of Bacillota bacterium. GTDB lineage: Bacteria > Bacillota > DTU030 > DUMP01 > DUMP01 > DUMP01. The sequence goes on along the minus strand of JASKLG010000018.1, from coordinate 22,863 downwards.
CCACGGAAGACGTCCGTTTTAGGCAGCACTTCGGGATAGATCTCAGGGCTATCCTGCGCGCAGCCTGGCGTATCCTAACCAACCAGTCTTTTGAAGGCGGTAGTACCATCACCCAGCAATTGGTAAAGAACGCCTTCCTTACCCCAGAACGTACCTTGCAGCGTAAGATTCAGGAGGCGTTGCTTGCGCTTCAAGTCGAGCGGCGCTTCACTAAAGACCAGATTCTGGCCATGTATCTCAACGAGATCTACTTTGGCAACGGCGCCTACGGGGTACAGGCCGCCAGCCGTACTTATTTTGGTAAAGACGTATCGGATCTGACCCTGGCGGAATCGGCCCTCTTGGCCGGCATAACCAAGAACCCGTCCCGCTATTCGCCCTTCGAGAACCTGGAAGCTGCCAAGGAACGCCAGTCTGTGGTTCTCGATAACATGGTTCGGGCCGGCTTCATCACGGCTGCCGAAGCGGAGAAGGCGCGGGCGGAAAAGATCAAGATTGTCCGCCCGAAAGCCAACCAACAGCCGGCCCCCTATTTCATCGACTATGTTATCAGCTTCCTCGTGGAAGAGCTTGCGCCTAAGCTCGGCTCCGAAAAGGCGGTGTACGATGCCATTTACCGGGGCGGGCTGCAGATTTATACCACCCTGGACCCGGATATGCAGAAGGCAGCCGAACAAGCCCTGGCCGCCGGCCTCCCTAAAGGAGAGAAGGATGCCAACGGGCTTCTTCAACCACAGGGCGCGCTCGTAGCCGTCGACCCTAATTCAGGCGCCGTTCGTGCTCTGGTTGGCGGCAGGGATTATGCGGAAACCAAATTTAACCGCGCAGTGCAGGCTTTGCGCCAACCTGGCTCCGCTTTTAAGCCTTTTGTCTATACCACTGCATTAGCTCAAGGCTGGTCGCCAGGTTCGGTACTGGACGATGCTCCTACCATGTACCAGGGAAAAATTTGGCCCGACAACTATAACCGACAGTATGGAGGCCTCACTACGCTCCGCGTCGGCATCGAAAAATCAATAAACGTCCTAGCCGTAAAGCTTATGGAAAAAGTAGGCGTAGATCAGGTCATTGCTACCGCCGAAAAGATGGGTATTACAAGCCTGGTTAAAAGCGGTCCTAAAAATGACCGGCAGCTGGCTTTGGCTCTCGGCGGCATGACCCAAGGTGTCTCCCCGCTGGAGATGGCCAGCGCTTATGCGGTCCTGGCCAACGGAGGCTTTCGCGTTAAGCCTTATCCCGTTACCTTGGTGAAAGACCTCAACGGAAACGTGCTTTTCGAAGAAAAGCCCGTCCGAACCCAGGTTCTCTCTCCGCAGGTAAGTTACCTCATGACGGACATGCTAAAGGGAGTAATCACGAAACCTTACGCCACCGGCCACTCGGCCGCCAGCATAGGGCGTCCGGCAGCGGGTAAGACCGGTACAACCAGCGAAAACAACGACGTCTGGTTTGTAGGTTACACTCCAGATCTTTCGGCCGCCGTATGGATCGGCTCCGACGCCAAAGAACAGGGGCAGCGCACCTATCTCAGCCGCCACGGTATCGGGAGCGGCCTCCCGGCCAGGATTTGGGCCAATTTTATGCGCTCGGCGTTAGCCAAAACGCCGGCCCGGGATTTCCCTCGCCCGGGTGGGCTCGTAGCCGTTACGGTTTGCAATAAATCGGGCCTCCTCCCGGGCAACCTCTGTCCACCCGAGGACTTAGTAACAGAGCTCTTTATTCAGGGCACTGAACCCACTGCCACTTGCGATGTCCACGTGGTGGCCACGGTTTGTTCAGAAACGGGCCAACTAGCGACCGAATTCTGCCCGGACCCGGTAACCAAGGTATTTATCAGGCGCAAAGAGCCGTATGCAAAGCGCAGCGACGGGAAGGAGCCCGCCGATTCAGTGCTGGAAGTGCCCACGGTAACTTGTACGAAGCATACGGCTCCGCCCGTCCAGGTTCTCGTGTGCCCGGAAACCGGTGAACTGGCCACTCCCTACTGCCCTACGACCGAACTTAAGGCCTTTGCCCCGGGTACCGAACCGAAGAAGCCATGCCACCTGCACGGGCCGGCACTACCTCCAGAAAGGCCGGAAAACCCTGGACAACAACCTGGCCCGGAAGGGCCGGGCCAAAGCAGGCCGGAGGAGCCTGGAACCCCTAAAGGCACGACACAGCCAGGCGGAAGTCCGGAAGCAGCTCCCGCCCCAGATTACGTACCTCCCCCACCGCCTCCCGGACAACAATGAACGAAGGCCCGCGCCTACGCGCGGGCCTTGGCCAATTTCACTTCTTTAACACGGCCACTGTAACCCCCGTTCCCCCTTCACGGTAGTCAGCCAAACTGAAACGCTCCACGTGCGGATGGCGGGCCAGCAGGTTCTGCACGGCCTGCCGCAAAGTCCCGGTGCCTTTACCATGGATCAGCCTTACTTTTTCTAGACCTGCTAGATGAGCATCATCCAAGTATTTTTCTACTCGATATTCTGCTTCCTCCACCGTTAGGCCCCTGAGGTCCAGTTCGGGCGAGATACTCCGTGCTTTAGCAGCAGCAATCGACCCTAAATTCTTTTCCTCCCGCCGGTCTTTTTTCGTCTCCTGCAGGCGAAGTTGGCTGGTTCTTAAATCTATTTTCAAGACTCCTACCTGTACCCGTACGTTGCCGTTTGCGTCCGGGTCGGTCAGAAGCGTGCCGCTAAGGTTTAGGTGGGGAATAAAGACGCTTTGACCGGTCTTGAACTCGGTGTGGCCTGTTTCCTCTTCACCCCCTGAGACCCCCTGCTGCTCCGCCAAGATTTGCCGCACCCGTTCCTGAGCTTCGCTGAGACGCTGACGCGCCTCCTGCGCCACCAGGATCCGGTCTTTTTCGATGAGGTTTGAGGAAGCAGTCCGCAACTCGCGTATAATTCGCTCGGCTTCTCGGCGGGCATAATTTAAGGTACTCAAGGCCTCTCCTTTCGCCCGGCGGAGATATTCTTCTTTCTGAGCTTCGAGCGCGGCCCGTTTGGCTTCCCATTCTTTCTTTAACCGTTCAGCCTCCGTACGCGCCGATTCGACATCCTTTTCCAGTTTTTCGAGATACGCCCGTTTCTCCTCCAAGGATCGGATGAGGTCATCGGTGCGCACATCAGCTTGAGAAAGAAGAGTGCGGGCCCGCAAGACAAGAGGTTCAGGCAAGCCAAGGCGGGCTGCAATTTCGAAAGCATTGCTGCGCCCAGGCAGGCCGATGAGCAGCCGGTATGTCGGCTTGAGTGTAACCGGGTCGAATTCGACCGAGGCGTTCTCAACCCTCGGGTGACTGTAAGCGAAGACCTTAAGCTCGCTGTAGTGGGTAGTTGCTATTACTGATGCACCCACCTCTGCCAAGTGTTCCAGAATAGCCTTGGCCAGAGCCGCACCTTCAGCCGGATCTGTCCCGGCTCCCAGTTCGTCCAAGAGCACCAGGCTTCGTGCAGTACACCCTGCTAGGATGTCCACAATGTTCTTCATGTGCGAGGAAAACGTACTCAGGCTCTGTTCAATGCTCTGCTCATCGCCAAGATCGCAAAAGATACGGTCGTAGACCGGAAGCTCCGTATCAGGAGCCGCAGGCACGTGCAGCCCGGCCTGGTGCATGAGCGCGAAGAGCCCTACCGTCTTCAAGGTAACCGTTTTCCCGCCCGTATTTGGACCGGTCACCACGAGAATGCGAAAAGCTCGGCCTAAAGGGAGGCTGATCGGCACAGCTTCGGCACCTAGTAAAGGGTGCCTGCCTAAGCGGATGTTCAGCCGTCCTTCGCAGTTAAGGGAAGGTCGGACCGCATCCTGCGCCACCGCCAGCCGGCCTTTGGCCATGATGAAATCCAGGCGCGCCAGCTTTGCCATCAGCATGCCGATGCCTTCAGCCTGTTCACCGACGCGCCTTGCCAGTTCGCCGAGGATGCGCTCCACTTCACGACGTTCCCGCGCTTCGATCTCGCGCAGGTTGTTACCCATCTGAAAGACGGCCAACGGCTCAATAAACAAGGTGGCCCCGCTTGCCGACTGGTCGTGGACTACCCCCGGTACATGCTGGCGCCATTCTTGCTTAACGGGCAGCACGTAACGATCGCCCCGCATGGTAATGATCGGTTCCTGGAGGTACTTTTGCACCGCCGGCGAGCGTATCATGTCTTCCAGATGAGAGCGGATGGCGTTTATCAACCGTTTTTTTTCGCGCCTTAAACGCAGGAGCTCCAGGCTGGCCTCATCCGCTAGGTCTTCGGCCGAAGCTACTGAACGCCTGAGTAGCTCCTCCAAGTCGGGAAAGAGGGGCATTTCTCCTCCTAGGGCCTTAAGAAGCGGCAGCGCCACTTCATCCGTAAGAATAGCTTTAACTTTACGGCCGGCTTCTAGGGTAAGGCGTAACTGGTAGAGTTCCTCTATACTGGCCGTGCCGCCGCGGCGGCAGCGTTCCACGCAACGCCGGATATCGGCAACACCGGCCAAAGGGATGATTATGCCGCGTTCCACCAGCTCTCGGCCCTCCGCTGTCTCGGCCTGCCAAGCTTCCACCTCGGCTGGGTCGGCGCTTGGCTCGAGCGCCTGTGCGAGCTCTGCCCCTAGCGGAGTATCGGCTTTGGCCGCCAGCAAAGCAGTTATTTTATCCCAATCTAGTTTAGCTTTCGTCTTTCCCGTGGCAACTGTCACTAAACGACCCCCCGGTAAAAGTGCCCGCGAGTAATTCCGGCGGGACTAAGCTTAGTCAGTACTTCGAGCTCCTGCTCAGCTGCCTTCTCCGGATAGGCTGCATCCAAGACGCGGCGATATGCGGCGGTTACTTGCCTGATATATTCCAGCGGTCGGTTACGCGCTTCGATACGGATAAGCTGTATACCGGCCCGGCGCAAAAAAGGCACTTCTGCTATGAGGCAAAGGTCCATGGCGTTAAAGATATGCATACGGCAGCTCTGGTCACACCCCAAGGGAAAACGAACTCCTTTACGATCGCTCAAATAAATTTCCCCCAGGCGCATGCACGGCCGGGTACACCGGTGCTCGATGGTCAGACCGCCCAAAACACTACCGGGCAGACAAAACTCAGAAACCATCATTTCTAACTGTCCCTGTACAAGATATTCGAGCTCGAGCGTCGTGGGTCCCAATGCCAGAAGCTGCTCACGGTTCAACTCCGGAGTAAGAGTAACTCGCTTTGCCCCCAGTTTCTCCCACAGGGTCAGGGCTGGAGTGTTAAAACTGTATAAGGGCCAGTCCAAGCAAAGAAGCGGAGCGCCAAGTTTCTGGGCCAAACGCAGCGAGCCCAAGTTCCCCACCTGAACAGGCAGGCCGAGCTCTACCGCTTTTTGAAAGTACGGAATGAGAGCTTTCAGCTCTTCGTCAAAGGTAATGCGGGGAGAAGATGCTACCACCTCCTTTCCGCTGCGCGCCGCTTCAGCAGCCACATCCGCCAACTCTTCGGGACCTGGCGGCTTTTTCCCCCAGTAGGTTTCGCCGCCGAGATACACGACGTCGGCGCCTGCGGTTAAAGCCGTTCTTGCCTGATCTGGCGAACTTACCGTTACGGCCAGGCGTAGCCTCTTTCCTGCCCGCGCCGGCGACACCGGCTTGAGCCTGTGCGGAACACAGGTTTCCACTGCTACCGGTTGCCGCCTAAAAGGCGCCAATCTAGCTTCGGTTAGGCGTTCGACCGCTGCGCGGCGGAGGGCGTTAAGCTGGCTGAAAGGTACGAGAACGTTTTCTTCCAGCTCCAGTCTTACATCATCCACCCGGTAAGGAGTGTTGCCAAGGCGAAGAAGCTGCTCCAAAACACTTGCTTCGGTTAAGGGGTGTTTCAGAGCCTTCTCCGGCAGGGCGGCGCCTACCGCTCTGCCAATTCGTCCTTCGGGATCGATAAACCTCACTTCCGGTGGTCTTTCCGCCGTAATTACGGCCTCCAGCCTCACTGGTACGGTTTGGCCGGTGGTCGCTTCCTTGTAGCTGGCCTGAGCCTGAGCAAGAAGCCTGGCGTCGGCCGTCTTGAAAACCCGGTCCCCGGGTTTTACTCGCTCCGGCAAGTCCACTTCCACTACCTGGCCGGCTCCTCCTATACGTGCCGGTTTTCCATCCAAATAGAGGCAACTTACCTCCGTCCCAACCCGGCCGCCGCGCGACACCCAAACTTCGATACCGTCTCCAACGGCCAGTTCTCCCTCCAACAAAATTCGTGCCCGGTGCCCCTTGGTTGTCAGGACCCGTCCAAGAAAAACTCCCCGGTTGTTGGCTCGCTTGAAGCTCATGAGATCCCGGCCCGGTCGCCCATACAGGTAACCGCTTGTGAAACCGCGGTTGAACGCCTGCGCCAGCCCTCTTTCCGCGGTAGGGCTTACGGCGTATCCTTCTTTTCCACGCTCGGCATAGAGGTCCAGCGCCCGCCGATAAATGCGTACCACAGTTGCAACGTACTCCGGCCGTTTGGCTCGCCCTTCGATTTTCAAAGAATCGACGCCCGCCTCGATAAGGTGCGGCAGGTAGCGAAGAGTGTTCAGGTCGCGGGGACTCAATAGATGCCGGCCTACCTTCTCCGGGTCGGCCAGCGGCCGGCCGTCTTTGTCTACAAGGGTGTACTCCAGGCGGCAAGGCTGGGCACAACGCCCGCGGTTACCGCTACGGCCACCTATCAAGCTGCTCATAAGACACTGCCCTGAATAACAAACGCAGAGGGCACCGTGCACGAACACCTCTACCTCGATTTCGGCTTCAGCCTTGATGCGCCGGATCGTCTCGAGGCTGAGCTCGCGCGCCAGAACCACGCGGGCAAAGCCCAGGTCCTTGAGGAGCTGGGCACCGTTCACATTGTGCACGCTCATCTGAGTGCTGGCATGAATGGGTAGTTCTGGTACGCATTGCCGAGCGAGATGGGCAATACCCATATCCTGTACGATGATCGCATCCACACCTAGATTGTATGCCCGAGTTAAGAAGGCAGCTGCCTCTTCCAGCTCGCCGTCGGCGACAAGGGTATTTAACGTAAGGTGCACCTTGACTCCGCGTACATGGGCGTAATTGATAGCCTCTTCTAGCTCTTTATCACTGAAATTGGCCACGTAGCCCCGAGCATTAAAGGCTTTGCCTCCGAGATAGACGGCATCCGCGCCGTTAACTACGGCAGCCCGTAGAGCTTCGGGTCCTCCAACCGGCGCTAAGAGTTCAGGAATTCGCATAAACGCGTTCTCTCCTCAAGCGGATATAATCCCGCAGCCGTTCTAGCGGCCAGGCATTGACCACATCTTCCCGCGTCAAGCCGGCTCTGCGGGCCACGCAGACACCCCACTCCATATCTGCCAAGCGCCTGACGTCGTGGGCATCGCTGTTGATGGCCAGCTTAATCCCGGCCTCTTTAGCCCGGCGGGCCCACTCTGCACTAAGATCCAGCCTTTCCGGCGAAGCGTTTATCTCAAGTATCTTGCCGTAGCGCTGGGCAGCCTCCAGTACCTGTTCGAGGTCTACGGCGTAGGGATCGCGCCGGCCGAGAAGGCGGCCACTGGGATGGCCCAGAATATCTACCGCCGGGTTGGCTAAAGCTGTGAGAATCCGATGTGTCATCGTCTCTCGGCCTTGCTTGAAGCCGGAATGAACCGACGCCACCACTATATCCCGTGTGGCCAAGACATCATCGGGAAGATCTAAACGGCCGTCGGCCAGGATGTCCACTTCAATCCCGGAAAAGAGGAAGAGCTGAGGGTAATTCGCTCGCACTTCTTCTATTTCCTTTTCCTGCTCGACCAGTCGTTCCGGGGTAAGTCCGTTAGCAATACTCAAAGCCTGCGAGTGGTCCGTAATGGCAATATATGAGTAGCCGCGGTCGGCTGCCGCCCGGGCGAGCCCCTGAATACTTTCCGTTCCGTCACTCCAATTGGAATGGAGGTGAAGGTCGCCCTGCATGTCCTCAGGGCGAAGCAGCTCGGGTAGCGCACCACGGGCCGCGAGTTCCACTTCGTTCCGCCCTGCCCTGAGCTCCGGCGCTACAAACGCCAGCCCAAGCAAGTGATAAAGTTCCTCTTCCGAAAACACCTGGAGTTCTCTATCCCGGCCGCGTAGCCCGTCCGGAGTCAACTCGAATCCCCGTGCTCTTGCCCACTCGACCAGGTCATTCCAGTGAGCAGGAGGACCGGTATGGTAACAAAGCCGGCAGGCGAAGGCCGGCGGCGGTACCGTCATTAAAGTCGCTTCTAACCCGATACCCAAAAGAACGGTTATCGCCCCTGGCTCAATCCTGAGGGTCTGGCGTACATAGGGAGCGGCCTGGAAGGTTTTGAGCACTACCTCCTGGTCCGCAGGCGCTACCGCCGCTACAATGATTATTTGGCCTACTATTTCTTCGCCCCTGCGCACATCACCCGCCAGGCTTACCTTTTGCACTTGAGATAGTTGAGACAATATCTCACTTATCTCCACAGCGGCCGGAAAAGCCAGCCCCAAAGGCAACCCGCTTGGGCGGGAACGGAGAAGCTCAATACCGTGCCGGATGGCGAGTTCCGTTTTTACCCCTAACCCCGGTAAATTGCGTAGTTTCTTTGCACGTGCGGCAGCTTCAAGTTCCTCTAGGGAGGAAATGCCCAAATAGGTAAAGATCGTCCGCACTGTGTGCGGGCCTACACCGGGCAGAGCCAACATCTGCCGGAGACCAGGTGGCACTTCTCGACGCAGTTGCTCTAAATAGGTGAGAGAACCCGTCTCGAGAAGCTCTTCAATCTTAGCCGCCAGCGCCGCACCAATACCGGGAAGCTCGGTAAGACGTCCCATCCGAGCATAATGAGCCACCTCTTCATCCAGCTCTGCCAGAACATGTGCCGCCTGCCGGTAGGCGCGAACTTTGAACGGGCTCTCCCCTTTTATTTCCAAAAGGTCGGCTATTTCAAGGAAAACCCAGGCTATTTCTATATTGTTCAAGGCAGCCCTCCTTCCCGCTTACCTAACGTGCCCATCATACCCTGCATTTACGCCGGATTTCCTGTTGCCCAAAGACAGAAAGGACAGCCAGCCTGCTGTCCTCCTGGAATAGTATACCGGGGCAGAAGGCCAGGGGCCAAATCTCCCCAGAAGAAACGGCCGAATACCGGTGCCGCCGCCCAGAAATACTGACCAAGCTCAGATTCCTGAACCAGCCGGGTCAACTGCGGCCACGGCAACCAGGTGAGAAAACTGACCAAAAGGATTACTACCAACGTCCCTATGGCCAGGCCAAGGCCCGCTCCTGCCAGTCGGTCCAAGGTAGCTAAGCCGGGAAGCGCAAGCGCCCGTTTAACAAACTCGCCCGCCAGAGCCAACCCATAGCGGCCGGCCAAAAATAAGCCCAGGAAACTCAGCGCTCTGAGAAGAAGGGGTGATCCAACCAAGTAGCCGCTCAAGATATCTGCCAACGCACCGCTGTAACGGGTTGCCAGGAAAAGGCCGAAGATAAAACCACCCAACTGCGCAATCATAGCGATTAGGCCCGCCCGCCAGCCTAGCAACATCTCTACCACCAGTATGAGGAGGATGAGCACGTCCAACCAGTTCACGGCCCTCCGCCCCTTTGTTGCTCCGGTTCCTCGTCCTTGAGAAGTTCTAGAAGTTCTTCGTAATCCTCTTTCACACGGTAGAAGTCGGCAGCGATGTTTATTGCTGCTAAGATTGCCACCTGGGTTGTGCTCAGGCAGGGATTGTTTTTCCGTATCTCGGCCATAACTGCGTCCACGTGCTGGCCTAGTCTTTGGATATATTCAGGCTTGGCTTTTCCTTTCACCACGTAATCTTCGTCCATAATCCTAACCGTAACCCGGTTCGGTACGTTGCCGGTCATAGGTCTCACCTTCGTTGAGGTTATCGCGACTTCTTAGACCTTTTATTCCGCGCTGACAAGGTAAAATCCTGCTGTGTGCGACCTTATGGGCATTACCGTCGCACGCGAGCTCCTAATTGCTCTTCCGCCGCTTTGATAATGGCGGCCAGCACGGGCTCTACTTCCTCCTCAGTAAGAGTGTGATCGGGAGCTCGAAAAACAAATGAATAAGCTAGGCTCTTATAACCAGGCGGAATCTGCTCGCCGCTGTACAGGTCAAAAAGCTTAAGTTCGCTTAAGACCTGGCCGCCTGCCTCCTTGAGTACGGCCGTCACGCTTTTGGCCGGCATGTCATCAGGAACCAAGAAAGCTAAGTCGCGCTCCACTCCCGGGAAACGCGGCCAGGGTCTGTAGCGCGGCGCCAGGTTTATCTGCGGTACAAGCTGCTCAAGGTTGAGTTCAAGGGCGTAAACCCGCCCGCTGAGCCCAAAGGCCTCGCCAACTTCCGGGTGGAGTTCTCCCAGAGTGGCTACTTCCTTCCCTGCAACGCTCAGCATGGCCTGTCGTCCCGGGTGATACGTCGGCAAAGTTGTCGCGACAAATTCTCCTTCCACCTGGAAAGCATCAAGGAGGGCTTCAAGTATACCTTTTAAGCGGTAAAAGTCGTTATCAGCTGCCTTTCCCTGCCAAGAACTTTCGCCCCGGAGGCCTGCCAGGACCACGCCCACGTGCCGGGGCATCTCCGGTAGCTCCTTGAGCGGCAACTCTCTAGGCCAGTATACACGGTTCACTTCGAAGATGTTAACCGGCCCTGTCTTGCGGCGCTGGTTTAAAGCCGCCACCTCAAGAAGACTCGGCAGAAGCGTGGTGCGCAGGACGGACTGTTCTTCCGAAAGGGGAAGAAGCAGGCGGATCAGGCGGCGTCGCGGGTCATCGGGGGCGAGCCGTAACTTATCAACACCGCCGGGATGGACGAAACTATAAGTCTGAATTTCATCCAAACCGGCAGCCCGTAAGATTTCTTTCACCCTATCTTCGATTTGAAGTGCGCGCGGCTTGCGTCCTAAGCTGAGGACACCTTCCATAGACGTTGCCGGGATTTCGCTAAAACCATAGAGGCGGGCCACCTCCTCTACAAAGTCTGCTTCTTGTCTTAGGTCAGGCCGGAAGGTAGGTACCCTCACCGTTAGGCTGTGTTCCTCATCGCCCACAATCTCAAGTCCAAGCCGCTGCAGGGAGGAACGAATGAAGTCATCGCTTACCGGTGCACCGATCAGATCGCGGATGCGCGTCGGGGAGATCTTTACCTCCCAGGGAGAGACGGGATTGGGGTAAATATCGATGATCCCTTCTACTACCTCGCCGGCACCGAGTTCTTCTATCAAGTGGCACGCACGTTCCAGGGCAAAAAGCACACCGTTCGGGTCTACACCCTTCTCAAAGCGCAGGGAGGCTTCGGAGCGGATGCCGAGCTGCCGGGCGGTACGTCGGATGCTGATGTTGTAGAAGCAGGCCGACTCCAGCATTACCGTGCTGGTTTCGTCCGTAATCTCGGAAAGAAGTCCTCCCATGATCCCAGCCAAACCTGTTGGGTGCTCGCTATCGGCAATAACCAACATTTCCGGCGAAAGCTTACGCTCGACGCCGTCCAAAGTGATGAGGTTCTCACCTGGCCGGGCACGCCGGACGATGATCTCATGCCCGGCTAGGCGGGTATAATCGAAAGCGTGAAGGGGCTGGCCGGTTTCTAGCATTACATAGTTAGTAACATCAACGATGTTGTTGATGGGGCGCATTCCCGCTGCCAGAAGCCGCCGCTGAAGCCAGCCGGGTGAAGGAGCGACGCGGATATTATTAAGCACGCGTGCGGCATAGCGCAGGCAGAGGTCGGTAGCATCTACGCGGATCTTCAGGCACTGGTTGATATTTCCACCGTATTCCTTAACATCCACCGGCGGTAGCTTCAACTTAGCGCCTGTAAGGGCCGCCACCTCGCGTGCCACTCCTATTATGCTCAAGCAGTCAGGGCGGTTGGGGGTAACATCCAAGTTGAAGACCACCTCGCCCAACCCCACTACAGTCCGGATGTCGGCACCTACAGGGGGGGTGCCCTCTAAGATCAGAATACCTGCTTCTTCCTCCGGCCGGTCTTCAATCAGTCCTAATTCTTGAGCCGAGCACAGCATGCCTTCGGAAAGGAGGCCCCGGAATCGCGTCTCCACGATCTTTTCTCCGCCGGGAAGGGTTGCCCCAGGGAGGGCTACCGGCACGCGGACGCCCGGGATGAGGTTTTGAGCCCCGGTGATCACTTGGCGTAGCTCCCCCTCCCCAGTGTCTACAAGCACTACCCAAAGATGGTCGGCTTCCGGGTGCCGCTTCAATTCTTTAACTAGCCCCACCACGACATTGCTGGTGTCGGCACCCATTCGCTCAATGCTGTCCACGGCCAATCCAGCCATGGTAAGCTTTTCGGCCAGCTCGTCAGGCTGGAGGTCAACTTCCACATAACTTTTAAGCCACGAGTATGGTACGCGCATGGCCATCTTCCTCCTTAGAATTGCCGCAGAAAGCGCAGGTCGTTTTCGTAGAAAAGGCGGATGTCGTCAATGCCATACTTAAGCATGGCGATCCGGTCTGGGCCCATTCCGGCAGCGAAACCGGATACCTTACGCGGATCATAGCCGGCTATTTCCAACTCCTTGGGGTGCACCATGCCGGAACCCAGGATTTCCAACCAGCCTGTACCCTTACACAAGCTACAACCCTTCCCACCGCATACCAGGCATGATATATCTACTTCGGCCGAGGGCTCGGTAAAGGGAAAAAAGCTCGGCCGGAAACGAACCTCCCGGTTTTTCCCAAACATTTCTCGAACAAAGGTAATAAGAATCCATTTGAGATGGGCAAAACTGATGTTCTTGTCCACCGCCAGGATTTCCGTTTGGTAGAACATGGGTGAGTGGGTAGCATCCGCAGGATCACGCCGGTAACAACGGCCGGGACAAATTACCCGCACCGGAACCTCGGGAGCCATGCGCTCCAAAGTACGCGCTTGGAAAGGTGAAGTATGGGTCCTGAGAAGTATTTCATCCGTGATGTAGAAAGTATCCTGCATGTCGCGGGCAGGGTGATCTTTAGGGATATTCAGAGCCTCGAAATTGTAGTAGTCGTATTCAACTTCAGGCTCTTCTACCACATCAAAGCCCATACGCAGGAAGATGTCTTTGATTTCCTCTAAAACCCAAGTAAGTGGGTGCTTGTGACCTAGCGTGGGGCGGATGCCGGGCAAAGTAGTATCCAGCCTTTCTTTTGCCAGCCGGCGTTCCTCCAAGACGCGTTTCAGATTTTCGGTCCTTTCGGCAAGCTGCGCCTCGAGTTCATCACGGACCCGGTTGGCCAACTCCCCCAAGCGCGGCCGTTCGGCCTCAGGTAGGTCTTTCATGCTTCTTAGGATCTGAGTAAGTTCGCCCTTTCGGCCGAGAAAGCGGACACGAACTCCATCTAATTCCTCCAGGCTCTCGGCCGCCTGGACGGCGTCTTTCGCGGCCTGGGCCAAAGTACGCAATTTTTCTTCCACCAAGTTCCCCTCCTTGCAGTTCATAACAAAAAAGCTTTCCTCCCTTAAGGGACGAAAGCTTATCCTTCCGTGGTGCCACCCTGATTCAGTACAAACCTGTACCCTCTCGGCCTCTAACGCGGCCAACCGGCACGGCCTACAGCTTGCGCTTCAGCCTGCGGCTCCAAAGGGAACTTCGATCGTACCGGGCCCGGAGGAGCTTTCAGTCTGCGGCTCCTCCTCCCTGCAGGGCTGGTCCGATCTACTCTCTTCTTCCTAGCCTTTCTTTGTAAGTAACTTATTGTAGCATCAGTTTACGGTACACGAGATAGGCAATGATAGACCCCGTCGTCTCAAACACGCGCCAGAGCAAGTCCGTGGCCCTCATGCGCTATCCACCCCTTCAAAAATCTGGGGAAATCCTGGCTTTGATTATAGCACATGGACCACCCTTTGACAACTACGCTTCCGGCATCGTTTCTTGGTTGTTGCACTGCCGTTGGCGTACGACCTCAAAGAGAATCACGCCGCCAGCGACGGCTACGTTAAGGGATTCCACCGCACGGGCTAAAGGTATGTAAACACGCTGCGTTCCGGCTTCCAGAAGTTCCGGGGAAACACCAGCACCTTCGTTACCGAGTACTACCAAAAGTGCTCCTCCCATCGTAACCTGCCATAGGGGAGTGCCACCAATGGGTGAGGTAACCAGCACTTCCCAACCTGCAGAGCGGCATGCCTTGACCAATTCACGGCTGTCGCCGAGCACGTCCACGGCTATCCGGAAAAGAGAGCCCATGCTGGCCCGTACTACTTTCCCACTGTACGGGTCCACGGAGCCTGCGGAAAAAAACACTCCTTGTGCTCCTGCACCAGCAGCCGTACGAATGATCGTGCCGGCGTTCCCTGGGTCCTGAATCCCGTCGCCGAGAACGAGAAGGTCCCCTTCCTGAACCAGAGAATAGAGGTCGGGCGGTGGCGGAATGCGCGCTACGGCAACAAATCCTTGGGGCGTTTCCGTTTCGGCAACAACCGAGAGAAGGGAAGCCGTGACGGCGTTGATAGTCACACCACCCGCTCTCAGCTGTTCCATGAGCGCGCGTTCCCGCTCCCCCGTTATGAGTTCGGGTGCGACCAGAACCCTCTCCAAATGAACCCCGGCGGCTACAGCTTCTTCCAGGAGGCGGACGCCTTCAATAAGAAAACGCCCTTCTCGCCGGCGCCTTTTTCTCTCATGCAGGGCCCGGATGTTTTTGATTAATGGATTATGCCGCGAACGTATAACCTGCACGTCACACGCGCTCCAGTCGGTCAATATTTTCATTCCTACCTACTACTACCAGTATATCACCTTTTTCGATCAAATCATCGGCGCCAGGCGCAACCGTGAGCTGCCGGTTGCGCTTGATGGCGAGCACGTTTATACCAAACCGCGCTCGCAGGTTGAGTTCCCGCAGGCTCTTCCCTTCCCAAGTCTCGTAGGTGGCGATTTCAGCGATGCTGTAGTCCGGGGAGAGCTGAATGTAATCGAGTACGTTGGCCGAAACCATGCTGCGTGCCAGGCGTGCCCCCATATCTCGTTCAGGGAAGACCACCTTGTCGGCCCCGACCTTGTACAGCACCTTGGCGTGAAGTTCATTTTGCGCCTTCGCCACCACGCATTTGACGCCCAGTTCTTTGAGAAGCACGGTGATTAGGATGCTGGATTGAATATCCTGGCCAATGGCCACGACAACCACGTCGAAGTTGCGGATTCCGACGGCCCTAAGGGTCTCTTCTTCCCGCGCATCCCCCTGTACGGCATGGGTTACGTCCTTAGCCAGCTCCTGGACACGGTCTTTGCTCATATCCAAGGCCAACACGTCGTAACCCATCGAGAAGAGCGTACGGGCCACGCTGGAACCAAATCGACCCAGCCCAATCACTGCAAACTGACGCTTCACCCAGGTCACCTCTTAACCTACTGTAATTGCTTCTTCCGGAAAATGCACATGGTTTTCTCGTTGCCGTTGGGCTACCGCAACGGCAATCGTCAGTGGTCCAACGCGCCCAGCAAACATAAGGGCGGTAATAAGAAGCCGTCCAAGCACCGAAAGCTGGGTCGTAAGTCCCATGGAAAGACCTACCGTGCCAAACGCTGAGGTTGCTTCAAACAATGTCGGAAGGAGGTCGTGCCCTTCGCTCAAAAGTAAAGCTATGGTAATTCCCACCACCAGAGCCAGCGACAGGAAGGCAATGGCCAGGCTCTTGGGGATGGTAGAAGGAGGCAGAGAACGGCCGGCGATTTCTACGCGGTTTTTACCTCGGATGGTAGCGGCCACAGTCAGGGCGAGGGTAACAAAGGTGGTCGTTTTGATACCTCCCCCCGTTCCCCCCGGCGAAGCACCGATGTACATAAGGAGAATTATGAAAAAGAGCGAAGCGGGCCGCATGTTGGCAATCGGCAGGGTGTTAAAACCGGCCGTACGCGGTGTTACTGCCTGGAAATAGGAGGCCAGTATTTTTTCCAACCAACTCCGCCCGGCCAAGGTGGCTGGGTTGTAACTCTCCACCCCCAAGATAAACAGGGTGCCTACAATGATTAGGGCTAAAGTGGTCTTAAGTACAATTCGAGCGTGCAGTGAAAGGATCTTCTGATGAGGCCAGTTGCTGATTTCCATTAGAACACCAAAACCCAACCCACCGAGGATGATGAGCGAGGTGAAGACTAGGTTAACTAGGACATCGGTTCGGTAATCGGTCAGGCTGCGAAAACTTCCTTTCAAGTCGAAGCCGGCGTTACAAAAGGCGGAAACGGCATGAAAGATACCTTGGAAAATAGCCTCTCCCGGCGGATAGAGCTTCCACCAATGCCAGGCAAGCAGGAGTGCTCCCGTACCTTCGATGACGGCAGTTACAATAACTACGGCCTTAACGAGTCGCACGACACCTTCAAGGGAGACTTGGTTCAAGGCTTCTTGAATGACCAAACGCTGGTGCAACATGATGCGCCGGCCGAGAAGGATAGCAGCCAAGGTTGAGAGAGTCATAAATCCCAGCCCGCCAATCTGGATGAGCACCAGAATTACCACTTGGCCAAAGCGGCTCCAGTAGGTAGCCGTGTCCACCACCACAAGCCCGGTCACGCACACAGCCGACGTAGCCGTAAAAAGCGCGTTTACGAACGGGGTCGCTTGTCCGTCGGCTGAAGAAAGTGGTAGGCTGAGCAGAAAAGTTCCGGCGAGAATTACGGCAGCAAATCCGATGACTAGGACTTGTGGCGGCGTTAACCTCCAGCCCAAGCCCAGTTCCAGCTTTAATCTCTGCACTCTTCTAGCTCCTCTCGTTTTAGCCGTCACTGGCCTGTAACAAGATGGAATTATAATCGCCCCTAGACACGTTGTCTACCGGCAACTTTCAAGCCAAAAGAGTGCTCTGGGCGGTTCAGGGCGGTTTACAGAAGAAATCCCGGACTAGCTTGCCCGGGTTCTTTCTCACTTAACCGAGAGCTGTTCTTTCGCCAAAGCTACCAGGTCTGAAAAAGCACGACCATCGTGAACGGCTATTTCGGCCAGCATCTTGCGGTTTATACCCACCCCGGCGCGCTTGAGGCCGTTAATCAGGCGGCTGTAGGAAATTCCGTTGGAGCGAGCCGCAGCGTTGATACGAGCAATCCAAAGGCGGCGGAATTCGCGTTTCTTAGCCCGCCGGTCGCGTCGGGCGTAGAACAAGGCCTTAAGAACGCTTTCGTTGGCCGGACGGAAAGAGCGGCTCCTAGCCCCCCGATAACCACGAGCCAGCTTTAATATTTTCTTATGACGTCTCCTGGCGGTGACGCCTCTCTTGACTCTTGCCATGAAACGAGCCTCCTTTTATTACCTAAGCTCATGCATAGGGAAGCATTTTGCGCACGCGTTCGTAGTCTCCCTTGCTGACCAAGCCTGCCCCCTTGAGACGACGCTTACGCCTTGCGCTCTTGTGCTCCAAAAGGTGACTGTGAAAGGCCTTGGCCCTTTTAATCTTTCCAGTCCCAGTAAGCTTGAACCTTTTGGCGGCCGAACGGCGCGTTTTCATCTTCGGCATGTTACTTTCCTCCCTTTTCTTCGGGCCGCGGAGCTAGAATCATTATCATTTGAGTGCCTTCCAGGCGCGGTTCCCTCTCCACTATACCCAGGTCCTTGAGCTGATCTGCCATTTTTATCAGAAGATCGCGGCCGGCCTCAGTGTGTGTCATTTGGCGACCACGGAAGCGCACAGTAACCTTGACTT
The DNA here is from genome assembly GCA_030153805.1 of Bacillota bacterium. Taxonomy (GTDB): domain Bacteria; phylum Bacillota; class DTU030; order DUMP01; family DUMP01; genus DUMP01. The sequence continues at coordinate 5,299 of JASKLG010000018.1, read as the reverse complement.
TGTCGCCGTCGGCGAGGAAACGGCGCATGTTTCTAAGTTTAACCTCGTAGTCGTGTTCGTCGATAGTTGGCCGGATGCGGATCTCCTTGACGGTGATTATCTTTTGTTTCTTGCGGGCCTCTCTTTCACGTTTGCTCTGTTCATACTTATAGCGGCCATAATCCATAATACGGCAAACGGGCGGCTTGGCGTCCGGCGCCACCTTAACCAAGTCCAATCCTCTTTCTTGAGCCAGCCGGAGTGCCTCCCGCGTGGGCATGATACCCAGTTGTTGTCCTGTTTCGTCCACAAGGCGTACCTCACGGACGCGGATTTGCTCATTGACCTGCAGGTCTTTAGTAATAGCATGTCACCTCCAGTATTTTTCCCAAATCGTACCGATGAAAAGTAAAAAGGCGGGTTTGCCACCCGCCCCCAAAAACAGCTATCCACCTGTTTTGGCGAACCCTGGTAGCAACAAAAGCGCGCAGGGTGAGAAGCGGATGGCTTCTACTTCTTCGCCCCTCACTATAACACAAGCTCCAAAGCGCGTCAACACCATTTTCCTCCTTCGACGCTGCGCGCCGCAATTTCTTCCTTAATTCCGGCGATAAAGCCGTTGATCGGCATGGCACCACGATCACCGCGCTCGCGGTGTCGAACGGCCACGGTACTTTGGGCCATTTCTTTTTCACCCACAATCAGCATGTAAGGAATACGTTGCAGCTGGGCGTCTCGAATCTTGTAACCGATCTTTTCGTTCCGCTCGTCCACTTCCACCCGCACACCTTCGGCCGTAAGGACACCGGCCACCTCGTGCGCGTAACCGAGTTGGCGATCGGTTATGGGCAAGACGCGGGCCTGAACCGGTGCAAGCCATGTGGGAAAAGCACCGGCGTAGTGTTCGATAAGGATGCCGATAAAGCGTTCCATGCTTCCCAGGACCGTGCGGTGAATCATTACCGGCCGGTGCTTTTGTCCATCCTCGCCGGTGTACTCCAGGTCGAACCGCTCAGGCATTAGGAAGTCCAGCTGAATGGTCCCGCACTGCCACGTGCGCCCCAAACAGTCTCGCAAATGGAAGTCGATCTTAGGCCCGTAGAAGGCACCGTCCCCTTCGTTAACCTTGTACTCCATTCCGGCCTGCTCTAAAGCCTCGCGCAGTGCAGAAGTTGCCTGCTCCCATATCTCGTCCGACCCCATGGCGTTTTCCGGTTTCGTAGAAAGCTCGACCTGGTAACTGAAGCCAAAGACGTTATAAATGTGTGTGATGAGGTCAATAACCCCCTTTATCTCTTGGGTGATCTGCGAAGGCAACATAAAGATGTGCGCGTCGTCCTGGGTAAAACACCGGACCCGCATTAGCCCGTGTAGCACTCCGGCCCGTTCGTGCCGGTGCACAAGCCCCATCTCGGCCAACCGGATCGGGAACTCGCGATAGCTATGGGCCTTGCTTTTGTAAACGAGAATGCAACCCGGACAGTTCATAGGCTTGATGGCAAAGCCACGCCCGTCTATTTCGGTAAAGTACATGTTCTCGCGATAATGATCCCAATGGCCAGAACGCTGCCATAGTTCCTGGCTGAGTATTATCGGCGTCCGAATTTCCTCATAACCGCGCTTTCTGTGCTCCGCGCGCCAGAAGGCCTCGAGTTCGTTTCTTAGCACCATTCCTTTGGGATGAAAGAAGGGGAAACCAGGTCCTTCCTCCTGGAGGCTGAAAAGGTCTAACTCGCGACCAAGCTTGCGGTGGTCGCGGCGGGCTGCCTCTTCCAGCAACTTAAGGTGCTCGTCCAGTTCCTCTCTTGTGGTAAAGGCTGTGCCGTAAATACGCTGCAGCATCTCGCGCTTTTCGTCCCCGCGCCAGTAAGCCCCTGCCACATTAAGAAGCTTGAAGGCCTTGATGTAACCCGTGCTCGGCACGTGGGGACCGGCACAAAGATCGACGAAATCACCCTGGCGGTAAAGAGAAATTACCGCGTCTTGCGGAAGGTCCTCGATAAGCTCTAGCTTATATTTTTCCCCGGCCTCACGGAAATAAGCTAAGGCTTCTTCCCGGCTTATTTCCCGGCGCTCGAAAGGTAGATCTTGAGCGATAATTTTTTGCATCTCCGTGCTAATTTTCTCCAGATCCTCGGGAGTGAAAGGGCGGGATACGGCAAAGTCGTAGTAGAAACCGTCTTCGATGGCCGGACCGATAGCCAGCTTTGCTTCGGGAAATAGCTTCTTTACTGCCTGGGCCAGGACGTGAGAAGCGCTGTGTCGCAGCGTTCGCTTCCCCGCTTCGTCTTCCCAGGTTAGAAACCTAATTTCGGATTCCGTCTCAAGTGGACGAGTAAGATCTCTTAATTCGCCGTTTACTTCCATCACGAGTACCTGGCGAATCAGCTCAGGTGCCAGTTTTCTTAGCACCTGTTCCCCGGTAGTCCCCGAAGGAAAGAGCTCTTTCCTGCCATTCCACTTTACTACAACCTCTGACATGCGCCAACCTCCTCGTGGTCGTGGTATAAAACTAAACCCCGTCCCCAAGCAAGGGACGGGGTACAAGCCCGTGGTTCCACCCTAATTCGCGCCTTAGCGCCTCGCGGAGCTCTAACGGCCTCCACCGGCCACGCCTACTGTATTCGGCAGGCACTTTGAGGGGGTTTTCAGCCGTCCGGCAACCAAAAGGGCTTCCACCCGTGGCCCTTCCTCGCTGTGGTCCGGATACGGCCTAATCGTCCTCAGCATCGCTTTGATCCTCTTTGGCTGGCCTCATTATACGTCTGCAGACAGGGCTTGTCAAGCAGTGCCTATCGTACCCACCCGGTGGTAACAAGCGCAGCCTGGGCTAGACCGATTAGAAGACCCAAAACTCCGCCTACGTACTCGATGTATCTGAGCTCGCGTCCGGCAACCTGCCAGCATAGTTTCTCCAACCGCTCCAGAGAGAAAGCCTTCAAGCGCTCTTCCACAATCTTTCCCAGGCGAAGTTCCGTAAAATTGGCAACCACATCAGCCAATACACCATCCAATGCCCGTAGTCCCTCGCGCTCAACCACCCTGCCGACCTGTTGCTTAATCCAAAGGCGAAGTAGCCTGGGGAGGAAGGCCGGTAGATGCCGGTCCAATTCCTCCATGGCTCGGTTCGTAAGCGACACCAAGAGGGCAGATTTCCAAGCTGGGTCTCGCAGGCGACCCGTAAGGTCGGACGAAGAAATAAGCTCTCTTTCCAGCGCCTCTCCGATACTACGGGCGATTTCCTTTTGGCGTTGGGGCAACAGTCCTTGAATCTGCCAGGGTCCTAACCGAATAGCCCGCCGTGGCCGGAAGAGAAGCCACACTGCTACGACATTCGTAAGCCACCCGATTAAAGCCCCTGTTATACCTAATACCGCATAAATCATTCTTTGTTCCCCTTCATCTGGGCGGTAGATTCATGTAGATATTACAAGACCTTGCCGCTTTCGGCAAGGTCCTCGTTGAAACCCTATTCTCACGATTGTGGGCGACAGAGAGGACACCCCGGACAGAAATCCACCCGTCCGGCAAACACATCCTTGATGGTATCGGTGAGTTCCGGGCTAACCTGGGATGAGGCCTGATGTAGGGTGATATGAGTCGGCGAGAGCGCGATTAAAGTGCTGATGAGGATGTCACCATGATTCAATTCTTCAAGCAAATAACTTCGATCTCCAAAACCTTCATTGCATAACGCCCTGTTTTCAGCATCGAAGAGTTCAAACCGATCACCGGCGCTTAGCACAACCTGTACCTCAGGCAACTGTGGTCCCTGTAAGTCGACAAAATAACGGAGGAGACGGATGAACTCCTGATATTCCTTTTCTACTGCATAATCATCGGCTGCGCGATTCACAAGTTCTCTAAGTTCTTCTCGGTATTCTCCCAAGCGAAACCGGATAAAACCCTCTAGTACCAGAAAATGGGACGTTTCCAGGTATTCCACAAGCTTCTTGAGTATTTGGTTTCGACGCTGAAGGTAAGGAGTAGGCTGGTTGGCATCCCAAGTCTCGTCCAAGCGCTTTAAGACGATATCAGTAATTTCCTTGCGTTCTTCTGCCGTAAAGTGACGGCACTCCTCGCGTACTAGTTCGCGTACGAGGTTTTCTTGCCAGTGATTAACAATGACATCGGCCAAGGCGTTGGCAATAAAGTAACGCAAGATAAGTTGAGCCTCCCCCGGAGGCAGACGAGTGCGGCTGCTGATATCACAGCCCAGCAGGGTCAAGTTGCCGCGATGAGTCTCACTTAAGTTAACATCTAGACCTTCTCTTTTAAGTTGTAGGAGCTCTTCCGCTAGGCGTTGGCGTACGGCAGCGGGGTGTTCTGCCGTGGCGATACTGATGCTGTGCGTCATCTTGTCCCCCCCTTCGTTTGTTATTATATGTGCCGCCCTACAGGCCCTATACAAAACGAAAAGCGCAGCTTATGCTGCGCTTAAGTACATATGGTGCGCACTAGAGGGATCGAACCTCTGGCCCCCTCCGCGTCAAGGACATTAATAACTTTCCTCCTGCTTCCGATGAGTGCTGGAAAAGCTTATTCTGGCTGATTCTTTTCGCTCCAACTTTCTCGAAACTGCCTGTCGTTTTCATGTTTTTCCTCTCGCGTTGCAGCAACGGTTGCAGCAAAGCTGGCTGCTCCTACTTCACCTTTTGGCGCTCCTTAGCGCGGTGCCGCCTTTGCGCTTCACGATTGTAGGCCCGGAGGGCGTCCAGCCCGCCCGCCTTCTGAACCCGCCAGGCCTTAGCGCATTCTTTTGAGCAAATGTAGGCCGGCCTGGTGTAGGGACGATCGAGCGCGAAAACTCCACCGCACACGTCACACTTATGCGCGTATTGATCGTTCATAAGCGCCCAGGCTACTTCTAGCCAAGCTAGATGCAAGAGGCCAGGCGCTTCATACCAATAACCAAGAAAATCAGGTGAGGAAACGTGTGAAGCATCACCTTTCAACATATCCGAGAGCTCGTCATAACTGAAGCCGATACCAATTGTTAAGAATGCGCTTATTTCTCGCGAACGATCGAACAAAGCCCAACGTGCGTACTCCTCCAAAAAAGCGGCTACAAACTCTCTTTCCTCCTCTTCTCCTTCAGCCTCGCCCACACCGATTGAGTAGACCGTCTCCAAGTACTCCAATCCCTTTCTTGAAGCCATTTTCGCCACTATGGCTTCTTCCTCTTCTCGCAGTATGTACCGTTGCTTTGGGTAAAGATAAGCTTTGTCTTGCTTGCTAGGAGTAAGCCATGCGCAGACCGCGGCCTCTAATGCCTTTATTTCGATGGCCAACCAGAACCAATCATTCATCCAGTTTTTGT
>JASKLG010000073.1 GCA_030153805.1 Bacillota bacterium | reverse complement strand
CGGCCTGGCCCGGGATATAGTTACCTTGCTCCCGGCACAAGTAAACCAGTACTTCCGCGGCCGCGACAGCCGGCTTGTCCTCAGCCAGCACTACGCCCCCCGCGATTTTGCCGCGAGCTCCTTCTTCCGTAACGCCCGGGTGCAAAAGGTAAGCATCGGCAGCGCGGAGGGTACTTTGGTCGTCCAGCAAAACCCGTTCACTAAACGCAACGAGGTCACCCTCCTCTGGTTCGCGGATAACATCGAGTTCCGGCTGCAGGGCAACATCAGCCCTGGCGAGGCGCTCAAAGTGGCCCGCTCCCTAAAATAGCCAAAGAGCCCCCGCCCAGATGCCCGACGCCTTGGTATTGACAACGGGCATTGCCGGTTATATAATCTTTGCAGATATATGATCTGATCACATATTGGTAACATGCCAGTAAAGCCGCCTTCCATCTCCTGCATCTTAGCGGTACATGATCCGGCCGGTTACCGGCTTGAAAAGTAAGCCTATTCGAGGAGGGCTCCTTGGGTGTTCACGTTGGCGCTTTATCTTTTTGCTTTTGGTTGGCTGGGCCTCACCTACCTGAAGGACCGGCAAAAGGCACGTGCGGCTGTAACCAAGTGCTGCAGGAGTTTCTTCAACATATTCCCGGATTTCGCTGCGGTCCTGCTGCTCGTGGGACTCATGCTGACCTTCCTGGCACCCGAAACCATAGCCCGCCTCATCGGCAAATCGTCGGGGGCTGCCGGGATGTTCCTAACTTCTGTGCTGGGAGCAATCACTCTCATACCTGGTTTCGTTGCCTTTCCACTCGCCGCTTCGCTTCTTAAAATGGGAGCCGGCATCGCCCAAATAGCGGTCTTCATTTCCACATTGATGACCGTGGGTGTTGTCACTGCACCACTCGAAGCCAAATATTTCGGATGGCGCGAAGTACTGTGGCGCAACGGCCTGAACTACCTCTTCGCCTTCTTCACGGCGTTGGTGATCGTAAAGGTGGTAGGAGCATGACGAAGACGGCGCTCGCCGCAGTAAAACGTTACCGAGCTGCCCTGGCACTTCTTCTCATCGATGCGGTTTTGGCTCTGGTCTTTCCCCATTTCAGCCCTGCCCTGATCCGGAATACCTGGAGCAACTTTGCCGAAATGTTGAGCGTCCTGCCGCCCGTATTCCTGATCTTAGGCCTGCTCGATGTCTGGGTGCCACGGCAGACGGTAATGCGGTGCTTAGGCCCTGGTTCGGGCATCCTAGGCGCGTTATTATGCATCTTCCTGGGTGCAGCCGCTGCGGGCCCCCTCTACGGTGCCTTCCCCGTGGCCGAGACGATGCACCGTAAAGGCGCGAGTTACTTTAATGTCATGGTATTTCTCGGCGCCTGGTCCACCCTGAAGATACCCATGGCCATCTTCGAAACCAGCGCCCTCGGCGCGCGGTTTTCGCTGACCCGCTGGGTAACCAACGTCTTTGTAATCTTTGTTGTGGCAACGGTGATAAACCGCGTCCTTCCGCCCGCCGAAAAGTGCGTGCGGACAACGGACGGGAATGACGGTGAATAACAGTGGTATGAGCCATTAGCGGCTTCGGCTAAGTAAGGATGCCATATTGGAAAGAAGGGTCACATATGTGCGGATTTCATCGCGGTCCTTACCACCACGAGGGGTGCGACTGTCACGGCCCAGGCCCAGCCTCCCGGCGGGAAGGGTTCATACAGCCCTGCTTACTCCTCCTCCTGTTAGAAAAGCCGGCCCACGGCTACGAGCTCTTGGACCGGCTGGGAGATTTCGGCCTGGCCGAGGCGGACCCCGGTGGTATTTACCGCAACCTGAGGCGCCTCGAGGAAGAAGGCTATGTTGTGTCTACTTGGGAGACGGGTGGGCCTGGCCCGGCCCGGAAGGAATACCGGGTGACCGAAGAAGGAGAAGAACTCCTCCATGCGTGGGCCAGAAGCCTTGCCCAGCAAAAAAACAATCTAGAGAAGTTTTTACAGCGTTACCAGGAAGTGTTTGCCAGGAAAGGAGGTGAAGGTTGATGTTTCCTCATCATGGCTTTGGTTTCGGCTGGGGGCCTTACGGCTGCGGCTGCCACCGCGGTTTTGCCCCCCATTTCCACCGGCCTTTTCCCACTAAAGAAGAACGTGTAGCCCGCCTTAAGGAGTACTTGGCGGCGCTCCAGGCCGAGGAAAAAGCCGTCCAGGAGCACCTGAACAGGCTTACCCAGGAAGGTAAAGAGTAATGACTGACTGACTAGGCACGCTCGTCCAAGACCTGCGCCTCAATTTCTATTTTCGGGTACTGCCGCAGGTAAACCCTAATCATACCCGGTTCGTAAGGGCTGCCGGGGGGCTTCTCCCCGAGCTCGGCCCTCACCCGACCGGGCGTAAACTCGGCCCGCACGCCGCCCGGGATCACCGTAACGCGCACCGGGTGCACCGGCGGGGCACCATAGCTAAAAGGAGGTCGCGGGTAGGGCCGTTCCGCAGCCACGTCCGGTATGGTGTTCCCCGGCACCCAAAAGGCAGCCAGCCGGTCGCCCTCTGCTGCCGTCTCCTCGATAGCGGCGAGGACATCCTGATAACTCTGCTCGGCCACAAGCCGGGTAAGTTCCCGGTAACCGGCCAGCCCGGCGTAGGTACGGGCCGCACGGGCGTCCAGGACGATGCGTGCCTCTTCGCTTTGCAGCGCGAGCCGGGGGTGGGAAATTGTAACCAGAAAAGGCGCGAGCCCGCCTGCCACGGGTGCCCGCGCCTTTTTGCTTTCTATGCCGATGAGGGCCGGCTCTGTGTGGATGGTAAGGGTTACTTTGAGCACTGGCGAACCTCCTTGGCCGGCCGCCGGCAGACTTCAGGACGATGCCTTCCTCTAACGGAGGAAGTCGACGAGGGTAGGCTGGATGATCCGGGCGCCGGTGGCCAGAGCGGCGCGGTAGACGTTCTCCTGGTTCTTGAGTTCCATGATGGTCTGGGCGACGTCCACGTCCTCTACCTTGGCCAGAAGATCGGTGAAGTTAATGTTGGCATCGTCAAGGCGGGACTTGGTCATCTCCAGGCGGTTGACACGGGCACCCACCTCGGCCCGCACGGCCAGCAGGTGATCGATGGCCTGGTCGATGGCGGCGATGTCGGTGCTGGAAATCTGGTCGGTGGCACCGTTCTTGAGATTGGTGATGAGGTTTTGTAAGGCCGCAAAAGCATCAGGCTGCTTGAAGACCACATCGCCGCTCAAATTGTACCGGAGCTTCTGGTTGGTGCCGATTTCCGTTTCCTTCGCCTGGTTATTACCCTTGAATAGGACAGAGATATCACCATTCCCATCAATTTGGACTTGAAACGGCGCCGTCTTAGTCTCCGTTCCCGCAAATATGTACTGCCCGGCGTAGGTGGTGTTGCCGACCTGCACCAGCTGGTCGAAGAGCTGCTGCACCTCCTCGGCCAGCGCATTTCTGGATTCCTGGGGGAGCGTTCCGTTGGCGCCGTAGACGGCCAGCTCCCGGACGCGCTGCAGGATGTCGCCGGCCTGGCTCAAGGCAGTGTCGGTAAGGTTGAGCCAGGAAAGGGCATGGTCGACGTTCTTAGCGAACTGTTCGATGTCGCCCAGGTCGGAGCGAAGGCGCAGGCTGTGGACGATGGCCACCGGGTTATCCGAAGGGCGGCTCACGCGTTTCCCGCTGGCCAGCTGATGCTGGTATTTGGCCAGACTGCGCAGGTTGTTATTGATGTCCCGCATGAAAGTGGCGGCGATCATGCCGCTAGTTACGCGCATTTAGGCTACCTCCCTACGATCCCGGTGCGGTTGATGAGGATATCGAGCATCTCGTCGACGGCCGTGATGAGGCGCGCTGCGGCGTTGTAGGCCTGCTGAAAGCGAACCATGTTGGCCATCTCTTCGTCGAGGGATACACTCGAGACGGCCTGCCGCCGGCTGTCGAGCTGCGAGGTGAGCAGCTCCTGGTTGTCCACCATGCGCGCGGCTTCCTGGCCTTTGACGCCCAGATCGGCCACCCAGGAGTTGTACTGGTCGGCAAAAACAACGTCGATGGTCCCGTCGCCATTTTTGTCCCAACCGTTCTTCAATTGGGCAATAAGCAGGGCATTGGAGCCATCACCGGGCGGAGGCGGAACAGGCTCACCTGTTGCAGGATCTAATACTAGCTCCCCGCTCTCAGGATCTCTCACTGGAGTTGCCGCAGCAATTTTTTTGGTGTCGTTCAGAATGGTGTCGGTCACCTTGATGGTCACGGATGGGCGCTGCACGTCGAAGGAAAAGAAATCTAGCCCGGTGCTGCCGTCTATTCCTGCCCCCGCGCGGTGCTGCCGGTTAACCGCCTCAGCTATATTTTTCACCAGTTCATCTAGTCGGCTCCTATACTCCGTAAGCAGTTCGTCCCGCGCTTCCAGCAGCCCCTCCAGACTGCCATAGAGGTTGCTGCCGGTCACATGCGGTGCATACGCTGCGCCGTCCGCCCAACTCACTTCACCCGTGCTGGGATTGAAGCGCAGCTCGTTCACCTGCTGCCCGCTGAGCAGCGTGTGATCGCGCACCACGATGGTGACGGCGCCGTACCGGTCCTCTTCCACCTGAATCGGCACCACCTTGGCCAGTTCATCGAGGAGGAGGTCCCGCCGGTCGCGCAGGTCGTTGGCGGCCATGTTGCCCGACTCGGCCTTAACGATTTGGGCGTTGAGATCTCTAATCTGGCGGGCGAGAGAGTTTACCTCGTTCACCCGGACGCCGACGGAAGTCGTAAGGTCGGCAGAAAGATCGTTCAGCTGGGCGGCCAGGTGATTGAAAGCCTCGGCCAAAGCAATCCCTTCCTGCCGTACCACGGAGCGGGCCGCCTCGCTTTCCGGGTTTTTGGCCAGCTCCTGCCAGGCAGCGAAGAAACGGTCCATAAGCTTGCTCAACCCGTTTTCTCCGGGCTCGTTCAAAATAGCTTCCAGTTTTTCCAGCGTATCGCGCCGCACTTCCCAGCGGCCGAGGGCCTTAACTTCGTTGCGAAACTGGGCGTCGAGAAAGCTCTCCCTTACCCGGCGCAGGCTCTGCACCACCACGCCCGTCCCCAATTGTCCGGCGCCCATACCGGGATAGGAAAAAGGCGAGGTAGTGGCGAGAACCGCCTCTTGCCGCGAGTATCCCTTGGTGTTGGCATTGGCCACGTTGTGGCTTGTGGTCTCCAGCGCCCGCTGCTGCGCCATAAGCGCCCGGCGCCCAATCTCAATTCCGAAGAACGTGCTCACCCTTGAACCTCCTTAAACCCGGCGGTCTACCAGGTTTAAACCGCCAGCCGTTCGCTCCAGGGTTTTTTTAACTAGGTCAAGCGCGCCGGCAATAATGCTGGCGCAGCGGGCATTCCTCTCCTTAAGGGTGCTGAGGAGCGCACCTAGCTCTTCTCCGGCCGCCCGGCAGCGGGCAGCGGTGATTTCATCGGCTCGAGCCGTAACAGTGGAAAGAACGACTTCTTCGACCGGGACGCCCCAGGCAGCGGCCAGTTTCTTCTGCGCCTCGAAGCGCCGCCTTTCCAGCTCCCCGCCCTCGAAAACCAGGGCCTGCTCCACCTTGAGCAGCCTGTCCAAGGTTTCTATCTCAGCCAGGCGCAGGGCCTGTTCTTTACGTTCGGCCAGCTCATTTAACGCGCGGTATACCTGTACCTGTTCTTCGAGGAGCCGGGTTAGTTCGGCCAGGGCCGAGGTGCTCATGTTTAGACCTCCCGGTCAAAGAGGCGCGGCGCGGCCAGAAGCTTCTCCGCCACTGCCTCCGGGTCGACCTGATACGTTCCGGCAGCTATCGCTTCAGCTAAGCGTTCGACTTTTTCTCTCCGAACCGGAGAGCTTAGGGCCACTATTTCCCGGGCACGGCTTAAGTAGCGGGCCTGCTGCGACAAGATGACCTGGTCGCCGCTCGTGGCCTTCGTCCGGGCGGTGGGCCGGCCCTCAGTAGCTGTAACTTTTTGGTTGCCATAGGCCTGCAAAACCCCGTTAAGCCCTGGAGAAGTAATGGTCATCTTTCCAGCCCCCTTTGGCATAGTCCCGATCCCCACTCAATAACCTTATCGGCAGAAAGCGGCGAAACTTAACCCTACAGCAGGTCTTCTGCAGAGACGGTACCTAACTCTGCCGGCCCGTGTTGAGTTCCTTCCGGCAAAGGCTATTTCTTGTCCGAACGGCGCCTTTCTCCCTCGCTTTTCTCCCTCAGTAGGTCGGCAATATGAAGCCGGTGTTCCCGCCTGGAAGCCCCTTCCTTCCGTTGAAACGGCGCTTGCTGGGCCCTTTCCCTCACCAAGCCCTGTTTGAGCTGGCCGGCACACTCTTTACAGATGCGCCCTTGATCAATTGGCCGGCCGCATATTTCACAGCGTAGCGCTCCCTCTGATTTCAGTGTGGTAACGAGGCGCCCGCTTCTGATGAAGTCCAGGATTATTTCCTTGGCAATACCCGTACCCTCGGCTACTTCCTCCAAGTTGGCCCCCGGGTGGGAACGCAAGAAGGCCTCCACGCGGTCAAAGAGCTCTTCCTCTTCCCGCCGGCACGCCGGGCAAAGGTTGAAGCCCGTATAAACAAAAACCTTGCCACAGCGCGGACAATTGCGGACCTCCATAAACCCGCCCCCCAATATTAATCCTCAAACTGCAGGCTCAGCTAAAATTCCATCCGCGCCCCGCTGATGAGGGTGAGGATGACTGGAAGCTACAGCCACCGTGGCCACATACACCTTCCGGGCCCCGGCCGCCAAAAGGGCAGCACTCGCCGAATCGGCCGTAGCCCCTGTAGTAAATATATCGTCAATAAGAACGATTACTTTACCCGCCGCCTCTGTCCTCGCCTGAAAGACATGGGCAACATTTTCCCGGCGCTCCTCGGCCGCCAGCTCCGCCTGTGGGCGCGTCGGACGCGTGCGCCTGAGGAGACCTATGGCCAGCGGCCAGCCAAAGGCATGGGCCACCTCCCGCGCCAAGAGCTCGGCCTGGTTAAACCCGCGTTCGCTGAGGCGCCCGGGATCAAGGGGCACCGGCACCACTAGCGGCGTAGCCGGAACCCCACTGGCCGCCTTTAGGCGGGCCACTACAAGCCCGGCCAAAAACGGCGCCAGGCGCGTTTCACGGCCGTACTTAAAAGAATGCAAGATCTCCCGGAGCGGCTCGCGATAAATGGCGGCCGGCCAGGCGCGCACGAAGGCCCACTCTTCCTTCCGGCAGTGCGCGCAAAGCCCGGGGTGGGTCAGCGGCCGCCCGCAGCGCCCGCACGTAGGTTCTGTTAATAAGGATATAGCCTCCCGGCACCCCCGGCAGAGAAGCTCCTCACCTGGAGCAAGAACCCTTCCACACCCGGCGCACTTGGCCGCCGGCGGAAAGATAAGGTCTAGGAGTTCTCGGCCCCACTTAATCCAGCCCGATTCCTCTCGCCTTTTGTAACCTACGGCCCTCATGAGATCGGCCGGCCGTCCTCTCTTTCCGCCCCCGCTGCCGGGGGCAGCTGCGCATAGGTTAGAACGCGATCTCCGCCCTGCCGTTTGGCATAATACATGGCCCGATCGGCCGCCGCGAGGAGGGATTCGGCATTCTCGCCGTGCTGGGGAAAACTGGCTATACCGATGCTCGTGGTCACCTGGCAGTACTCCTCCCGAGCAAGCTCACTCACGGCCTGACGTATCCGTTCTGCCACCTGGTAAGCCTCGATAGGCCCCGTCTCGGGGAGCAATACGGCAATCTCGTCACCCCCATAACGCCCGAGCACGTCCACGCTGCGCACGCTGGAAGCAATGCGCGCGGCAATTTTCTTGAGGAGCGCGTCTCCGGCCAAATGCCCGCAGGCATCGTTGACGCTCTTGAAATTATCCAGGTCCACCATGAGTACGGTCAACTTTAAACCGTAGCGCTTGGACCGG
>JASKLG010000017.1 GCA_030153805.1 Bacillota bacterium | reverse complement strand
CTCCGGAGGGCGGCCCGGTTTACTCTTTAATTTAGCACTTCTTCGACCGGGGTATACGGCAGCCCCTGGTACTCTGCGACGGCCTGAAGGGTGACCTTCCCATCTACCACATTAAGCCCTTTGGCCAGCGCAGGGTCGTCCTGCATAGCCTTCTTCCAGCCCTTATTTGCTAGCTGCAGCGCGTAGGGAAGGGTGGCATTGGCAAGGGCGAAGGTAGATGTGCGCGCCACTGCTCCCGGGATATTGGGTACCGAATAGTGCACGACACCGTATTTTACAAAAGTCGGATTGCTGTGGCTCGTGATGCGGTCCATGGTTTCTACCGATCCGCCCTGATCAATAGCTACGTCCACAATTACTGCGCCGGTCTTCATGTTCTTTACCATTTCTTCTGTAACCAAGATGGGCGTGCGCGCTCCGGGAATCAGCACGCAGCCGATAACCAGGTCGGCCTCACACACCAAGCGGGCGATGTTGTAACTGTTCGAAATTAGGGTCTTCACGCGACCCTGAAAAAGGTTGTCGAGGTATATCAGGCGATCCAGTTTGATATCAAGGACGGTTACGTCGGCACCGATACCTACGGCTATGCGTGCTGCGTTCATGCCCACCGTCCCACCGCCAATGATGGCTACTTTTGCCGGTGGAACTCCGGGGACGCCGGAAAGCAAAACTCCGAGCCCGCCATTGTGCTTCTCCAGATAATGCGCACCAATCTGCACGGCCATGCGGCCCGCAATCTCACTCATTGGGGTAAGCAGGGGAAGGGTCCCGTTGGGGAGCTGAACCGTCTCGAAGGCCACACCTACAACTTTCTTGCGGAGGAGCGCTGCGGTAAGTTCTTTTTCCGGAGCAAGGTGGAGGTAGGCAAAAATAATTTGCCCCTCGTGCATTAAATCATATTCGGGCGGAAGCGGTTCCTTGACCTTGACAATCATGTCCGCCGTCTCGTACACCTTTTCTGCCGTAGGCACAATTTCTGCGCCGGCCTGTACGTATTCCGCGTCGCTAATTCCGCTCCCTTCACCCGCTCCTTTTTCGACTACGACGCGGTGCCCGGCCTGGCGCATCGCTTCCACGCCGGCCGGGGTCATTCCAACTCGAAACTCGTGGTCCTTAATTTCCTTGGGCACACCGACGATCATCTAAAGCATCCCCCTTTTTGTTTTTTCTCTAGTTACGCATTTCGCCCTTCTTGCCGTAAATCCTCCTGTCTGTACACCGGCAGCAGCAAATTCTTTTAGAAGAAGCACAAGGTCTTCACTGCAGAAAAGGGTTTTCCATTTTTTCCCTGCCTATGGAGGTGGCCGGTCCGTGTCCGGGGTAGACCAGTGTCTCGTCCGGCAAAATCAAGAGTTTTTCCCGGATACTCTTGAGCAGCACGGTGAAAGAACCGCCCGGAAAATCGGTGCGGCCGATCGACCCTTGAAAGAGGGTATCGCCGGTAAACACAACCCCCGGGCCCAAGATAGATATCCCCCCGGGGGTATGTCCAGGCGTGGCCAGCACCTTAAACACTACATCACCGCACCTGAGCTCATCGCCGTCCGCCAGTGTACGGTCGGCCGGCGGGCTAACTATTCCTCCGTCCAGCCACGCTGAGAGGTTTTTCACTGCCGAAGTCAACATGGGCGCATCGCCGGCGTGGATAAGGATTGCCGCCCCAGTTAGTTCCTTAAGGGCTGCATTGGCTCCAATATGATCGCCATGTCCGTGTGTGTTGATGATGTAGCGAAGAGTAAGCCCCTCCATTTCCAGCTGTTTCAGGATCACTTCAGGCTCTGCTCCAGGATCGATCACCAGGGCTTCTCCGTTATCAGAACAGCGCACCAAATAACAGTTTGAGGCAAGAGGGCCTACTACGATACGCTTAACATGCATGTTTGTCTTCCCTCCGGCTCTCGAGAATCAAAGTTACCGGGCCATGGTTATGGATCTCTACCAACATCTCCGTGCGGAAGATACCGGTAGTCACCTTAACTCCAGTTTTCTTAACTGCCTCGACATAGCTTTGGTACAGCGGTTCGGCAATCTCTGGCGGTGCTGCATCCACAAAACTCGGGCGGCGTCCTTTCCGGCAATCGCCGAGGAGGGTAAATTGAGAAACCACAAGTACCTCGCCGCCTACCTCAAGAAGCGAGCGGTTGAGTTTCCCTTCCTCATCTTCAAAGATCCGTAGATTAACCGTTTTTTCTGCCAGGTAGATCGCATCTTTGACGCCGTCATCGGCAGCAACCCCCAAGAGCACCACTAACCCGGGACCAATGGAACTGACCACCTCTTCACCTACGCTTACTTTGGCCTTCTTCACTCTTTGCAGAACTGCGCGCACTCCTATGCCTCCTCGTTAGCCAATTGCCATAGATGGATTGACAGTTTGGGTGTTTTAAATCGTTTTCAGGTTATCTGATACCCAATGCCTTAAGCCGACGTTACCCGCTCTACGCTGAAAACATCGCGAATATTTCCCAAACGATTCATGATGGATTTCAGGTCGTCAAGATCCTTAATCTCCAGTCTAAGGTTGATGATGGCAATTTTATTCTTTGTCGTCCGGGCATTCACGGCACTGATACGCGTGCGCATGTCCCCAAGTACATTCATGACATCGCCTAAAAGCCCGGGTCGATCCATAGCTTCGAGTTCTACGTCCGCCTCAAATGAGGCCGAACGGTCTTGATCCCAGCTCACTTCGATGAGCCGTTCCGGGTCGTTGAGGAAAGCTACGTTGGGGCAGCTTACGCGGTGGATGGATACCCCCCGCCCGCGGGTTACGTACCCTATAATGGGATCGCCGGGCACGGGGTTACAGCAGTGGGAAAGGCGCACCAGAAGGTTGTCCACTCCTTTCACCCGAACCCCGTGGCTGCTGCGGCTAGTTTTTGCCCGTCGAGGTACTTCCGGGAGGATCTCTCCGGGTGCTGCCGAAGGGTTCAGTCGGCGGTATTCTTCCTGAAGCCTAAGCACTACCTGATGGGCATTGATTCCACCGTAACCCACGGCAGCATAAAGGTCTTCCTGGGTGGCAAAGTTCAAGCGCTCCAAGACTGCCTGTAACGGCTCGGCCCCGAGGAGCTGGTGCGGCTCGAAACCGAGCTTGCGGATTTCTTTTTCCAGAGTTTCCTTGCCGCGGGCGATGCTTTCTTCCCGTCGCTCCTTCTTAAACCACTGACGGATCTTGGCCTTCGCCTGAGGGGTTCGTACCAGCTTAAGCCAGTCTTGGCTAGGCCCATTGGCGAGCTTGCTGGTAATGATCTCAACGATGTCGCCGTTCTGCAACTTGTAATCTAAGGGCACCAAGTGACCGTTTACCTTGGCTCCGGTACAGCGGTGTCCCACATCGGTATGGATTCGGTATGCAAAGTCGATGGGACATGATCCCGCCGGCAGGTCGATAACATCGCCTTTGGGAGTGAAAACAAAAACCTCATCGGAAAAAAGGTCGATCTTGAGGGTCTCCATAAACTCCCGGGCATCTTTAAGATCGTGTTGCCACTCCAGGAGTTGCCTGAGCCAGAAAAGCTTTTGGTCGAACTCGTCGGTTGTGCGGGTACCTTCTTTGTACCGCCAATGTGCCGCGATGCCGTACTCGGCCGTGCGGTGCATCTCCCAGGTTCGAATTTGTATTTCCAAGGGCTCACCATTAGGACCGATAACTGTCGTGTGTAGAGATTGGTACATGTTGATCTTGGGCATGGCAATGTAATCTTTGAACCGCCCAGGGATGGGTTTCCAGAGCGTGTGCACAACGCCGAGTACACCATAACAGTCCTTAATTGTATCCACGATCACCCGCACCGCGGTTAAGTCGTAGATTTCACTAAAGTCCTTGTTCTGCTCGGTCATTTTTTGATAGATGCTGTAGAAATGTTTCGGGCGTCCCTGGATCTCGGCCTTAATGTCCACTTCGGCAAGCTTCTCTTTGAGCGTAGCGATGACCTCGTTGATGTAAGTTTCCCGCTCCTGACGTTTCTTGGCAACCTTTTCCACCAGCTCGTAGTATTTCTCCGGCTCCAGATAGCGAAAGGCTGTATCCTCAAGCTCCCATTTGATCCGGAAGATGCCCAGCCTGTGGGCGAGCGGAGCATAAACCTCCAACGTTTCGTGCGCAATTTCTTTTTGTTTTTTCACTGGAAGGAATTTCAAAGTGCGCATGTTATGCAGGCGATCGGCCAGCTTGATCAGGATCACCCGGATGTCTTTGGCCATGGCAAAGAACATTTTGCGCAGGTTCTCTACCTGCTGTTCTTCTTTAGATTTGTACTCGATCCGGCTGAGTTTAGTTACGCCATCGACCAAATCCGCAATTTCCTTTCCAAACTCACGTTCGATGTCTTGGAGAGTAAACGGAGTGTCTTCAACCACGTCGTGAAGCAGGCTGGCGGCGATGGTGATAATATCGAGTTCTAATTCCGCCAAAATCATGGCTACACCCAGCGGGTGCTGGATGTAAGGATCGCCCGAAATACGAAACTGGCCTGCATGGGCTTTCTCGGCGAAGGAGTAAGCGCGCACAACCAGGCTCCTGTCGGCGTTTGGATTGTAAGTTTCAAGTTTGGCCAAGAGGTTTTCCAGGTCCACGCCCTGCCCCTTCTTTCCTCAAGATACCGCAAAGCGGGTACTCTTAACTTATAAGAAGTGCAGACAAACCAAGGGATTCTAATCAATATTTAGTCTAACATACGATCTGTCTTTTTGTCATCTTATGTGCTTTCTCCCACAACAAACCGACAACGTGAGCCAAAACAGGTCCGGGAGCCCGGGCAAAGAACTCTTGGAAGGCCACCCTTTGGCGGCGCTCGCGTTCGAGACTCCGAAAAGTGCGCGAAGCTTGTAAGTCCACGCGCTGCCCTTTTGGTGTCTGGCGCAGTTCATACACCTGCTCGCCACTTGATGCCCTAGTTTTGCGGAATACCAATGAAAGTTCCTCAAGGATAACAAGGCCCCATTTTACCTTCTCTACCGGAACACCTAAGCTAAGGCTGAGCGAACTGGCTGTTGCACCGTACCTGCCTGCAGCCTTGACTTTTAGGTAGAGCCGGGCCAAAAAGTCACGGTCGGGGTATTCGGTCAACGTCTGATAGTTAAGCTCCAACTCCTGCGGGCCGAACGTAAGCCAAACTGAGCCGCCCGGAGGAACGTTCCGGAGCTGGTCAAGAAAATGGGCCGGACTGGCAGGCGGAACTTGCAGAACGATTGTCCCCGAACCGGCACTCGGAGCGCGAAGGGCACAGACTTCTTTGCCCCGGAAGTCGTGCAGGCAGGGTGCCTCTCTCATCTGTGCCCGACAACAAATTTCAGGCGGATCGTTCGCCGTCGCCAGATCTTTAACTCGGAGCTCAACGGTGTGCAGTCCATGCCATTCACTTATTTCGGGGTAAAAAAGCACATCTAATTTGTTACCGCTGATGAGTGAGACCTGGTTACCGAAGCCAAAGCCGATGGCTCCTACTCTTCGGTCTCCCTGGACTAGTTCTAGACGCAGGTGTTCCTGGGCTTGGCCGACCGCTTGCACACGTGCTGCCAACAGGTCGCGTGCTAGAAACGTGGGTTCGGGGTTGCCGCGCCCGAACGGTGCCATTTGTGTTAGTTCCGCCACCGCTTTAAAATCTAGATCGGCCAGTCTTACTTCAACATCTATCTGTTGGGAAGGGATCAGGTCTTCAGCTCGTAAAGATGAGCGTGCCACGGCCAAAAAGGATTCGCGAAAGACAGGCAGATCTGCCTTAGACAGCGAAAAGCCGGCCGCCAGCTGGTGACCACCGAACTCTTTCAGCCACCGTCGTGTTTTCTTCAGCCCTTCATACAAAGAAAAAGCCGGAATGCTCCGTCCAGAACCTTTGCCTTCTTCGCCGTTCAAGGAAATAACCAAAGCAGGTCGCCGCCACCTTTCCACAAGTCGCGCGGCCACAATTCCAATAACTCCAGGATGCCAACCCTCGCCGGCCACCACCAAAGCCCGCTCGCCTTCTAAGCCGGCGTCTTCGATTTGGGCTACCGCCTGCGCCAGCACCTCTTCCTCAACCTGCTGGCGCCTTCGGTTTTCATGTTCCAAAAGAAGAGCAAGCTCATAGGCTCGGTCCTCGTCCGAAGTCAGAAAGAGTTCAACCCCCGGTGTGGCGTCACCCAATCGGCCGACGGCGTTGAGGCGCGGCGCCAGACGAAAACTGATCTGTCCCGCACTCAGCTGTGCGCTGTCCAGAGAAGCCAGCGCCAGAAGTGCCCGCAGGCCGGGAAAGCTGGAAGAGCGCATGGCCTTGAGACCGTACCAGACTAAGGTACGGTTTTCGCCAGTCAGGGGAGCTACATCGGCAACCGTGCCGAGGGCCGCAAGCTCAAGCCAACCGTTTTCGAGCCTACCCGTCAAAGCCTGCGCCAGCTTTAAAGCAACACCTACTCCCGCCAGTTCGGAAAATGGGTATTCTTCGTTGGGAAGCTTGGGATCCAGGATGGCCACGGCAGGCGGCAACCCTTCGGGCGGCAGGTGATGATCGCAGATGATAACATCTACGCCCCGGCTCTGAGCCCAAGCTACTTCTTCTTGAGCGGTTATTCCGCAGTCTACAGTTACCAGGAGCCGTGCACCGCGGTCGATGAGCTCTTGCATCCCTCTCCGGCTAAGCCCGTATCCTTCTGTAAGTCGTTCGGGCAAACGGTAGATAACATTCAGCCCGTAGGCAGAGAAAGCATTCACCAAAAGAGCCGTGCTGGCAATGCCGTCCACGTCGTAGTCTCCGAAGATACCGACGCACTCACCTCGACGGCGGGCACTATTGAGCCGCTCCACCGCTTGCTCCATGTTCCGGAAGGCAAAAGGAGAGTGCAGGTCAGAAAGCTCCGGCCTCAGAAACCGTCGGGCCGCATCAACTTCGGTGTAGCCGCGTTGGATAAGAAGCGTAGCCAGAAGCGGGGAGATGCCAAGCGCATGGCTGAGCTTAAGAGCCGCGCCACGGGCACAGTGCGGCGCTACCTTCCACCGCTTCACTCTACCGAATTCCTTTCGCCGATTAGGGATTCAGCTGGTTGTTCTTTTTGTTGGGACGGCAAAGAGGTAGCTTGCTTAGACAGCTCATCTTCCAGCTTCTTAATCTTCCGTCCTGCCTCGCGAAGCTGGTGACGCTGCCTGAGGAGCGTCATCGACCCCAAAAGAAAAACGGCTACTGCACCTAGAACAGCCGCTCCGAGAATAATAAGAACTAACGACATCTCCAGACGCCAGGCGAGAAAAGTAACCGTAACCGGCACAGAGTTTTGTAAGGCGAAAACCGCAACCAGTAAAGCGCAGAAGAGAGCAACTATTAGAATAAACACGCAAGAACCCTCCCCGCTCTATTAGATCGGTGAGGGTTCTATTCGGCGCATCCTGCCATTATTCCTGCTAAAGCCTTGGTTATCTCTGCCGGGCGGCGAGTTCTCCGTGGATGAGGCGCGCCAGGATACCTGGTTCCAGTTCTTTGACGATATGGAGCCTTCCTCGAGAGTGGCGGCAGAGTTCTTCGAGAAATTGGCGGTTAGGATCGAGCCCGACGCAGATGAGCTTGAGCTTTAGCTTTGCCAGTTCTTTTGCTACCTCGAGCGCATCATGAGCAGGGTCGCCGCCGGCCAAAGGGACGGTCGGGATTCCGTCAGTAATGAGGATGATTAGCGGGTTACGTACTCGAGAGGACTGAATAAAGGCCACGGTTTCTTTCAGAGCCTTGGCCAAGGGAGTTAGGCCGTAAGCTTTTAGTGCCAAGAGTTGTTTTTCTACTGCCGCCAAGCGACGGGTAAACCGGTCCGGTACGAACACATTCTGTTCCTGAAAGGCAATAACGGCTACTTTGTCCCGCGTTGCCAGCACAAGGTGTTCGGCTAGGAAACGGGCGGCCCTCAGTCGTTCACCGGCCATACTGGCGCTAATATCCAGGACCAGTACAATCTGCTGCTGGTGTCGGCGTTTGGGAGCGGTATACCTGAGATCTGTTGGCTCCAGCCGTCCGACGTCTCCTCTCAATTTCAACCAGCGCCTGGCGGCGACAAAAATGGTGCCTGGCAGGTCGAGCTCGGTGCTGCGTAGTATCTCGGTTCCTGTGCGCCCCGGACGGCAGAGATGTATGCTTTTTTTCGCTTCGGGTTCAAAAAACCCCAAGTTAGCCGCGTTTTCCCAAGGAACGTGGCGCAGCATCTGGCGAAAATAGCTTTCCAGCTCCGGGAGGTGCTGCTCCAACAAGTCCATAAGGCGCTGCCCTTCTTCCGTCAGAACAAAACGCCCTCTCTCCCGGCGAATATACTTTGAACCTTCGAGACGGGACAGTGTTTGTTCCAGGTCCCCCCAGCGTTTTTCAAGATTGGCCTTAGTATAAGACCCTTGCGGCAGATTCCGCAGAAGGACCAGGAGCTCCTCGGGAGGTAGCGTCTCCCGCGCCAGTTGGAGGGTATGGTTCAGCTTCTGTAGCTCATCCGAAGCTCTCTGGCCTACAAAGCCCGAGTGCGGCTGGCCAGTTTTTTCGCGAAGATAAGAATCCGTGCTGCTGGCGTAAGGAGACAGGTCGGCCGTACCGCCCGCGCTTTGAGGCGGGTTTTCCAGCACCACTTTCTCTACTTGCCGGATTTCTATCTTTTGCCTTAGGATTTCCTCTTCTATTGCCACTACAACCGGCACGAACAAAGAGAAAAGGGCAGGATCCATTTCTGTCGCCAGGTGAACGTGATTGGCGTGGGCGCGCCGCACGGATGCTTCTCGGCCGTAGTTCAGCGTGCCGGAAAGCCGCCCTCCGCCTGTGCCGGTCTGTAAGTCCATGTGATCAAGGATCCAGGCTGCATTCTCGCCTACTGCAGAGTGAACAACTGCCCGAATGGCGTCGGCTATATTCCGGTGATCAACTTGCCCAACAGCATGGAAAATGTCGATATGGCAAACAGTACCCGGCACCCTTCGGCCGTAAAACACCTGCCCCGCATCGGCGCTCGTCATTATCTTTACCACTTGAGGCCTTTTTACTTCTATGAGGTGTACTGAGCGGCTGATGACGGTGCTTTCCCCGAGGCGAGCTGCTCCGACCTGTTCGAGGCAAAGCGCCAGGCGCTCACCGACAGACTTGAAAACCCCTTCATTCCTTAACATCGTCAACTTCAGCCTTTGTCGCCGGTTGAACGGCTTCTTCAGGATCGAGTTCCGTCAGTTGCCGGGCCGCCAGGGGTGGTGCTACGAGAGGCAGATCTAAAGGATTCGGAAGTGCGCCCCCTGCAGTTTGCCCTTCCTGACTAAGCAGGCGGTTAAGGGAAGTGTTACCACCCCGCCGCCCTCCTGAAGGACCTTGCCGTGTGGAACGCAAGAGCTGCCGCCACCTGTCTCTGGCGGCCTGCCACCAGCGTACGGTTTGAAGGCGTACTGCACCCCGTTCCTCGTGAGGAACAGCTTCAGCTTGATTTGCCGTTACGGGTATCTTACCGCCCTTCACGCTTACCAAGCCTGCAGCCTCCCTCTGAGCCTCGCTAGACGGTTCTGCCAACCAGGACAGGATGCTTGCCAAGTCCTCAGCGCGCACTCGGTGCCGTAGAGCGGCGGGGGCCACGGCCAGAAGATCGCTTTTTTCCACCTGAGAACTACCCCTCCAGGCAGCATGAAGAACGGCACCCAACTTGATTGCCTGTATCGCGCGCAGGCTTTCCAGGTGATGGCGTAGATAAATGGTGGCCAGGTCCTCGAGAAGTTCGCGGCCTAAGATTACCTTGATCAATTCGGCAGCCCGTTCTTTAAGGTTTCTTGCCATCTGGCTTTCCGTTTGCCTAGAATTCTCTTCAGCCTCTGGCAGGCCAAGGCTCAAGATATCCAATACCGTTTCTACTTGTCGCGGGCGTCCCATACGAACGGTGAAATCAAAGCGGTCGGAAAGCTGGCGCCGGATGTCGGCTAAAGGCCCAGGCTCTTCATCAGGGTTTGAGGCGGCCCAGACGCTCACCTGGAGCGGGATTTCCACCGGTGGAAGGCCGTTTTCCTCAATCTGGATCCGACCCGGTTTTGTGCCCATTACATCTAACAAGATGTCGGTTAACTCCGGAGCGGTATCGGCCAGACGGTTGATTTCGTCTACAAAAACGACACCGCGATGGGCCTGAGGAAGCGTTCCGGGCAGGAGAGCTGCCTCTGGACAATGAGGATCGGTGAGGCGCTTGAGGTCCAGGGTCCCAACGACTGTGCCGATTTTGGCAGCATGGGAAATCTCAACAAAAGGGGTCGGAATTACTTCCGTGCCCAGGGCAGCTATTTCGCCCGGGCTTAGATGTCGGTGAAGGGGACAATGCGGTCTCGTAGGATCGCAGTTGTACGGGCAGTTCTTGATGCGGGTAAGAGCGGGAAGTATTGAGCGGGCAGCGCGCAAAATCGTGGTTTTTCCAGTACCTCGTAGGCCCTCCACATGAATGTGCACCGGCCATCCGGCGCTGAGCGCGAGAATGCTCAGTTCTGCAAAAAGAAATAGTTCCTGGTTACCTTCATGGCGAACAAGCGAATAGTAGCTGCGCAGGTTGGGCCCTCCTCCCTCGCCTTTTCAAGGCTAGTTTGCCCTGAGAAGGCCGGCTTGATGCTGAAATTGGCCTTCCCTCCGGCGAAAGGATTTATTAAGTTGGCCCACTCTTTGAGCTTTACTGTTATCCGGATTTTTTGCCCAGGTTTGCTTTTGCGTTCATAGTTAATCTTAAACACAGAAAAGCGCCCCGCAGGGGCGCTCGCTCGTCGAGAATCTGAGGTTTAGCTCTTGGCCGGTGCTGCAGCCGTGCGCTTGCCTCCCTTCTGCCACAGGTACCAGAGAGGTGAGGCAATAAAGATAGACGAGTAGGTTCCACTGGCAAGCCCGATGAGTAATGCTAAGGCAAACACCTTCGTAGTCTCGCCGCCGAAGAAAAGAAGCGCGATGACGGTAAAGAGGGTGGTAAGGGACGTGTTTATGGAACGTGTAAGCGTTTCATTAATGCTCCTATTTACTAGTTCCTCCAGGGGCTCTTTCCGCCGGGCCTTCAGGTTTTCACGAATCCGGTCGAAAACCACGATGGTATCGTTGATGGAGTAACCAAGGATAGTTAGAATGGCCGCCACGAATGTGCTGTCAACCTCAATGTTAAATAAGGCAAAAAGGCTTACGGTAACTAAGAGATCGTGGATCAAAGCCAGGATTGCAGCCACGGCGAACTTGAATTCAAAGCGCACGGTGATATAAACAAGCATCAAGGCCGAAGCAATGGCCGAAGCCAGGAAGGCATTTCTCGTAAGCTCTCTGCTTATCGTTGCGCCGACCTTTTCCGTCCGAAACACTTCGTAGCTACCGAGCTTCTCTTTTAAGCCGGCGAGCACGTCCTGGCGTTCCTGGTCAGTTAGGTCACGCGTTCGGATAAGGACGGTGTTGCCACCGGAGTTTTGGATGCCGCTCTTTTCCAGGCCGTAGTCTTTCAAGACATTCCTCACGTCTTCCGTGCTTACGGTCTTAGTAAAGCGCAGCTGTAGGAGGGTTCCGCCGCGAAAGTCAAGCCCGAGATTGAGTCCTCCGCGGATTAGGAGAGCCATCAGGCCGATCATGATTAGCGTTCCCGAAAGCGCCAGCCATACTTTGCTGCGGCTTATAAAATCAAAGCGCATTACAATCTTCCTCCTACTGCGCGAAGGTCGGCGGTTAGCCCGGTGTTGACCAGCAGGCGCAGCATATACTTGGTGACGAGCACGGCGGTTATCATGCTAGCAATTATGCCCAGGCCCAAGGTTACGGCGAAGCCGCGGATGGGACCGGTGCCCAGATAGTAAAGTACGCCTGCAGCGATTAAGGTCGTTAGGTTGCTATCGATGACTGTGGTCATGGCTCTGGTAAAGCCGGTTTCAAGCGCAGACCGTATCGTTTTGCCGTTTCTCAGTTCTTCTTTAATCCGCTCAAAGATGATCACATTGGCGTCCACGGCCATGCCGATGGACAGGATAAACCCGGCAATACCCGGGAGAGTCAAGGTGGCACGGAGGGCACCTAAACCCCACAGGACCAAAAGCACATAGACGAAAAGGGCAAAATCGGCTACCAGGCCGAAGAGCCGGTAATAAAGCAGCATGAAGAGGAGTACGGCCGCCACACCTATAATGAAGGCCCGAACACTCTTTTGCACGGAATCTTGCCCTAATCTAGGCCCCACAGTCCGGTTCTCCAGAATTTCCACCTTAACCGGGAGGGCACCCGATCGCAGAGCAATTGCATAACGCTGTGCTTCTTCGGCTGAGGCTATCCCTTCGATTACGGCTTTCCCGTTAGTGATCACGTCTCTTACTATAGGCGCCGTGACCACTTTTTTATCAAGCAGGATGATCAAAGGTTTACCTAAATTCGCTTTTGTGGCATCGGCAAATTTCTTCGCGCCTTCTGCGCTGAACTCCAGCTCTACGATGGGTCTATTTTCGTTGTCGTAAACAAAACGGGCATTCTTCAAGTCCTTACCGGTCAGCCATACCTTACCCGTTTCGTCGGCAAATTCGAGGTAAGCGGTCATTTGGATAACCTTGATGGCCTCTTCGGAGTCTTTCAGCCCTGGGAGTTCCACGATTATCCGACGCGAACCCTCAGGCTGGATCAGCGGTTCCGTTACCCCAAACTGGTTTATGCGGTCTTGAATGATATTGATGACCCCTTGGCGGGCTTGCTCGTCCACCTTTGCTTCAGGTGTGTCCACCAGATTCAGCACCAGGTGGGTTCCACCCTGGAGATCCAGACCAAGGCGAATTGCTTCTTGTAAGGGCTTGACCGACAAAAAAGCGATGAGGACTACAAGGAGAACAATAACTACTATCTTAGTGACGTTCGCCCATCTCAATCTGGTTTCCTCCTTCTCTCCTCTAGGCCGGTGCACAGCGACTGGAATGCACGTTACGCCTTACCTATTATAGCCATGGCCACAGATGCTTGTCAACGAAATGTGGCCGGCCTACTTGGCGGCTACTTTCTTTTCTTCTATTCGCCTTTCATACATCTCCCTGTCTATGTACATTAAGTACACATCGTAGTTCCGGCCGCGAAAACGTTTTCTGTTTCTCAGTACGGCCTCTTTGCGAAAGCCACAGCGCAGGTAACAGCGTATGGCACGGTGATTGTAATGATAAACGCGTAAGTAGACTCTTGTAAGCTTCATCTCGTTAAAAGCCAAGGCAAGGACTGCTTCAATGGCGGCCGTTCCATAGCCACGTCCGCGGTAAGTCGGATTACCGATGCAAATCTTAAGCTCCGCTTCCCTGGTACGCCAGGTTATCTGGCTCAGTTCCACCTCACCAATAAAGCGATCGGGAAAAACCTCGATCGCCCAGAGCCTACTATCCGCCGTTCCTAAGAGGTTTTCGCAATGTTTTCGATAAGTACTTTTCCCTTCTTCAAGATGTAATCCTAAAAGGAATCTGATTTCCTCATCACCGTCCCAGGCGGCCATTTTTTCTAGGTCTTGAGGAGTGAGGGGTCGTAAACGAATACGTTCTGTCTCTTGCACCGGCTCAACCTCCCGCACAAAAAATGCAAAGTAGGTATTCGCCGGGGGTTGTCCCTTTCCTTTCGGTAAATTGCACCAGGGATAGAAACTTTCTCTCTTAGAGCAGGCGAAGCTTTCTCAGTTCCACAAGGAGCGGGCGGTAAACCCGCCAAACAAACCAGGAAGCAAACGTCCGGGATGCCACGGAACCGGCCGCAATAAGGTCGCAGGAACCAATCGTTTCTCCATCCAGTACGATATTTACTCTACCTACCTTTTGGCCGCGCACGATGGGAGCTCTTAGGGCTTTCGCCTCTACCTGCTTTTCCAGTCTGTCCACCTTATCGGGAGGAACCACTACAAAGAGATCTTTTTCAAGCCGTGCCGGAAGAACCTGTTCCAGCCCGTTGCTTACCCGTAAGTTCACAATTTCTCCGGCTCTGGCTGGCTTGAGCAGCCTGGTTTCGGCGTAACCGTAATCCAAGAGGACCGCAGCATCGCTCCAGCGGTCGTCGCTATGAAGCACTACCGCTACCAGTTGTCGCCCTTCTCTGGTGGCTGAAGCTACCAGGCATTGCCCTGCTTCTGAGGTTGTTCCTGTTTTTACTCCGTCTGCCCCGCTGTAGCTCCAGAGAAGGCGATTGGTGCTTATAAAAGAACGTGATCCCTCTGGGCCAAAAAGTTCCTTTTCCCGGGCCCGGACGATTTCTTTGAACTTGGGATTCTTTAAAGCGTACCGGGCAATGGTAGCCAAATCATAGGCCGTGGTATAGTGATTCGGATCAGGTAGGCCGTGAGGGTTAACAAAGTGGGTATCCCAAGCACCGATGGCACGGGCCTTGTTATTTTGCAGGCGGGCAAAGGCTTCTTCGCTTCCTGCCAGGTATTCGGCGATGGCTACACAGGCGTCGTTCCCTGACTCCAGCAATGCTCCCCAGATTAGCTCCTCTAAAGTTACCCGCTCGCCTTGGCGCAGGTATATGGATGAACCCTCTGTCCAGCTGGCGTACGGGCTAATGGTTACAATGTCTGTCAGGCGGCCTTTCTCCAAGGCGATTATGGCTGTGAGGATCTTGGTGGTGCTCGCCGGTGGACGATGTTCGTAAGGAGCCTGGGCGTAAAGAATGGCTCCAGTCCGGGCGTCGAGGAGGGCGGCCGCATCTGCAGTTACTTCAGGAAGTGGTGCGGCCGCCCCTGCTGCAGCGGTGGAACGCAGGAAGAAAAAAAAGAGGAGAAGGGAGGCACACCAGTTGCGGCACATGCGGCGGTCCCCCTCATAAATTGGCTCCGATGGCTCCCCCGGCCAATCCAACCGCCACTCCCAGCAGCAACCGCCGGCCTAGAACCTGTACCCCTACTGCCGCCGGCCAGAGAAAGATGCCCACGTAGTACGAACCCAACATGAATAGTGCCCCCGAAAACAAGCCGTGCAACCAGCCGGCGCGGCCTGCCCGGCGCCCGCAGGCGAAGGCGCCGATCGCTGCCGATAGTAGGCCGGTAGCGTAATTAATCGGCTGAAGTTTCATTTCGAGGTCTGCCCAAAAATAAACCACTACCGCCAGCAAAGCCGCCATGATGAAATAGGACAAAAAAGATACTACAACTCCTTTACACACCGCATTGAAGGAGAACAGAGGGCCTTCTGCCTGCCTGGTCGGGAGAGGTTTTCGCATGTTCCCACTCCTTTTCGAAATAAACTCTTCCTGTGGTAATGTACGCGACACCTCCCGGCCCCATTACCCCTTCCTTAATTCAGCCGATAAAGAAAACAGGCTTAACGCCTGTTTTCAGCTAACATTTTCTCGTTACTCCCTTTCAGGTTCTTCGCTCCGATCAGCTACTGTTTCAGCAGCACCGTCACCTGTCCCAGTTTCAGCCCTGTCTTTGTCTTTGGCCTTTCCTTCCTTCACCTTAGCTTCCTTCAAAACGTAACCTACCGCTTCCCGGTTCATTTTTAGTTCTAGGTTCTCGGCTACCTTGAGCTTAATAGTCCTTTCTTTCACCTCCGTGATGGTGCCGTGTATCCCTCCGATGGAAACAACCTTGTCGCCGCGCTTCAGGTTCGCCAGCATTTCCATGCGTTCCTTGCGCTGTTTTTGCTGCGGGCGAATCAAAAGGAAATAGAAGACGACGAAGACCAAAATCATGGGTAGGAGTCCGGCTAATTGTTGTTGCACTAACATTCCTCCTCAAACGGTTTTATTTATTTACTTCGGCGTACGGAACAAAAAACCTGTTTAGCGGCAATTCATTCCAAAACCTTCTTCATCTCCTGATTGGTCTTTGTAATGCGCAAAAAACTCTTCCTTAGCTGCAGCAAACAGGTCCTGGCTGATGGCCGCGCGAATTCTTTCCAAAAGGCGCATCATGAAGTAGAGGTTATGGTAGGTGGTTAAACGGATCCCCAACACTTCATTAGCCTTAATTAAGTGGCGAATATACGCTCGGGTATAATTGCGACAAACGTAGCAATCGCACTGAGGATCCAGCGGGCCGAAATCGCGCGCATAGGCGGCGTTGCGCACTACCACCTTGCCTTCTTGGGTAAATACTGTTCCGTTGCGCGCAATACGCGTAGGCAAAACGCAATCGAACATATCGACGCCCCTTTCCACTCCTTCCCAAAGGCAATCCGGGCTCCCTACCCCCATAAGATAGCGAGGTTTGTCTTCGGGCAGACGGGGCACTACAAGATCTAAGATTTCGTACATTATCTCCTTCGGTTCGCCAACGCTGAGACCGCCTATGGCATAACCTGGAAAGTCTAAGGCTACAACCTCGTGAAGGCTCTTCAGCCGCAAATCCGGAAAGGTGCTGCCTTGGACAATCCCGAAAAGTACCTGGTCGGAACGCCTGTGGGCGGCTAAAGCCATCTTAGCCCAGCGGGTGGTTCTTTCTACAGCCCTGACTGCGTCATCGTAAGAGGCCGGATAGGCAATGCACTCATCCAGTACCATGGCGATGTCCGACCCAAGGAGTTCCTGTACTCGAACGGCTTTTTCAGGAGTGAAATAGTGCTCCGAGCCGTCGAGATGTGAACGAAAGACCACCCCTTCGTCTGTAAGCCGTCTGAGCGAACCCAGGCTAAATATCTGAAAGCCTCCGCTATCTGTCAGGATCGGTCTATCCCAATGCATGAAATTATGCAGGCCGCCGGCTTCGGCAATGAGGTCTGCACCCGGTCTCAAATATAGGTGATAAGTGTTGCTCAGGATGATTTCTGCCCCGAGCTCCTTTAGTTCTTCGGGGGTAAGAGTTTTCACCGTCGCCTGAGTTCCCACCGGCATAAAGACAGGAGTCGTTACTGACCCATGTGCTGTCGTTAGCCGTCCCAGGCGTGCCCTGCACTCATTACTCTTTTTTGTTATCTCAAAACCGAACTTCATATTGTCCCCTCTCAAATAATAAGCATAGCGTCGCCAAAGCTGAAAAAACGATAACGTTCTCTAATCGCTTCACGGTATGCGCTTAGGATTTTCTCCCTACCAGCAAAGGCTGAAACTAGCATCAGCAACGTTGATTTTGGCAGGTGAAAGTTGGTAACTAACGCGTCCACGATGCGGAACTCGAAACCTGGGTAGATGAAAAGGTCCGTCCAGCCTGCACCTGCCTTAACTTCCCCGCCTCTTCCGGCAGACTCCAAAGTTCGGACTACCGTTGTGCCTACGGCTACTACGCGCCGCCCTTCCTTCTTAGCGGCATTAATCGCTTCGGCCACTTCCGGACGGACCTCGTAGTACTCCTCGTGCATGCGGTGATCCTCAATTTTCTCCTCCCGCACGGGCCGAAACGTGCCCAAACCAACATGCAGCGTAAGATACAAGACGCTGGTACCGTGTTCTTCTATGGTCTTCAAGAGCTCGGGCGTGAAGTGGAGCCCTGCCGTAGGCGCCGCCGCAGAACCCAAGTGCCGCGCATAAACTGTTTGGTACCTTTCCTGATCCTTGAGCTCCCTGCGAATATATGGGGGGAGGGGCACTTTACCGATTTCGTTCAAAGTTTCGAGAAACCTCGGGCCGTCCAAGGAAAAGGCGATAATCCGCCCACCTTCTTCTGTGCGGCTGAGGACACGTCCCGTAAGCCTTCCACCACCGAACACCAACTCTTCTCCTTCAGGACAACGCCGCCCCGGCTTTACTAAAGTTTCCCATTGGCCGGGAACCAGTTCTCTTAAAAGTAACACCTCTACTTTTCCGCCGGTGTGCATTCGGCGACCAATGAGACGGGCAGGCAAAACCCGGGTATCATTGAGAACCAGTACGTCGCCGGGATGAAGGTAATTCGGAAGGTCGTGAAAGACCCTGTGTTCCATTTTACCAGAACTGCGTTCGAAGACCAGCAGCCGGCTTTCGTCACGCCGCTCTAGAGGTGTTTGGGCTATGAGTTCCGGTGGCAAATCGTAGTCGAATTCTTCCAGACGCAACTCAACCGCTCCCCGTCTAGTATTCCCTCGCTTACTAAACTTCATCTAGGATCAAATCAGTACGGCTCTATTGTAACCCCTTGGTAGTAATACGTCAAAATCTGGCGGAAGAACTCGGGATCTGGTAGTGTCTGGCTTTCCGCCATACGGCGAGCGCCCCACTGGGACATTCCTACCCCGTGTCCGTAGCCGTGTCCGCGAAAGACTATCTGGTCGCTCCTGCCACCACGGCTGGGAATTGGGTAACTTGAACGGCTTCCTCCAACGGCAGTGATTCCATCAGCGGTGATAATGAGGGTCCCAAGCGGGATAAATTTTTTTCCCTGCCCGTTTGCCCTCTGCACCACCATCTGCACCCCTTCTTGAGGATATACCGGAGACTTTTCTATTTCCACCCATGTGCTTTTCAGTACCGTTGTTCCTAAAACCTGCCGCAATTTCTCGCCCGAAATCGTCCATTCGCCGCTGCTGCCCCGTATAAGGAAGGAGGCCACCCGGCCCGAGGGGAGGTACGCTACGGGTCTAATATCTTCCAATCTTCCTACCGGGAACCCGGCCTTCTCGAGGAGCACTGCAATTTCTTCCGGCGTGAAGCTTACTTCCCATTCTGCGTACGGGCCCGTTCGATCCCATACGTCTTCAATGGCCTTAAGATAGGGGTATTCCGTACCCCAAAGGGCACCTGCAGCTTCCGTATGGCCGCCCGAGCTTGCATGGTAATAAGCATCGATGAGCTCGCCATTGTAGCGAAGAACTAAGCCGGCCGTCACTGCTACCGCGCGATCGCTGGCCGCATGCTCTACAGCTGCTCCCCCGTACACCTGGCAGTGGTAGGTGGCGCAAAGGTCAAAACCTTCTGCGGCGTGCCTGCCGCGGTTCTTGTAAGCAAAGGTCCGGGCCACCACCGCCTGCGCCTTAAGCGCCTCCTCGGGCCAAGAAGGCGACATTTCCACGGGAACCACTCCGCGCAGGTAATCCTCCACCGATACCACGTTTACCACGTTAAGCCCGCCGGAGGTGGCCCAAACTTCTAGTTCTCCGCGGTAGGGTCGCTCCATTACCACAACAAGACCGTCCTTGTCTTTTTCGCTGGGTGCTACTCGCACCCGCTCCAGGCGTACACCATCCGGCAGGACCACCATACTTCCCTCGCGGGTAAGCCTCACAGCTGCCCTACCTGGAAACTCTGCTATACGCCGGCCGGAAGGGTCGAAGAAAACAAAGCCGCTTCGTGCAGCGACTGTTACAAAATCAGGCGCTGAGAAGACTTTCACTTTAAGGTATGTAGGGCCGGCTGCATCTATCTGCTTGGACAAAAGAGAAAGGGCCAGGACCAGCGCAAGGCCGAGCCGCCCTAAGAACCTTCCCATCCCTTTGTAAACCTCCTACCTTACGCTTTTACTTGTTAAGTAACTATTCGTGCCAGCTTTCGAGCAAAACATTGTCGGTTTGAATTGCCGGCACAAGTTCACCCGCGGCTACTTTTCCGTCCTCTGACACCAACTCAAACCACCTTTCACTGGCAGCTTCCAGTGCGGCTTCGAGTCCTTTGCCTCTAATGTCGTTTGGTGTAACTATAAGTCCCTTTTCCTTAGCTCTAAGGTAGGCTAGGTATGCTCCTATAGATAAGTTTTGGGCATGGGCGGCCGTACGGGTGCCCAGATTGCCGCTCAACGAGACAACCCGGGTCTTATTCGTTCCCAACTCAGGCAGAAGCTTCGTTATATAACCGGCCAATTGCCTGGCCAACTCTTCGCGCGCTGTGCCGTCCCCGGCGCAGGTAACCGAAAGAAAGATAATTTCATCTGCTCCTGAAGACAGCTTTTCGGCATCCCGTGCAGCGCGCAGAAGTTGGGCCAACCCATCATGGAGCTTTCGTCCCGAAAGAGAGCCAAGCATTGAAGCCGGCAAACCTTGAGAGGTGATGGTTGCTACGGAAGTTATAATTTCTCCCTGCTCCACAGTTAGTTCGACACCCGGTACCGGTTCCAATGCCACGTAGTAGGTACTGGGTGCCGTACTTACGTCTGAAATCCGTGCTGCTTCCTGCTCCGCACTGTGAACTGCTTTGGTGGCGAAGCCGGCATGGGGAACTTCTATTCTCGCCAGACCAATAACTAGTATGAGTGCGGCGGCGAAAGCCGCCAAAGCTCTACTAAAAACTGGTAAAATACGCCCCGGGCGCCTGTTGACAACCACCTCCTGTCCGAGCCGCCAGGTACCCTGCCGGGGCATCTCAAGGAACTGCCCATCTCGTGTCATTACCACAATACTTTTTTCGTCAATGTCTACTACCACACCTCTTACCGCCAAGCTTTCCCCCCCTTTCAGCAGAAGTTTTCTTAAATCCTCATTCCCGAAAGTATTCTCTTAGGTACGGAAAATCCCCACAGAGCACGATGAGTACCGCCAGAATATACTTGCGCTGCCTCTCCAGGGTCTTCCGGCTTACCCCTACTTCGCGCGCAATCTCGCTTAAAGGTAGGGTTTTGCGTTGCGACAGGGTTGCAAGCCAGGCAGGTGTTCGGGCGATTTCCTTGGCTACTTTAATAGCCCGCAAACGAGCGTCGCGACGGCGAGGGCAGGAACGGGCCACTTCGCGAAAACTAACCCCGTACTCCGCCAGCCGTTCTCTTAGCGCTAAGATCTCTTCCCTTCGCTCCAACTCTTCTTCGCCGGCGGCAATCGGATTTTCCTGCAGACGGTCAAGGATTTGATCGTCTGCTTCGTTTGCTCCTCCTTCTAGAATGGTAGCAGGAATTTCCTGATGCCGCTTTTGTTCGTGTCGGTAAAAATCCAACAAACGGCGCCTGATGACCAGCTCGCAAAATTTGAGGAAAGAATTGCCCTTCGTGTCGTTGTAGGCATCGATGGCTTCGTTGAACGCCAAAAGACCGATACTACCTTCATCATCCTCACCCAAGCGAATATACCGGCCAGAGACCTTGGCTGCTATTGACAGGATGAAGGGGGTGTAATCCTGTATGAGCCTCTCCCGTGCCTCCGGAGCCCCTCTCTTCGCTAAAGCGAGAAGGTCCTCCCTCATTACGGGTTTCACCACCCTTACAAAATTCACAGCTTCTTTTATATCATTAACGCCGGAAAATGTTAAGGATGAGCGTTAGCAGCAAACTCAAAATTAGGCTTGTTACTAAAGGGAAGTAGAAGGTGAAGTTCCCACGCTGAATTAAGATGTCACCCGGGAGACGCCCCAAGTGCAACACCCGACCGGCAAAGGTGAGAACTACTCCCATAATAAACAGCAGGGCACCGAGCCCCATAAAAAGCCTTCCTATGCCTTCCCAACCTGTCACCCTCTCACCTCCTTTCAGGAAACGGCAATTGCATAGGCCCTGGTAGCGGAATGCCGAGGTGCTGGCAGGCCTGCGGAGTAGCCACACGTCCCCGGGGAGTACGCTGCAGTAAACCCTGCTGCAGTAGGTACGGCTCGTAGACTTCTTCGATGGTACCCGGGTCTTCGCTCAGACTCGCCGCGAGGGTCTCTACGCCTACCGGTCCGCCACCAAAGTTGATAATCAAAGTTTTTAAGAGCTCCCGGTCCGTTCTGTCGAGACCAAGAGGATCCACTTCAAGTCTCGCCAGCGCTTCTTTGGCGGTATCCTCTGTAACCGTAGTTTCACCTTTTATTTGGGCAAAATCCCGGATTCGTTTTAGTAGGCGGTTGGCAATGCGCGGCGTACCGCGTGAACGTCGCGCCACTTCCCGGGCAGCTTCCGGTGTTATTGCTACCCTTAATATATCGGCCGTACGCTTGACAATCCTGCTCAGCGATTCCACATCGTAATACTCTAAGCGCGCTACCACACCGAACCGATCCCTGAGAGGTGAAGTGAGAAGGCCGATGCGTGTAGTTGCTCCGACGAGGGTAAAGCGCGGCAAATCAAGGCGCAGAGAGCGTGCACTTGGCCCCTTGCCCACCACGATATCGAGTGCGAAATCTTCCATGGCTGGATAGAGAATCTCTTCTACGCTGGGGCTAAGTCGATGAATTTCATCGATAAAAAGGACGTCACCCTTGCCCAAACTGGTTAGGAGTGCAGCTAAATCGCCTGGCCTTTCGATTGCCGGACCTGAAGTGATTTGAATACCTACCCCCAACTCGTGGGCAATTATGCGAGCGAGAGTGGTCTTCCCTAATCCTGGTGGTCCGTAAAGAAGTACATGATCCAGGGCTTCCCCACGCAGGAGGGCAGCTTTAATAAACACTTCTAGGTTTGCTTTAGCCCGTTCCTGGCCGATAAAATCAGCAAGCCGCTGAGGCCTGAGTGTTGCTTCAAGTTCTTTCTCTTCTGGAAGCGGGTTTCCGGCAACTATCCTTTCTTTCATCATGGGTTACCTCTTCCGTAAAACTTCTAAAGCAGCACGAACCCGTGCTGCAGGGTCTAAATCCCGTGCCACCTGGCCAAGGGCGGTCTGTACTTCTTCCGGCCGGTAACCTAATTCAAGGAGAGCCGCACTGGCTAGGTCATCTTCCGGCGGTTCATTACGCAGAGGAGTTTCTTCTTCTGACACTAGCTTACCGAGTTTTTCTTTAAGTTCCAGAATAATCCTTTGCGCAGTTTTCTTCCCGATACCCTTTACCCGCATAAGCGCTGCAACGTCGCCAGAGCGCACCAAGTAAAGTACTTCGGGGGCAGAGAAGGTCGACAACACCGCTAAAGCGGTCTGCGGGCCGACGCCTTCTACTCCTAGCAAGGAGGCGAATACCATACGCTCCAAAGGAGAAGCAAACCCAAAAAGAACTAAGGCATCTTCGCGCACGTAAAGCTGCGTATACAGAAAGGCCTCTTCTCCCACGCTCGGGAGCGTATTTGCCGTGTTGGTAGATACTTTTAGCAGGAAGCCAACTCCATTCACTTCTAACACTGCAGAACCCGGGTTTTTCTTAACAAGGGTTCCGCGCAGGAATTCAAACAGGCCTTTCACCCCCCTGCCGGGCTCGCTCGGTAAAGCGGGTCACCTGCGCGTGGCAAAGAGCGACGGCCAAAGCATCGGCCGCGTCGTCCGGGCGTGGTAAATCGGTAAGACAGAAAGTGCGGCGCAACATCTCTTGAACCTGCCTCTTTTCCGCCCGTCCGTACCCTACTACGGCTTGTTTGACTTCAGGCGGTGTGTACTCCGCTACAGGTAGTCCGTACTCGGCCGCAGCCAAGAGGACTATACCGCGAGCTTGAGCGACGTTAACGGCTGTACGAGCATTCTTATTGAAGAAAAGTGCCTCAAGGGCTAAGACTTCAGCACCATACGCTAGTACTTCCTTTAGGCGTTGATAAAGAACATACAGGCGCTCTGCGGTAGAAAGAAGAGGAGGTGTTTCCAGGCAACCATACCTAACTACTTTTAGATTGTTGGCTGTTAATTCAACCAGGGCGTAGCCACATCGGCCGAGTCCCGGATCTATCCCACAAATGAGCATCTTACTCCTCCTCCTTTTATAGCTTCTACGCTTCCCTCTAAAAACCCTTTTTTACCACCATATGTCTGAGTTTCCAGTTGGCACAAGCAACCTAAATTTGCCTACATTCCGCTCTAGGTTCTCCGCTTGAATCAATTTTCCAAGTACTGAGCACGGGAACGGCCACAGGCCGCATCCTAGGCAGGGGCATAAAGAAAAGGCCTGTTAATTCATCAGGCCCTCGAGGACTTGTAACAATTGTTCCTGGTTTTCAACTGGTATCCCTGCCTTCAAATCAAGTAGTGCTTCCTCAGGTAGTCCGGCCGCTATTATTCCCGTCCGTTCTTTAATCTCCTTGGGTCCCTCAGGTGTACCGTAAAATACAGTGACCTCATCCCCATCCAGTCCGACAAATAACTTCGCTTTGCAACCCGGACACAGCCCGGATTGAGAGTTCGTGAAGTGAATAATCTCTTCGCTGACTGCTACATTCCAATCTGGGTAGAGTCGAGATAGCTGGTCCAAGTTTAGACCGTGTTGGTTCCCAGGAAGCTCTTTTTCGGAACGGACGACGTGCCCGCAGCCTTTGTAGGTAACTTCTTCTACTATGCGCGTGTTGGGTCCGGTAAGAAAAACGGGATTCGGAGCTTCCTCTGGCCGGGACAAAATTCCACTCCACGCAGTCGTTGCCCCACCCGCAAGCAAGACGACTAGGACTATATATAGCCAGATCCTTTGCTTGGGAGCGTTCATTGCAGTCCCCCTTATAATCCAAAAATATGTTTCTTTATTTTTCTATCATTCCCTAACGGGGCTAAATTTACACCTATGTTTTAAAAAGAACACCTGCGGTATCACACCGTATCCGGCGAAGCCAACTTTATAAATTAAACGAGCGCCTTAAGCGCTCGTTTAATTCCCACCAAACGAAGCCAAAATTTCGTCCGGAATATCAAAGTTGGCGTATACCTCTTGC
Organism: Bacillota bacterium; assembly: GCA_030153805.1. Lineage (GTDB taxonomy): Bacteria > Bacillota > DTU030 > DUMP01 > DUMP01 > DUMP01. Next base: position 2,004 of record JASKLG010000017.1, on the reverse strand, counting down.
ACGTCGTCGTGTTCCTCTAAGGCTTCCATTAACTTAAGCATCTGTTCGGCTTCTTTACCCTGCAACTCTACCGTAGTCTGCGGAATCTTTGTTATTTCTGCTTGGGCAAACTTATAACCCTGCTTGGTCAGTGCGTCCTGTACCTTTGTAAACTCGGCCGGATCGGTAAGGATCTGCAGAGTGTCTTCTTCTTCTTTTACGTCCTCGGCTCCCGCCTCAAGGGCGTCTAGTATTACTTCGTCTACCGTTTTCGTTAAATCGGCCCGGTTAAGCACCAGGCTGCCTTTTTCGCTAAACATCCATGCTACACAGCCCGACTCACCGAGGTTTCCGCCATGACGGGCGAAAATGTGACGGATTTCCGATGCGGTGCGATTGCGGTTGTCGGTGAGAAGCTCGAGCATGACGGCTACGCCTCCCGGACCGTAACCTTCATACACAAGTTCCTCATAATTGGCAGCGTCCTGGGCTCCAGAGGCCTTGGCAATCACCCGCATAATGTTTTCATTGGGCATATTGAAGGAACGAGCCTTTTCAATGGCCATTTTGAGGCGCAGGTTGCTGTTTGGATCTGGTCCTCCCTGTCGTACAGCCACCATAAGCTCGCGCCCCAAGCGAGTGAAAATCCTACTTCTTTCTGCATCAGCTTTCGCTTTCTTATGCTTAATATTTGCCCATTTAGAGTGTCCGGACATATGGTTCCCCCCGTTTGCTTGCGCGTGCCGGGAGTATACGCGCTAATAAATAAAATGAGAACTAAATCCTCCGACTGTTTATTTTACCATAGACCGGGCTCCATTGAAAAGAAAAACCTGGGGATGCCCCAGGCTTCGCTCAAAAATCCGGCACCGGAGGCAGGCGCCGCTTATGCTCGCTCTTTTGCTTCATGGCTTGGATGCGCCCTATCACCTCGGGGCGACCTTCGCCGGTAAGAATATACCTGTCGAGCTCGGCATAGGTTAGGCCCATTTCCGCCTCGTCTGTTTGCCCTTCCCACAGCCCAGCCGAAGGAGCTTTGGCAATGACCACTTCCGGGACGTCCAAGTACCGGGCCAGCGCCCGTACTTGCTCTTTAACCAGGTTGCCGAGCGGGAGAAGGTCCACCCCGGCATCTCCGTATTTCGTGAAGTAGCCCACGGTGAGTTCGCTCTTGTTCCCTGTTCCAAGCACCAGGTAGTCGTATTGCGTAGCCAGATAGTACAGCGTTATCATCCTAAGCCGTGGTTTAATGTTAGCCAGCGCCAGTTCTTTGGGCGAACTCGGTTCGGCAACCCTCAGTGTGGAAAGCAAGGCATCATAGGCCTCATCGAGGATGATCTCGCGTACTGGGAGATCAAATCTTTCCGCCACCAGCCGTGCATGCTCGGCATCTTGGGGCAAGCTGTGGCACGGCATGATTACTCCCAGGGAGTTCTTGGGAAAGGCCCGCTTTGCAAGACCCGCCACAACCGCCGAATCGATACCGCCGCTTAAGCCAAACACAACCCCCTTACAGCCGGCTTCCTCCACCTTTCCTTTAATCCAAGCACTAAGCCGCGCCGCCAACTCAGAGGTTTCCATGTGCGTTTGCCCGCCTTTCTATTCGGATCTTGTAGCCTTTATTTTCTTCCCTTACCCTAGGATTCCTCCTCCGTCTGGGTCCTTTTGTTTTTGTAAACCTGTCTTGTCTCACTTGGAAGTTTATCGCATTATCTCCTCCGCTTCAAGGCAAGAAATCTTACGCCTTATTTAGCGTTTCTTTTTGCGAAAGATGCAGCAAGGCCGCACTTCGTGCTTGAAGTGCGGCCTTGGCAAATAAGGATCCGGCGACGGCCTACTCTTCCGGGGGAGATCCCCAGTACCATCGGCGCTGGAGGGCTTAACTTCCGTGTTCGGAATGGGAACGGGTGTGGCCCCTCCGCTCAAGTCACCGGAAAACTGCACCTTCAAAACAAAAGAGCGAGCGAATTAGGTCAAGCCCTCGACCTATTAGTACCGGTCAGCTGAGGAGGTTACCCTCCTTAC
>JASKLG010000016.1 GCA_030153805.1 Bacillota bacterium | reverse complement strand
CGCGCCCCGAGCGAGCCGAGTTCGTTCGTCCTCAGGTCGTTCGCGCCGCAGGGGGATGCCCGAGGGGCAATCCACCACCCTCGCCTTCCCCCAGAAGGTGGATGCCCCGTTCAGGCCAGCCGGTACCGCCCTCCCGGCACGTGCAGTCAACCTTCTTGCTCTTAGCAGGCCTCCAGTTGGGATAACCGCTGCTTTAACCGGGCCAACCTGTCGCGGTAGCCGGCCTCTTTTTCGCGCTCCTTGGCCACGAGTTCTGCCGGGGCTTTGCTCAAAAAGCCGGGATTGGACAGAAGCCGTTCCGAGCGCGCCACCTCCGCTTCCATCGCCGCAATCTCCTTGGCCAGCCGGGCCTTTTCTTTCTCAATATCCACCAGATCGGCCAGGGGAAGGTAGGCCTCCGCGCCGCTCGCAATCACGCTCACGGCGTGCGGCGGCTTCTCGTCCGTAACCGGGCCGATCTCCACCGCCGACGCCCCGGCCAAGGCCTTGAAGTACGCTTCTCCTGCTTCGACCGCGGCGGCGGCTTCTGCTTCAGCCTGAATGATGATGCGCGCCCTGCGGCTGGGCGGTACCTCCATCTCCGCCCGGGCGTTGCGGATGCCGCGGATGAGCTCCTGGAGAAGGCCGAAGTCCCGCTCCGCCGCCTCGTCCCGCTCTCCCAGGGCTTCCGGCCACGGGGCGACGACGAGGCTTTCGCCACTGTGGGGTAAATGCTGCCAGATCTCTTCCGTGATAAAAGGCATGAACGGATGAAGGAGTCTCAGCGTACGCTCCAGCACCTGCCAGAGCACGTACTGGGCCGCCAGGCGTTCCTTCTTCTCCCGGCCGTAGAGGCGAATCTTGGCCACTTCCACGTACCAATCGCAAAACTCATCCCAGATGAAGTCGTAGAGGGCATTTGCCGCCCCGCCTAGGTCGTAGGCGCGGATGAGGTCCGTTACCTTGTCGCGCGTGGCGTTGAAGCGGCTCATAATCCAGCGGTCGGCCAGGGTGTAGTTAAGTTCAGCCGGATCGACCTGAGCCGGGTCGAAATCCTCCAGGTTGAGGAGGGCGAAGCGCGCCACGTTCCAAACTTTGTTGGCGAAGTTACGCGTGGCCTCTACCTTTTCCCAGTGGAACCGCAGGTCATACCCCGGTACGCTCGAGGTAATGAGCATGAAGCGCAGGGTGTCCGCCCCGTATTTCTCGATAACCTCCAAGGGATCGATGCCGTTCCCTAAGGATTTGCTCATCTTGCGGCCTTCCGCGTCCAGTACCAGACCGTGGATGAAGACTTCGCGGAAGGGAACATCGTCCATGAAGGCGAGCGCCATAAAGATCATGCGCGCCACCCAGAAGAAAATGATATCGCGGCCGGTGACGAGCACCGACGTAGGGTAGAAGTACTCCAGGTCCTTCGTCTTGTCCGGCCAGCCCAGAGTGGAAAAGGGCCACAGTGCGGAAGAGAACCAGGTGTCCAGAACGTCCGGATCCTGCTCGATGCGGGTACTGCCGCAACGCGGGCAGGCGGTGAGGTCCTCCCGGCTCGCCACTTCCGCACCGCACTCGGCGCAGTACCACACCGGGATACGGTGGCCCCACCAGAGCTGGCGGGAAATGCACCAGTCGCGGATGTTCTCGAGCCAGTTGGTGTAAATCTTCGTAAACCGCTCGGGGATGAAGCGGATGCGCCCTTCTCTTACGGCCGCCAGAGCGGGCTCCGCGAGGGGTTTCATTTTAACGAACCACTGACGCGAAAGTAAGGGCTCAATCACCGTGCCACAGCGCGAGCAGTGGCCGACGGCGTGGGTCAAGTCTTCGATTTTAACCAGGTAACCGCCGTCTTGTAATTCCTTGACCAGCCGCTCGCGGCACTCGTACCGGTCCAGCCCGGCAAACTTGCCCGCCGCTTCCGTCATGCGTCCGTCAAGGCCGATGACGGTGATCTCCTCCAGGCCGTGGCGCTGTCCCATTTCAAAGTCGTTGGGATCGTGGGCAGGGGTAACCTTTACCGCACCGGTGCCGAAAGACGGATCCACGTAATCGTCGGCGAAAATGGGCAGGCGGCGGCCCACTACAGGAAGAATCGCTTCTTTACCGACCAGGTGCCGGTAGCGCTCGTCCTCAGGGTGCACAGCAATCCCCGTATCCCCCAACATAGTCTCCGGCCGCGTGGTAGCCACCGTGATGTAGCCGTCGCCGTCGGCCAGGGGGTAGCGGATGTACCAGAGTTTACCGGGAGTATCTTCGTGCTCCACCTCGATGTCGGAGATGGCGGTATGGCAGTGCGGACACCAGTTTACGATGTAGTTGCCGCGGTAAATCAGGCCACGTTCGTAAAGGCTTACGAACACCTCGCGTACCGCCCGCGAGCAACCTTCGTCCATGGTGAAGCGTTCCCGGGTAAAGTCGCACGAGGCCCCCAGGCGCTGGAGCTGGGCGATGATCTTGCCGCCGTACTGCCGCTTCCATTCCCAAACCCGCTCCAAGAACTTCTCCCGCCCTAGGTCCCAGCGGCTCAAGCCTTCCTTGGCCAGCTCCGCCTCTACGCGGGCCTGGGTGGCAATCCCGGCGTGATCGGTACCTGGCAGCCACAAGGTGGGATCGCCCAGCATGCGGTGGAAACGAATCAAGACGTCCTGAATGGTGTTGTCGAGCGCGTGACCCATGTGGAGGGCACCGGTGACGTTCGGCGGCGGGATGACTATGGTAAAGGGCTCTTTTTCAGGGTTGATTTGCGGCGTGAAGTAACCTTTCTCAAGCCAAACCTTATACCACTTTTCTTCCACCGCCTGCGGGTCATAAACGGTGGGAAGGTCCTTAGCCGGCATTTGGCGAATCCTCCTTTACTCTTTTCCTTTCTTATGGGTTTTGGGCGCTCTGGCCTGCGGAACGCCCCTGCTCTTCAAGGGACTTTTGTGTATAAGGGCCCCCGTCCCTATAAGGACGGGGGCCCCGTGGTACCACCTTACTTCCCCGGGAAGGCAAACGCTTCCCAGGCTCTACGCCGTAACGCGGCACTGCGGCCGGGACTACACACTCGCCCCGGCGGCTCCCGGGCGACCTTCGGCGCCTTCCCCGGGGAAGCCTCGCAGCCTCAGGGCTTCCCTCTCTGGTCGGTCCGGCTACCTACTCCTCCCGTTCGCAGCCTTTTCTAAGATCAGTTGCCTTTATGATACCCCAGCGCCCCCGCACTGTCAAGTGCGCGCAGCGGTAATACAACGGATCAGGGTGAGCCTTTTTCAGACTTGCGGTTTCACACCGAAAACTTTCTCGGAAAGGGGGCCGAAGATAGCAACAAGAAGCTTGGTGGGGTTGGGCAGTTTGACACCCAGGGCCAGAGGGAGGCTGATGGCGACGGCCAGGGCCATGAAAACGGAAAAGGCAACGAGATCCCGCCAGTGCTTCTTTTTCACGAGGCGTGGCACCTCAAAGGCAATGACGGCGAAATAAAGTAAGATAAGAAGGATGATCATGGTTTTAGCCTCCTTCGAAGCATTTCTCACCCAAACTCCTCCCAGGCGGAGGTGCCAAGATTGGACAAATCTGTATGAGGGCACGACCCGAAACCAGACCCGCTTAGGGGGATTCTTGGGGGGCTGTGTTGGAGAGGGCGTTGCGGCGGATTTTGGCCCGGCTGTCTATTTTGACGGTCAGCTCTTTCAAGCCCTGGGGCCAGTCCTTTTCAAGCTTTTTCCAAAGCTTAGGCTGCCCGCGGTGGATGGCCTCGCCGAAGGCGAAGGGGTCTACCCCCAGGCTCTTGGCCTTGGCCACCGCCGCCTCGATTTCGTTTCTGATCACCGTTGCCGCCTGGCGCTCTAGGGAGCGCGTGAGCTCGGGCTTGGTGAGATCTCCGGGGCAACCCTGGTTGGCCAAGCCGAGCTCCGCCTTAACCTTCACCACAACTTCCGGTCGGCCTTCTTTTTCGTTAACCTCGAGCTTAGTACCGACGCGGAAGAGCTCCAGTGCTACGGTATCGTCTCTTTTGGCCGGGTAGAGGGGGCACTTAACGTTGATAACGGTACTAGTAATGTCCCCCTTAACCCAGTTAAAGCCGCGGGCTTCTTCCGGCTCGAAAAACCCAACCAGCTTATCATTGCGAAAAAGCGCCAGGCCCTTTAAGCGCAAAACATGCATGGGTTGCTTCCCTACCCCGCCGCCTCCGCTAGCCCCTTTCCCTCCCTGGCCTCCCCCTCCCTCACCGCCGCCGCCAGGAGTAAGGCCAGGCGGTTCGGGCATGACGTTTAGCTCCAGGCCGGCGGCCAAAGGATCTGCTCCGCTGGCGGCCAAGGCCACCAGAAACTCGTGAATAGAAGTGATACGGGAGTGAGCATCGGCGCGCGCGGTCTTTTTTAGGCCGACAACCTCCAGGCCCACAGTCTTCTCCAGGCTGCCCTGGTTGCCAACAATCAGGTCCTCGGCCTTCCCACGGCAGACCAGGATATTCGTGCTGCGCCTAAGTTCCGCGTCACGGTCCCAGAAGTCTAACATCTCATTGATACCGGCGCGCGCCGCCTCCTCGCCCACGATCGCCGCCGTGCAGTGCGCCCAGTATACACGCCGCGGCACCTTGAGAGCCATGTCCCGGACGGCCTGAAAGACTGTATGGCCTTCGCCCCGCACCACCCAGGCCTGGCGCACGGGGCCCCCGCCACCGCCGCCACCTCCCTCGCCGCCCACAGCAAGTGGGCGGAAAATTTCCGCGGTAAGCCGCCAGAGGCCATCCTCTTTGTCAACACCCACTGAAGAGACAATGGCCAGTTCGTTGATCTCGCGCCGGTTCCAGCAGCCGGTAAGGAAAGTGGAAAAGAGGACAAAAGTTGAGGCAAGTACAAGCGCACGCCTCACTGCCGCTTCCTCCTCACCCGCCGCACCCTTTGTTGGGTACCCGCCGGGTACTCGGGCGCTTTCTCTTCCTCTTCTTCTCTGCTCTTTAATGCTTTTTGTTCGGTCCCCGCTCCGCCCTTAGCCTCAGCTTCTGCCTCTTCCGCAATGGCCCGCCTGTCCCCCGGCGCATGCGGTTTCAGGTTGTCAGCCTCCCGCTCTAGATCGGCAAACCCTATAAGCTCGGGGCGGGTGTACATTGCCCACCAGGGTGAGCGAAAAATGAGGTCCTTCTGGTCGCGCGGGATAAAGGGTGCCCAGCCTGCCAGGTAAGGCACGCCGAAAGAGCGCAGGGTAGCGAGGTGAATCAAAATGAGGAGAAGCCCGGCAAAGATCCCGAAGAGCCCCAGCACCGCTCCCAAGACAATCATGGGGAGTCGCAGCATGCGGACGGTGATGGCCAGGTCAAAGGCCGGAACGGCGAAGGAAGAGATAGCTGTGGCCGCGATGACGATCACCATAGCCGCCGAGATAAGCCCGGCACGCACGGCTGCCTCGCCGATGACCAGCGCCCCGACAATGCCGATGGCCTGGCCCAGCGGCCTAGGCAGGCGCACGCCGGCCTCTATCAAGATTTCAAACGTGACCTGCATGAGCAAAGCCTCTACCACCGCCGGATACGGTACCCGTTCGCGCTGCATGTCCAGGCTTACGGTCAAGGCGGTGGGGAGCATTTCTTGGTGAAAGGTGGTTACGGCCACGTAGAGCGAGGGGAGAAAAAGGGATATGAATAGGCTCAGATACCGGAAGATGCGGATGCCGATCGCCACCGGCCAGCGCTCATAATAGTCCTCCGGGGACTGCATAAAGCAGCTGATGGTGACGGGTACCGAAAGGGCAAACGGCGTGCCGTCCGTCAGAATTGTAACTTTCCCTTCCAAGAGGTTGGCTACAGACCGGTCCGGGCGCTCGGTATGGCCCACTTGGGGGAAAGGAGAAAAGGGGGCGTCCTCGATGAGTTCCTCCAGGTAGCTGCTCTCCAGCACCCCGTCGATCTTGATGCGCATGAGGCGCCGGCGTACCTCCTCCACCACCTTGTCATTGGCCAGGCCCTTGACGTAGACGATAGCTACCTGCGTATTGGTGATATCTCCCAGTACCAGGTGCTCGATGCGCAGGTTGGGGTGGCGTAACCGGCGGCGGATGAGGGAGGTATTAGTACGCAGGTTCTCCACGTAGCCCTCGCGCGGGCCGCGTATCACAGTCTCAGTGTCCGGCTCGCTTATAGCCCTCTTCTCCCAGCCCTTAGTGTCGACGAGAAGCGCCTGGCCCCACTCCTCACCGAAAAGGCAAGTTTCGCCATTGAGGAGAGCCGTCACCACGGCGCCCAGAGTGCGGACGGTGTGGATCTCGCCCATGGGCAAGCCGGACTCTTCCCAACGCTTCAGGCTGGCCCCCAGTTCGAGACCGGCGCGTTCCACCAGCGGCCGCTTCAGGAGGAGGCTGTCCAAAACCTTTTCCACCTGGCTTTTGTCGGCGAGGCCGTCTACATAGATGGCAACCAAAGGAGCACCATCGAGTTTGACTTCACGGCTTATCACATCGGGGGAGTTACCCAAAGTCTCTTTGACGAGCTTGACGGCAGCGGCAAGGCCCGGCGGAATTGGGGTTTTGGCAAGTTGCCCCAGCACGGCCTCCGGCTCGGGTAGTTTGAGCTTCCACTCTGGCTGGCGCCCTTTAAACATGCGACGCAAGAAACCCAGCAACGGCGGGTTCCCTCCTTGCGTTAGCTCCGGGCGCTATGAATCGCGCCCCTGCAACATACCCTGGGCTATTTAGGAGTTCGATTCGTCGAACCGTAGTATCACCATCGCCCTGGCGCTTGATACGCGGCCACTTATAACTACAGGGCCGAGGAGGTATGCTAGGAGGTAACGCCTATCTGTAACTTCGCCCACCTCGGGCAGAAAGCGGAGGGAGAGAAGAATGCGCGAAGAAGGGCGGATTTCGGCTTGGCAACTAGCCGCGCTCCTCGGTTCATTTCTTATCGGCAGCTCCACTATATTGTTCCCTACCGCTAAGGCCCGGCAGGACAGCTGGCTAGCCGTGCTCTTGGCTCTCGTCGCGGGACTGGGCGCCAGCTGGCTCTGGCTCACCCTGACTCGGATCCTGGGAGCACCCGCGATCAGCGGCATCCTCTTCACCCTCGGTCCGTATTTCGGCATCCCGCTGGCCCTTTTGTATTTATGGTACTACCTACACCTGGGCGCTTTGGTGGTACGCAATATCAGCGAGATCTATGTAACTGCCGTGATGCCGGAGACGCCTATAGTGGTGTTCACTGGTATCATCGTGTTCCTTGCCGCCTTAGCGGTGCGAGGCGGTGTCGAGGTGCTGGGCCGTCTAGCCGAGCTTCTCTTCCCACTACTCGTTTTGGCCATTCTGGCCGGCCATATCCTGATCGTATCCACGCCTCGGCTCGTCCGCTGGGAGTATCTGTTCCCCGTTCTCGAAAATGGTTTTATGCCGGTCCTTCAGGCTGCTTTCAGCATGTTTGCCTTCCCCTTTGGAGAAACGGTACTGTTTGTCAACGTTGTACCCTTTACTCTGAACAAAGCCTCTGCTGGCCGGCCGGTGATTATCTCCACCGTCGTCGTCGGCCTCCTGCTCACTGTAATCGCCGTCCTGCATACTGCTACCTTGGGCGCCGACATCTCACGCTTAAATTTCCCCGGCCTGGCTATGCTGCGCGAAATAAACGTAGGTGACTTCGTCACGCGCATGGAAGTTCTAGGAATTTTTGCTTGGACCTTTGGTACCTTCCTTAAGATCAGCGTCTGCTACTGGGCGCTGGCGCTGGGTCTGGCCGAACTCCTTGGTCTAGCAGACTATCGCCCGTTGGTGTTGCCGCTAGGAGTCATTATGGTTTCCCTCTCCATTTTGATCTATGATACCTTTGCCGCCATGACCACGGTGGCGACCAGCCTCTATCCTTTCTACGCTTTTCCCTTCCAGGTGCTGTTTCCGCTGCTCCTTCTTCTTGTTGCTCTCTTTCGGCGACAAAAAAAGAAAGCAGGTCGGCCTGCCCCCAAGACGGTACGGAAGGAGCAGTAGCCGTGAGAAAGCCCTTCCTTTCTTCCTGTTGGGACCCGCCCTAGTCCTTACCGTCGCCATTTTGAGAGGGCAGGGCATCAAAAGAAGCAGAAAAGAGACCAAAAATAAGGGCGATTGCCTACAACTGGTGTAGGCAGTCGCCCTTACGCCGTGGCCACGCCTCTTGGTGATTGGGCCTCCCCAGTTTCCGCGGGCGGTTTTTGAGCCGCCGGCAGGAGCGCCTCCTGCAGCACTTCGTCCATATTTTTAACAAAGACAAAGCGCAAGCGCCGCCGGACGTGGCGAGGGATTTCCTCCAGGTCCTTGCGGTTTTCCTCTGGAAGGATCACCGTCTTTACTCCCGCCCGATGGGCGGCCAGCACCTTTTCTTTGACGCCTCCTACTGGCAAAACCCGCCCGCGCAGCGTAATCTCTCCTGTCATAGCCACCTCGCGCCGGACCGGACGCCCGGACAAAGCCGAAGCCAAGGCCGTAGCCATGGTGATCCCGGCCGAAGGCCCGTCCTTGGGTATGGCTCCTTCCGGCACGTGGATGTGGACATCCTGCTTCTCATGAAAGTCTTCTGGAATGCCGAGCTCCCCGGCCCGGGATCGAATATAGGTATAACCCGCCTGCGCCGACTCGCGCATTACGTCGCCCAGGTGCCCCGTCAGCATAAGATTGCCCTTACCGCGCATGATGCTGACCTCGACGCTCAGTACATCTCCACCCACTTCCGTCCAGGCCAGACCGGTAGCCACCCCTACTTCGTCCGTCTTTTCTGCCAGCCCGAAGCGGTAACGCGGCGGGCCCAAGAACGTATCGAGGTTGCGGGAAGTAATCCGCACCTCTTTCGCCCGGCCCTGAACGATTTCTCGTGCCGCTTTGCGGCAGAGCGTTGCGATGGAGCGTTCTAGGTTCCGTACGCCCGCTTCCCGGGTGTACTCGCGAATGAGCGCCTTGATGGTGTTGTCGGAAATAGATATCTGCTCGGGCTTCAGGCCGTGCTCCCGGATCTGCTTGGGGAAAAGGAAGTTACGGCCTATTTGGACTTTTTCCTCCTCGGTATACCCTGGAAGGTTGATCACTTCCATACGGTCCAGGAGCGCCCGCGGAATGCCGTGGGTACTGTTGGCGGTGGTAATAAACAGCACCCGGGAAAGGTCGAACGGAAGCTCGATGTAATGGTCACTGAAGGAGTTATTCTGTTCCGGATCGAGAACTTCCAGAAGAGCCGCCGCCGGATCGCCACGGAAATCCATACTCATCTTATCGATTTCGTCCAGGAGAAAGACGGGGTTTTTCGAGCCCGCCTGGCGCATACCCTGAATAATCCGTCCCGGAAGTGCACCTACATAAGTGCGCCGGTGGCCGCGGATCTCCGCTTCGTCGCGCACCCCACCCAAGGAAATGCGGACAAACCGGCGCTGCATGGCCCGGGCGACGGACTTGGCCAGAGAAGTTTTGCCCACGCCCGGAGGCCCTACCAGGCAGAGGATGGGGCCTTTCATCTTTTCGGCCAGTTTACGCACGGCCAGGTACTCCAGGATGCGCTCTTTGACTTTCTTGAGGCCGTAGTGGTCTTCATTGAGGATTCGCTCCGCTTGGTCGAGATCCAAACAGTCCTCGGTCTGCACTTCCCAGGGAAGGGCCAGGAGCCACTCCAAATAAGTGCGTACTACCACCGCTTCGGCAGCCATAGGGGGCATCTTGCCGAGGCGGTCTGCCTCCTTCTCCGCTTTTTCTCTTACCTCCGGCGGCAGGGCGGCGGCGGCAATGCGCTGTTTAAACTCTTGGGCCTCATTCTCTTCTTCGTCCCGTTCGCCTAATTCTTTCTGGATGGCCTTGAGTTGCTCGCGCAGGTAATACTCCTTTTGCGTTTTCTCCATCTGCTTGCGGACCCGTGCTCCGATCTTGCGTTCCAGCTCAAGGATCTCCAGCTCCCGACTTAAAATGGTGTAGAGGGTCTCCAGGCGTTCTGCCAGGTCCACAGCTTCGAGGAGCTTTTGTTTGTCTTCCTGTTTGAGGTTGATGTGGGCACCGATGATATCGGCCAGACGCCCGGGGTCATCAATGGAAACGATGGAGACCACCGTTTCCGCCGGGATCTTCTTGGAAAGCTTGACATACTGCTCGAACTGGTAGATGACGCTCCGCGTAAGCGCTTCGATTTCGGCGCTCTCCACCGGCTGCTCGCTGTATTCTTCGCAGTCCACCAGATAAAACTTCTCGCCGTCCAGAAAAGTAAGGATGCGGGCGCGGGCAATTCCCTCCACCAGGACGCGGATGGTTCCTCCCGGAATTTTGATGAGCTGCTTAATCTCGGCCACGGTGCCTACCCGGTAGATGTCTTCCGGACGCGGATCGTCGATGCGCGGGTCCTTCTGCGTGGCCAAGAGGATTTGCTTGTCCTGCACCATGGCCTCTTCCATCGCCGCAATGGATTTCTCTCGGCCCACGTCCAGGTGAACCACCATATAGGGAAAAACCAGGATACCCCTGAGCGGCAGAAGGGGCAGTTGGCGCCGGGTGGCTTGTACAGCCATCGTGTCACCTCTTTTGCCTAGGCTTCCTAGCTTTGCTCAAGTCTGAACTTAATCCCAGTAGGCTCAGGAAAGAGAGCGTGTCCTAGTATATTGTATCATAGACGGGTAGAAAAAAAGAAGCGCCGCCCCTCCCCGTTACAGGGCGGGGCGCAGGGCGGCCAGAGGAACCTCCGGCCGGGCTTGGCCCTGAAGCACCAAGGCCTCATTTAGGACTTCGTCCAGAGTTTTCACGGGCACGACGGTTATGTCGGTGTAATTGGCAAAGAGCTCCTGCCAGTTTTCCGCCGGGATGATTACCTTTCTTGCTCCGGCCTGGCGGGCGGCCTCGATCTTAGCGGAAATGCCGCCCACCGGCCTGACAAAGCCCCTAATCGAAATTTCGCCGGTGAGAGCTACGGTGTTGTCAATGGGAATACCAGTAAGGGCAGAGTAAATGGCAGTTGCCATGCTGACGCCGGCAGAGGGCCCATCGATGGGAATGCCGCCGGGGAAATTAACGTGAATATCGTAGTCGGCCGGGTTAAAGTTCAGGTAATGGCGCAGTACGGTGAGGACGTTTTCCACCGAGCCGCGCGCCATGCTCTTACGGCGCACCACGTGTCCGGGGTTCCCCAGCTCTTCCTCGTCGATCACACCGGTCACCGTAATTCGCCCGGTGCCGGGAGCCACAGGAAAAGCCGTAACCTCAATCTCCAGCAGGGTGCCCAGATTGGCCCCGTAGACGGCCAAGCCGTTGGCATAGCCCACCTGAGGTGCGGCCGGTACTTTCTTTTCCGGCCGCCGCGGGTACTGTCCGCTGTTCACCACCCATTCCACATCTTCTACGCGGATTTCACGGCGGCCCTCATTCATGGCAATTCCGGCCGCAATCTGAATTATGTTAACCGCCTCCCGGCCGTTTTTGGCGTAGTTTGCCACCACCTGTACCGCCCCTTCCTGCAGGGGATAACCAATCTTGCGGGCGGCATTGTTGGCAATGATCTCGATCTCTTGAGAAAAGAGGGCGCGGAAAAACACCTCCACACAGCGGGACCTGAGGGCCGGAGGCAGTTCCTCAGGGCTGCGCGTCGTCGCCCCTACCAGGCGAAAATCGGCCGGTAGCCCATTCTGGAAGATGTCGTGAATATGGCTGGGGATATTCGGATCTTCGGAGTTGTAATAGGCACTTTCGAGAAAAACGCGCCGGTCCTCCAGGACTTTCAAGAGTTTGTTCATCTGTATGGGGTGCAGTTCACCGATTTCATCAATAAAGAGGATACCGCCGTGGGCTTTGGTAACGGCACCCGGTTTTGGCTGGGGGATGCCGGCAATACCCAGCGGCCCGGCTCCTTGGTAGATGGGGTCGTGCACCGACCCCAAGAGCGGATCGGCAATGCCGCGCTCGTCGAAACGGGCGGTAGTCGCATCGATCTCGGTAAACTTAGCCGTACTCTTAAAAGGTGAGAGCGGGTTGCGCTTCGCCTCTTCCAGCACCAGGCGGGCCGCAGCCGTCTTGCCGACGCCGGGTGGTCCGTAGATGAGAACGTGTTGCGGATTCGGCCCGCAGAGAGCAGCCCGGAGCGCCTTGAGCCCTTCCTCCTGGCCAATAATCTCCTCAAAGCTGGTGGGCCGGGTGCGCTCGGAAAGAGGTTCACTTAAAGAGATCGCCCGGAGCTCTCTAAGCTTCTCCATCTCTTTACGGGATTCGCGCTCCACGGCAACCTTACTCCCCTGCTGCGAGCGCAGGAGGTTCCAGAAGTAGATTCCGATAACGATGGCAAAAAAGATCTGGACAACTCCTAGAAAGCCGCCCAGACCGGAACTTAGAGCCATGGCCGGTCCTCCCTTCCGCAGCCTGGGGTTAGTATTACCTGGGCGGCGGGGAAATATAAGACCGGCCAAACCGGCCAAGGAAAAAGGGCGCGTCATGCGCCCTTTTATCACTTTTAAGCTGAAGCCTCGCGCTTGCGGCCCTTGCGCTCCTGCAGAACCACCACCGGAGGTTCGCGCTTTTCGACCGTATCCTTGGTTATCTGTACTTTAACCACATCGTTTCGCGACGGGATGTCGTACATGACGTCTAACATGATTTCTTCCATAATGGCTCTCAGCCCACGGGCACCCGTGTTGCGTTTGATGGCTTCGGCAGCAATGGCCCGCAGGGCTTCCGGCTCGAACTCCAGTTTGGTGCCGTCAAGCTCGAAGAACTTCTGGTACTGCCGGACCAGCGCATTCTTAGGTTCGGTCAACACCCGCACAAGTGCATCTTCATCCAGGGCATCCAGCGTAACGATAATCGGCACGCGGCCGACAAACTCGGGGATGAGCCCGAACTTCAAGAGGTCTTCGGGCATGATGTGTTTCAATATCTCCCCGATCTTAAGGTCCTTCTTCCCCCTGATCTCTGCCCCGAACCCGAGGGACTTCTGGTTGATGCGGTTGAGAATGATCTTTTCAATGCCCTCAAAGGCTCCACCGACGATGAAGAGAATGTTGGTGGTATCGATCTGAATAAACTCCTGATGCGGGTGCTTCCGCCCGCCTTGGGGTGGGACGCTGGCCACCGTACCCTCCAGGATTTTAAGAAGGGCCTGCTGTACGCCTTCGCCAGAGACATCGCGCGTGATGGACGGATTCTCAGACTTACGCGCAATCTTGTCGATCTCGTCGATGTAGACGATGCCCTTCTCGGCCTTCTCGATGTCGTAATCTGCAGCCTGAATGAGCTTGAGAAGGATGTTTTCCACGTCCTCGCCCACATACCCGGCCTCGGTGAGGGAAGTGGCATCGGCGATGGCAAAGGGCACGTTGAGGATCTTGGCCAGGGTTTGCGCAAGCAGGGTCTTACCCGAACCGGTAGGCCCGAGCATAATGATGTTGCTCTTTTGCAGCTCTACATCGTCTACCCGGGCACCTACATTAATGCGCTTATAGTGGTTGTAAACGGCCACCGCGAGGATTTTCTTGGCCCGTTCCTGCGAAATCACGTACTGGTCCAGGATGGCGGCGATATCCTTCGGTTTAGGGATGTCCTTCAGCTCAAGCTCCAGGTCGTCCGACAGCTCTTCCTCGATGATTTCGTTGCAGAGCTCAATACACTCGTCGCAGATGTAGACGCCGGGGCCGGCTACAAGCTTGCGCACTTGATCCTGCGTCTTACCACAGAACGAGCATTTCAGCTGGCCCTTTTCGTCGTTGAACTTGAACATGGTTTCCCCCCTTTACGCCTTAACACCTCGCCGCACCATCACCTCATCGATCAGGCCGTACTCCTTGGCTTCCTGAACGGACATGAAATAGTCGCGGTCGGTATCGCGCTCGATGCGTTCCAGCGGTTGGCCGGTGTGCTTAGAAAGAATTTGGTTCAGAACCTCCCGCATGCGGAGAATCTCTTTCGCGTGGATGGCGATGTCCGCCGCCTGCCCCTGCACGCCGCCCAACGGCTGGTGAATCATAATGCGGGCATTGGGCAGGGCGAACCGCTTCCCTTTTGTTCCGGCCGCCAAAAGCACCGCGCCCATACTGGCCGCCAGTCCCATGCAGATGGTGCTGACGTTTGGCCGGATGTATTGCATAGTATCGTAGATGGCCAGGCCGGCAGGCACTGAACCACCGGGAGTATTAATATAAAGGAAGATATCTTTGTCCGGATCTTCCGCTTCGAGGAAAAGCATTTGGGCAATTACAATATTGGCCACGGCATCATCGATAACGTCCCCGAGAAAGATAATGCGGTCCTTGAGGAGCCGAGAATAAATGTCGTAAGCCCGTTCACCACGGTTGGTCTGCTCCACCACCATTGGAACCAGGGTTGTCATGCGTCCACCCCCCGAAAGTTTTGCCGCTTCGTCCTGCACTTCTAATCATTAACCCTGCCCAGGCTTCCTGCGGCCCTATAACCCGTCCGCAGTTCATCCTGAGGGGGGATAAAACCGTCTGACGCCGGCGGTATTGACATAACGCAAGTCTTCCCGAAACACGCTTTCTTTACTCGCCTTCCACGTCTTTCGGCTTATCCTCACCCTCGCCGGGCCCATCTTGGGACCCGGAGTCCTGAGTCGGTTCTTTTTCGGTCACCTCGGCATGCTCGAGCAGGAAAGATACCACTTCCTCCCGCAGAAGGCTCCGTTCCACTGCCGCCTGCGTCCCGTCTTCGGCCCAGCGGGCCTTGAGTTTCTCCGGCTCTTTGCTCCGCGCCGCCATAACGTTCAGGGCCGCCTCAAGCTTATCCGGCTCAACGGATAAGGCTTCGGCTTTGGCGATGGCATCGAGCACGAGTTCAGTCTTAACTTGCTCCTCAGCTACCGGACGAAATTCCTTTTCTATCTTTTCCGGCGTGGTGTTCTTGAGCTCGCAGTACTTCTCCAGGCTCAACCCGCGGTGCTCGAGCTCATGGGCGAAGTTGTGCAGGAGGGTATGAGCACGGCGGGCAATAAGAACTTCCGGAACCTCGACTTCGGCACCTGCCACCACCGCGCGCACTGCCTGGTTTTCCATATCTTCCCGCACGCGGCGTTCGGCAACTTCGGTCAGGCGTTTTTTGATATTCTCCTTGAGCTCGGCGAGCGTAGCAAATTCGCTTACGTCCTTGGCAAACTCGTCGTCAAGAGGTGCCAACCTCTTCTTGTGAACTTCCTTTACCGTAACGTTGAAAACGGCCTCTTTGCCTGCCACCTCTCGGACGTGAAAGTTCTCCGGCAGGCCAACCTTCACCTCGCGCGTCTCTCCCTTACGGACTCCCTCCAGGCTTTGGCTGAGGCCGGGGAAATACCCGGGCGTACCTATCACTAGCGGCATATTCTCTGCCCGGCCGCCCTCGAAAGTCTGGCCGTCTACGGTAGCCGTGAAGTCCACCATCACCAGATCACCGGGAGCCGCTGCTTCTTCCGAAGCTGCGAAGGTGGCATGCCGCTCCTGCAAATCCTTGAGAACGGCTTCCACCTGTTCGTCGGTTATTTCCACCTTCTGTTTCGTGATGGCAATGCCCTTGTAGTTACCCAGTTTCACCTCAGGCTTAACTTCTACTGTAGCCTTAAAAACCAGAGGCTGGTCTTCCTCTATTTTAACCACTTCGACCTCAGGCTTGTCAATGGGGTCCAGCCCCTCGGCTTCCACGGCCTGACTGTAGGCTTCGGGAAGCAACAGCTCCAGGGCTTCATCATAGATAACCTCTTTGCCCAGCCGTGCCTCCAAAATGGAACGCGGCACACGGCCTGGACGGAAGCCGGGCACCTTAACGCGCCGGCTCAGGGTACGAACCGCAGCCTCTATGGCAGCGTTTACCTTGTCTTTTTCAACCTCTACCTCCAAACGTACTTTGTTCTTTTCCAACCGCTCCAGCCTGACGTCCAATCGGAAACCTCCTCACCAATTTATATGTCGTTCGCCTGCAATTGTACTACAAGCGTGAGCCGTACAGGGACAAATTCTCAATTCACCTCACGTAGTATAACTTCTACGTGTAGGAAAATTCTCCTTCAGCCGAGCAGCCGGCGAATCCCAGTTTAAATGGTACACAGAACAAAGCGAAGTCCCGGCGGGCACCGGGACTTGGCGGTCCGGAGAGATGCAGCGTAAACACAGCATCCAGTTAATTTTATCATTCCACCCCTTAGCCTGCAAGGGGTATGGAACAAAAAGCATAAATGAGCACCGTTTTCTTTATGAAACCAAGGTTCTCGGAACATCGCCCATACCGCCCGAAACCAGTCAGGCCTGAGCCGCGTATCTTACGCGGGGCCAGAATTGTTCCAGACGTTCAGCCACAGCCCAGGCGAAGGCCTGCGTGCCGACGATCTGGCGCGCCGCCGAAGCCAGGTCCGGCGTGTGAATTCCTTCGCTCAAGGTGGCGGCCACCGCCGCCTCAATGGCCGTAGCTTCATCCGGCATGTTGAGGGAATGCCGCAGCATGAGCGCCGCCGCCAAGATGGCGCCCACAGGGTTCGCTTTATTCTGGCCGGCCAGGTTGGGAGCGGACCCGTGTACGGGCTCGTAAAGGCCGGCCCCGCCGTCGCCCAGGCTGGCCGAAGGCAGCAGCCCGAGGGAACCGGCCAAAGCCCCGCCCAAATCGCTTAGAATGTCGCCGAATAAGTTCTCGGTGACGATAACATCGAACTCTTGCGGCGCCGCCACAAGGCGCATGGCGCAGGCATCCACATACAGGTGCTGCACCTCCACCTCGGGGAAGGCCGCGGCCACTTCCTCCACGACCTCCCGCCACAGGCGCGAGGTGGCCAGCACGTTGGCCTTGTCTACTGAGGTCAACCGCGGCCGCCGTCCGGCCGCCCGCCCACGGCTGCGCGCCAGTTGAAAGGCCAACCGGACGACCCGGCGGATTTCCGAAGTGGTGTACACCATGGCATCACTGGCCTGTTCCTCTCCCGGGCGCACCTCCACCCGCTCGTGGGCCCCGAAATAGGCCCCACCGGTGAGTTCCCGCACGAAAAGTATGTCGGCGCCCTTAGCGATAACCTCGGGTTTAAGAGGCGAGTGGCCGCTGAGATGCGGTGCGACGCGCACTGGTCGCAGGTTGGCGAAGACACCCATCGCCTGTCTGAGTTCAAGGAGTCCCGTTTCGGGTCGGCGCTCGGGCGGCTCGTTGTCCCAGCGCGGCCCGCCCACCGCACCGAGGAGTACGGCGTCACTGGAAAGGGCCCCTTCGAGTGTTGCCGGCGGCAGAGGTGTTCCTTCCCGGTCGACAGCCGCCCCACCGATCGGGTATTCGGTAAAACTGAACAAGGCGCGACCGGCCAAGGCCTCCGCCTGGCGAAGAACGAGGAGGGCCGCATCTACAACCTCCGGCCCCACACCATCGCCTTTCAGGACAGCAATGCGTGCCAAACGGGGAGCCTCACTTTTTTGGCTTTCAAAAAGCCGTCTCCTGACGTAGGCCGCAAGCCCACCCGCATTGAAAATGTCTTGTACATAACCCGGAAAGGGAGCTGCCTGGTAAGTTTGGTTGCGGGTCTTGTTGTAGATGGTTCCTGTGGACAGGTCCACCTCCAACTCATCGCCAGTCTCGCACCCGGCTACAGCCTCGGGACAGGCCAGGATCGGAAGCCCGATGTTTATCGCATTGCGGAAGAAAATCCGCGCAAAAGAAGCGGCGATCACCGCGCCTACGCCGGCCGCTTTAATGGCCAACGGAGCATGTTCGCGCGAGCTCCCACAGCCGAAATTCTTGCCGGCAACGAGGATGTCGCCGGGCTGAACCCGGCCGGCGAAGGCCGGGTCCAGGTCCTCCAGGCAGTGACGGGCGAGCTCCTCTTTCTGAAAGGTATTAAGGTAACGGGCCGGGATAATGCGATCGGTATCAATGTCGTCACCGTATTTCCATACCCGGCCGCTCAGTTTATCCGCCATTGGTCTTCCTCCTTCAAAGCACAAGAGCTTCTCATGCCGTTTCAACACTTTTCAGCCCTGCCGTTAGCTCGCAGTGCTCCGGCGGCCAGGGGCACCCCTCACACGTCCTCCGGGTGGGCGATGTGCCCGCAGACGGCTGTGGCCGCCGCTACGGCCGGTCCGGCCAGATACACTTCGCTGGTCGGATGGCCCATCCGGCCTACGAAGTTGCGGTTGGTGGTTGCCAGGCATTTCTCCCCTGCCGCCAGAATGCCCATATAACCACCCAGGCACGGGCCGCAAGTGGGAGTGGACACCGCCGCACCGGCAGATAGGAAAATCTCGATCAGCCCTTCCCGCAGGGCAGTGATGTACACGGCCTGCGTAGCGGGGATGACGATGAGGCGCGTTTCGGGGTGAACCCGCCGGCCTTTCAAAATTTGCGCCGCTACCCTCAGGTCTTCCAGGCGGCCGTTGGTGCAGGAGCCGATAACCACCTGGTCGATCTTTACCCCTTTAAGCTCTCTGACGTTCCGTACGTTTGAAGGAAGGTGGGGCACCGCAACCTGAGGTTCTAGCCCTGTCACATCGAATTCGTAAACGGCGGCATAGGAAGCATCGGGGTCGCTTTGGTAGACCTTAAAAGGCCACTTGGCCCGGGCGTTGACGTAGGCCAGCGTGGTCTCATCCGGAGCGATGATACCGTTCTTAGCCCCGGCCTCCACCGCCATATTGCACAGGGTGAGCCGTCCATCAACGGACAACTTCTCGATTACCTCGCCGCTAAATTCCATGGCCTTATACAGAGCTCCATCCACACCAATCTGGCCAATGGTATAAAGGATAAGATCTTTCGCCCCCACGTACGGCGATGGGCGGCCGCGATAGATGAAGCGAATGGTTTCCGGCACCTTGAACCAGATCTCGCCCAGCGCCCAGGCCGCGGCCAGATCCGTGCTGCCCACCCCCGTGGCAAAGGCTCCCAGGCCGCCGTACGTGCAGGTATGGGAGTCAGCCCCAATGATGACCTGCCCCGGTAGCGCCAACCCCTCTTCCGGCAGCAGGGCATGTTCGATGCCCATCTCACCCACCTCATAGTAGTGGGTAAGGTGCTGCTCTCGGGCAAAGGTGCGCAGGATTTTGGCCTGCTCAGCCGATTTAATGTCCTTGTTCGGCACAAAGTGATCGGGAACGAGCACCACGCGCTCGCGGTCAAAAACCTTCTCGGCGCCCATGCCGTAGAACTCCTTGATCGCCACCGGGCCGGTGATGTCGTTGGCCAAAGCCAGGTCGATTTTGACGTTGACAATTTCCCCCGGCCGCACCGCCTCCCGGCCCGCGTGGGCGGCCAGGATCTTCTCCGTTATCGTGAGCCCCAACGCTTATACTCCTCTCCCCAAAATTCTTCCTCAAAGTGCGCCTTCCGCCAAAGCGACTTTTTTCTCTCCCTTTGTCTTAGAGGCGTTAAGAAGCTTGTTAAGGGCAGCGGCGTAGGCGCGGGCCGAAGCCTCCACCACATCGGGCGCCAGCCCTCTACCGGTGTAGCTTTGCCCTTCCCATTCCAACCGGACGGTGGCCTCTCCCAGGGCATCGCCGCCGGCCGTCACTGCCTTAAGCGAATATTCCCGAAGTTCCGGGCTTACACCTACCGCCCGGTTTAGCGCCTGGTAAACGGCGTGTACCGGGCCGTTTCCGGTGGCAGCTTCCGTCCGCCTTTCCCCATGAAAAGTGACGGACACCTGAGCCATGGGCACGGTTTGGTTCCCGCTCGTTACCTGAAAAGATTCCAGGGTAAGTTCTCCGGCCTCGACCGGAAATTCTGCCTGGACGATGGCTTCGAGGTCCCGTTCGGTGATCTCTTTCTTGCGGTCCGCCAGCTCTTTAAAGCGGGTAAAGGCCCGCTCAAGTTCCTCGTCGCTGAGGTTATAGCCCAAGGCGATGAGGCGTTCGCGGAAGGCATGGCGCCCCGAGTGTTTGCCCAATACAAGGCGGCCTGCCGTAAGGCCGATATCTTCCGGGCGCATAATTTCGTAAGTGGTACGTTCCTTAAGAACGCCGTCTTGGTGAATGCCCGATTCGTGGGCGAAGGCGTTGGCACCGACGATGGCTTTATTCGGCTGCACAGGCATCCCGGTGAGACGCTCCACCAGAAGGCTCGTGCGGCTGATTTCGGGAGTATATACCGAAGACGTCCGGCCGTACTGGTCCGCCCGCGTCTTCAACGCCATCACTACCTCTTCCAACGACGCGTTGCCGGCCCGCTCACCGATCCCGTTTATGGTGCATTCGACCTGATCTGCCCCGGCCGCCACCGCCGCCAGAGAATTGGCCACGGCCAGGCCCAAATCGTTGTGGCAGTGCACGCTGAAGGTCACTTTGTCCGCCCCGGCCACCTTTTCGCGCAGGAAGGTAATGAGCCGGAAAAACTCCTCCGGCGTGGTGTAACCGACGGTATCCGGAACGTTGATGGTGGTAGCGCCGGCGGCAATTACGGCGCTGAAGATTTCCACCAGAAACTCCGGATCGGAACGCGTGGCATCTTCGGCCGAAAACTCTACGTCCGGCGTGAAGGACTTGGCCAGCTCTACCGCCGCCACCGCCGCCTTGAGCACCTCTGCAGGGGTTTTACGGAGCTTGTACTTCATATGAATGGGAGAGGTAGCGATAAAGGTGTGGATGCGCGGCTTTTCCGCCTCGGCGATGGCTTCCCAGGCCCGCTCGATATCCGGGCGAACTGCGCGGGCCAGGGCACAAATTACCGGTCCCTTTACCTCGGCCGCAATGGCTTTTACCGCAGCAAAATCCCCAGGGGAAGTGATGGGAAACCCCGCTTCGATAACGTCAACTTTCAGGCGCGCCAGCTGGCGGGCAATCTCGAGCTTCTCCGCAACCGTAAGGCTTACGCCGGGAGACTGTTCCCCGTCGCGCAGGGTAGTATCGAAAATAATAACCGGTCGTTTGCTTTTTTCCTCAGACATCGCTCGCACCTCCTGATTGATAGCAAAAAGGCTTCCGCCTCGCAAGAGACGGAAGCCTTCTTCCGCGGTACCACTCTTCTTACCCTCGTGCCTCCGCAGCCCCTAAGGCAAAAAGGCGCGCAGGGTCACTTTGGCCGGTAACGTGGCTACCGTCCGGGCCTACTCCTTCCTTTCAGCCCGGAAGTTCCAGGGCGAGTAAGGACCGGCACAGGTACCGCCTTCCAGCGAAACGGCGGCTCTCTGGAACCTGCACCCTGCCCGTGCTCCCTGTCATCACCTTTCTTTTCAACCTGTTCTTTTTCCGGCCAAGACTTACCCCGGAGCTCCGGCGCGGCCCGCGCTACCTTCCTTCCGTATTTGAAAAGCCCTTCGTCTCCTGAGGAGACGAAGGGCTTACCCTCCGCGGTACCACTCCGCTTGGCCGCCTAAACCGGCCCACTCGCCACGGCCCGACGCACCCGGGTACGACGGGCCGGCTTCCGCTAACGGGGAAGAGGCGCCCCAGCCTACATATCGGTGGGGGGCTCCAGGGTGAGGTTCGGTAGGCGCCGGGACCGCCTTGCACCAACCGGCGGCTCTCTTAACCCTCTCTCCCTACCTACTTTCCCTGTCTTCGCCGGTAGATTTGTCAGTGATTTTACCACACCCCGGCCGCGCTGGTCAAGGGTTTTTCGCGGGCGCGAAATTCGGGAAGGCTTTCATAGCTACTGGCCTGACGCCAAAAGATGCGCTGTTCGCGCGCAGGACCTATGGCGAATATTTTTTGAAAGACTGGAACCAATCATGGCCTAACATTGTCTTACTTTTGGAAGGTAGAATAGAGGTTCAATCAGTTTCCCTTAGGACCCTGGAGATGCAACGCTCAATTATAACTAAAGGAAGGATGAGTTGGAATGCTCGTGAACAGAAAGTACCAGGCAGTAAAGATAGCAGTTGTAGAGCTAATCCTAGGCTTGGCCTTTGTGATAAATACGATTGCTCCTGCTTCTCCTTCACACATGACGTATGCGCAATTCCTAGAACAGATGGGGTTAAGTATGAGAAATGCTAAAGACGCCCTGAAAGACAACCATGTAGTTGCAACCCTCAATGGTAAACCTATACCCTATTCGTATTTCGTCTTAAAATCCATTCATATGACCGAGGCAGCGAAGGCCAGAAATCAAAAAGTTCCAGACAAATCAGCCGTTTTACAAGCTGTACTAAAAGACCAAGCATACATCCAACTGGCGGAAGACCTGAATCTCGTGCCATCCGAAAAGGACTTGACGGAGTATTTAGAGTGGCAGTTGCAGGGGGTCGAAAAGGCCGACAACAAAAACGAACTAGCGATATTTTTTCAGACTGCGGCAATTAACCCTCGCGAATACTTTTTTGAATATGCCCGGCCTTTTTACCTACTGGACTTGGTTAACAAAAACTTGATGAGTTATTACCAAAACCACAATCCAAGGCTTGAGAACGAATCGGAAAAAGACTATTACGAGCGTATTGCCAAGCTAATCGAAGAAACGGTGGATAAGAAGCTCCAAGAAAGCAAAGTCGAAGTTAAGGATACCGTCAGGTAACCCTTTCGCCGCCGGGCACCTTTTTCCTGCCGCGTGAGGCAGGCAGGAAAACTTAAGCAGCGAGGCGAATTGTTTGTCGTCAGTAAAAGGATAAATTCTCAGACAACCAGGAGGCGGGAACATGCTCTGGGCCTACGCCGCCCTGGCCGGGCGGGTTGCTTTTCTAGGCGTCGAGCGGGTGATCGTGAAAAAGCTGGGGGAAGCGCGCGGCAGCGAGGAGGCCGCCTGCCTGTTCTTCGGTCTGGCGGCTGTCTTTCTTTTGCCGGTGCTCTTTTTCACCCGCTGGCCCGGCCTGGCCTTCCTGCCGGGTGTCATTGCCGCGGGTAGCCTTTATAGCATTGCCAACGTGTTTTACGTGCGCTCGCTCTCCGAAGGCGAGGTCTCCCTGGTGGCGCCCCTCCTCAGCCTGAGCACTTTTTTTCTACTAATGCTGGCGGTGGTCTTTCTCGGTGAGCCGCTCACCGCCACTAAGCTCGCCGGGACTGCCTGCCTGGTGCTGGGAGCTTCGCTCCTCGAGGAGGGGGCTTCGCTCATAACCTCCTTGCGTAAACTCTTTGCCTATCGGCCGGCCCAGTACATGGTCATCTCCGCGCTCTTTACTGCCGCCGGTCGGGTGATCGACAAGCACCTCAATGCCAGCGTCAGCCCGCTCCTTTATGCCTTTGTCCTCAACCTGGTGGTGGGTCTGCTCCTGGCCGGGTACCTGGCCGTGCGTGGCCGCCGGGCAGCGGTGCTGAGCCTCCTCGCCGAACGCCCGGGGCCGGCCTTTTTAAGCGGGTTCGTCAACGCTTATTCTTATCTGCTCCTCCTCGTCGCCCTACGGTGGCTGGACGTTTCCGTAGCCGAGCCGGCCACATCGTGCTCCCTCCTTCTTTCCGTCCTCTTAGGATACCTGGTATACCGCGAGCCCATCCGCCGGCGCCTCCCGGCCGCAGCCCTCATAGTGGCCGGGGTGTGGCTGCTCTTGGCCTGACCTGGCCCTGCCACAAGAACCGTTCCAATGGCATTCTGTCCGACCGGCCTCAGCGATGTCGACCTGAAAAAGTGCTACACTCCAGGGATACCGAACAGCGCCGCTGGTCTGTCGATGCCGGAACAGGGAGGCCAGAAATTTTTTTGGAAGGCCGGGAACCAAATGTACCCCTGGATTATCTTATTGGCAGGAGAGTCATAAAGGATGGGTTCCAGCAGGTAGGGTTTCCACGTTGCCGGCAACCGGGGCAACCACACCACTCCCCAATTCTTTAGTTCTGAGGTGGCGCGATGAAGGGGTCTAGGATTGTAGCGGCGATATACCTTGTGGCGGGAATTTGGTTGTTAGGTCTCTCGATAATAGCCAGCAGGTTTTTATGGCTATATGAATTGGCCATAAGGGGAGTAGGATGGAAATGGTGGGAAGAGTTTACATTAATGTACTGGCTGATACCGGCTAGTTTAATAGGCCTAGGCTTATGGGAATTCTCCAAAAAAGAGTAACCGACGGAAATCCAAGGCCCGGGTACCTGCCCGGGCCTCACGCTTATTTGCCGCCCTAACCAGGAACCAAATGCGCAGCTAAATCATTATGACAAGCACAGAGATGATAGTGTTTCCGATCTTACTTTCGCAATCGTGGCAAGTACCAAACTAAAGCAGGTCTAGGTCAAGGAAGTACAAAAGTAAGTAGAACGGCCCCCGGCCTGAACGCCTCCCTGAACGCCTCCCAGAATAAGGCCTCGCAAGTTTTTTGTGTGTACACCGCTGCAGCGGGAACCTAAACACCGCCATCTTTATCTTACTAATAGAGGAACCAATACTTTCATTGGAGGGATGATTAGTTGAAAAAGCTGCTGATGTGTTTGGTTTTCTGTTCCCTGCTCGTTTGGGCTGTGCCGGCGGCCCAAGCTCAGGCGCAGGTGCCTCCGCCACCAGGAGAGGTTGGTGTCACGCCGCAGGCCTTGCAGCTACTCTCATTTGGGCAATGTCAGATTATGCAGCTACCCGGCGAAGCTAAGGTTTACCTGGATGGTTTCACGTCCACTCAGTTTCCGACCGATTATGTGGGTCTAAGGATTTACCTACAGCGTTGGGACGGCGCACATTGGAACGATGTTACAACGTATTTGTACGAGGGCTCCAACACCGACTATGTTGATGGCGGCTTTTATTATCCGGTGGTACGCGGGTATTATTACCGGGCTAAAGGCATTCATATGGCCCGAAACGGCGATATTACCGAAAACATGTCGAGTTATTCTTCAAGCATCATGATCGAGTGAGCCCTAGTTCATACCCTAACCATCGTCCTCCAACTTCGCCCGGGCCCTAGCCCCGGGTCTCCCTATGCCTAGTAGCAAAGAGGAATCGGCCCGCAGCAGGAGAATAAGTTAGGTGACCCACCTTGGAAGAGATTGGGGGATGGGCGGTGCTATTCGGTAAACGCGGCCCCTCCATCGATCTAAAACGGTTAATCTACGAAGAACATTTTAACTCTGTCTACAGGGTAGCCCTCTACATAACACACGACCAAGTAGCAGCGGAGGACGTGGCGCAAGAGACTTTTAAGGTGGCCTTCGAACGGTATCATGAGCTGCGGGAGCCGGCCCGTTTAGGCGCGTGGCTGCGCGCGATAGCTGCCAACTTGGCCCGCAGTTCCTACAACAGCAGGCAGAGAGTCTTGCCCTCGGACCCGACTACTATCGAAGGCCGGGAGGCCGCAGGCCTTGAGACTGACGAGTTGCTGGAGCGCCGGGGGCTACAGGCACAAGTCCGGGCAGCGCTGCAAGAACTGGACAAAGACTCCTTGGCCGTTCTAGTGCTCAAATACTACGATGAGTATGAAATCGAGGAAATAGCGGACCTCCTGGGAGTGCCTATTGGGACCGTTAAATCCCGTTTGAGCCGGGCACGCGCCAAGCTAAGGGGTATTTTAGAGCGAAAAGGTATAACCGGGCAGGACAGACCTGCCGAGATGAGAGGTGCAACAAGGTGAGAAACGATGAACTGGATCGGGCCATCAGGCGCCTCGTTCAGGCGGAGATAGATGGTTTAGAAGTGCCCCAAGACGCGCGGGAACGCGTCCGCAAAGCGCTAGGGCTGGAAAAAGAGCAGAAGGCGCCATGGTTTTACCGTAAGGTGGCGGTTGCTCTTACCTGTGCCCTGGCTGCACTTGTTCTTTCAGCATACCTGGTGTTCCCCAGCCAAGCTAAGGCAATAGGGCAGGTGGTGCTGAGTCGAATCGGCTACATCGTCAAAGACGCTCTCCGCAACATCAGTCAGGGGTACGGCAGAAACGGAGACCAAGCCCTATCCTCGCCCCAAGATCCAGAAAACAGCCGGACTGTATTTTCGACCCTGGAGGAAGCGCGCAACCGTTTGCCCTTTACCCTCCTTGTGCCCAAGTATCTTCCTAAGGATGCAAACCTGACCCAGATTCTGTTATCCGGCCAGGAACCGTTAATGACTGTACGGCTCATCTACAGCGGTAAAAAAGGCAGCCTGGTTCTTACCGAGTCCGGGCCGACCGACAACGCCGGATCGGGGATTGCCTATGATGCCGATGATACTGGCGTGAAGACAGTAGATATCAACGGCGTAAACGGCACCCTTCTGGCTAACAAGAACGGCCAGGTTCTCTTAAGCTGGTACAAAAATGGCGTCGCCTACCAGATTGCCGGCACCTATCCCGAGGAAGAAATCCTGCGCATTGCGCGCAGTTTGGCCGAACCGGGAACCTAAGAGGATCGGGCAACAGAAAGCCAAATATGTGTGGCAAATTTTTTTTGTAAAGTTGGGAACCCATTGCGCCCTTAAATTATCTTACTTATGAAAAAAGGTGGAGGAGGGTGTTTCCAATGGGTATTCAAGGACGCGTGGCTTAAACCCAATCAAAAAGGACAAGCGACCTAAGAGGAAAGGAGAAGATCCGCCGATGTTGAAAAAGATGACTGTTTGCTTAATGACATTTGTCATACTTGTTGCAACTAGTGTATTGCCGAGTTTTGCTGCTCCCGG
>JASKLG010000072.1 GCA_030153805.1 Bacillota bacterium | reverse complement strand
GTCGTGCCGTAATAGGTGGGGTTGATGAGGAAGACGGCGCGGGCGGCGGGGTGGGCATTCAAGGCGGCGGCAACTCGTTCTCGACTAACGCCCAACGCGATGCCCAAGTCCGGATCTACCTCGGGAGAGACAAAAACCGGGCGGGCTCCGCTTAAGATCACTCCGGAGATCATGGATTTATGCATGTTGCGGGGAACAATGATTTCATCGCCCGGGTTGCAGGTGCCCAGAATGAGGGCCTGCAGTCCGGAAGAGGTGCCGTTAATGAGGAAATAGCTGGCATCGGCTCCGTAAGCGCGGGCGAGGAGCTCTTGGGCCTCCCGGATGACGCCGGTGGGCTGCAGAAGGTCGTCCATGCCCTCAACGCCGGTTATGTCGAGCTCAAATAAGCGGCGTCCCAGGATTTCCAACGCTTTTTCCGAAACGCCCGTGCCGCCTTTATGCCCGGGCATGTGAAAGCGGGTCACTTTTTCGGCTGCATAGCGGGCCACCGCTTCGGCCAGCGGGGCACGGTTAATGTCGTCTTTCACGCTTAGCTTCACTCCTTTTGAGCTGAGTGCGGTAGTCTTTTACCAAAGTAAGCGGCGTTTGCTGCTCGTAATTACCACACGGGTTGTCGGCGAGGAGGGCGGGAATTAGGCGGCGGGGAACACCGCGGGATGCTCCAACCACGTCCACCCTGCCCAGGTCATTGGCATCCACGATTACGGCATCCACACCCAACCGGTCCGCGATAGCCTGGGCCACCTGGTCGGCATGGCGCGGTCCCAGCACAATGTAATCATGAAAGGGAGGCATAGTGCCGGCCACGTCATCGATAAGCGCCACCGGCAGTCCCGCCACCCGGTAGAAAAAACCCGGTTTGCGCAAGATGCGCCCTACTGCGCCGGCGCCGGCTGCCAGCAGCACGCGCCACGTGCCTACTTCGCGCATGGCAAGCTGCATGGTGGCCGGAGAAGTCAGGCTTCCGTGGCGTTTGGTGTAGCGGCAGAGGAAGCGGGCCAGCCATCCTGCCTTAACCTCTTCTGGCCGGTAAAAGCGGCCCTGCGTTATGGCCACCACGCTTTCAGCTACGACGATAAGGTCGCCCGGTTCCGCAAGCCGCCCCGCGTAACGCACGGCCACTTGGACGATGTCGTCTTCCTCCGTGATGAGGTGCGTTCTAAGAGGTATTTTCACCACCATCCGCCTCACCTCCTCTCGCCCGCATGCTATGTATGTTGGTTGCTTTTGGTGCTTGGCCGACTTGGCTTTTGGCGGCCGGCTCTTAGCGATCGGCTCTTGACGTTCGACGCTGCTCTAACCCCTTCGCACTTACCGCACAGTTGGTACCCAACGAAAAAAGCGTTTGGCGCCACATAATGTAGGCGCCAAACGCCAATCGCCAACCACCAAACGCCATCTAGAACAGGTTCAGGTACTGGTCCAGCTCCCACTGGTGTACCTGGGTGCGGTAGAGGTTCCACTCAATTTGTTTGGCATCGACAAAGCGCTTGAAGACGTGGTCTCCGAGAGCTTCTTTGATTACATCGTCTTTCTTCAGGCACTCCAGCGCTTCCCCCAAGTTCGCCGGCAGGCTGGGGATACCCATCTCCAGGCGCTCCTCCTCGGTAAGGTCGTAGATGTTGGTGTTGACCGGTTCCGGCGGCGTAAGGCCCCTCTTAACACCGTCCAGACCGGCCTTGAGGATGACCGCCATGGCCAGGTACGGGTTGCAAGACGGGTCGGGGCTTCTGAGTTCCAGGCGGGTGCCAACACCGCGGCGCGCCGGCACACGGATGAGCGGGCTCCGGTTGCGCAGCGACCAGGCAATGTATACCGGGGCCTCGTAGCCGGTTACGAGCCGCTTGTAGGAGTTCACCAGCGGGTTGGTGATTGCGGTGAAGCCACGGGCGTGCTCCATAAGCCCGGCCAGGAAGTTTAAGGCCGTTGTGCTCAGCTCGTACTTACCCTTGGGATCGTAGAAGATGTTCACGCCGTCCTTGAAGAGCGAGGTGTGGCAGTGCATACCCGAGCCGGGGATGCCATAGATGGGTTTGGGCATGAAAGTGGCGTGGAGATTGTGCTCCTTAGCTATCATGCGGACGACATTCCGGAAGGTGGCGATGTTGTCGGCCGTGGTCAAAGCGTCCGCGTATTTGAAGTCGATCTCGTGCTGGCCCGGGCCCACTTCGTGGTGGGACGCCTCAACCTCAAAACCCATCTGCTCGAGCGCCAGCACCATGTCCTGCCGCGCATGCTCACCCAGGTCGATGGGCGCCAAGTCGAAATAGCTGGCCTGGTCGTTGGTAATGGTAGTCGGCCGCCCCTTCTCGTCGCGCTCGAAGAGGTAAAACTCCGGCTCCGGTCCCACATTCATGGTGTAACCGAGCTCGGCTGCCTCGGCCATAACGCGCTTCAGCACGTAACGCGGGTCTCCCGCAAAGGGTGTGCCGTCAGGATTGTAAACGTCGCAGATAAGGCGCGCCGTGCGTACACCGTTCCCGTTATGCCAAGGCAAGATAACGAAGGTGGAAGGATCGGGCTTGAGGTTCATATCCGACTCGTTGATGCGGACGAAACCTTCGATGGAGGAACCGTCAAACTGAATCTCGCCGTTCAAGGCCTTTTCCAGTTGGCTAAGGGGAATGGCCACGTTCTTGGTCGTACCCAGGATGTCAGTGATTTGCAGGAAGATGGTCTGGATCTTCTCTTCTTTAGCGATTTTCAGGACATCGGACTCGGTGAGTTTAGGCATGCTTCTTCCTCCCCATCTTCTAAGTGCCCCCGAGAGTTGACCGGGGCCTCAATTAACGTGCATGGCGCCCGAAATCGGCATTCCGGTTCACCCGCTCCTGTTGCCGTACCAACTCTGTAGCCTTGGTCCGGCCGGGCGCAGGTGCGGTCGTCCGCGATTCAGAGAGAATAACCGAACGGCCCGCCTGCCCGGCAGCGCGGAAGTAAACCTCGGCATCTTCGTACGGCAGGCTGGTGTGCCGGGCCGGTTGCTTCTCTCCCCGGCGACTGAAAAGGGCTTTAATAGTCTTGATGGTGAACCCCTCGGCCAGAAGATCCCTGATCTCCTTAAGCCGTTCAACCTCCCAGGGCGAGTATAGGCGTTGGTGGCCAGCCGTCCTGGCCGGGATAACCAGTCCCGTCTCCTCATAGTAGCGAATTTGCCTGTCGGTAAGACCCGTCAGCTGCCGCACTACCCCGATCGGATAGACAGGTGTGTGCTGGTCGACGTCACCCACGCGTATCCCTCCCCGGACTATGTGAGGTTTTCTTACAGCGCGCTGTAACCTCTTAAACATGGCCTTATTATAACTCCTGTTCCTCCGATCAGACAAGGTTCTATGTCAGGTATCCTGCCGAGGTTTTCAAGATTTTTTGCCCGGCCCGTCGCCACCTTCCTCGCGCCTTTGGTGCCGCCGAGCTTGCATCTTTGTAGCAGGTTTCGGCCTGCGCGGGAATAAGTATGTAGTAAAAAACCCCGGGGGTGACACGGATGGTGCCCACTCCCCTGCTGGTCAACTTGCGCAGCCATCTATCGCAGGCCGGCGACACTCACCTTACGGCAGGTTCCCTCTTGGTCTTCGAGTTCCTGGGCCCTCCCGAGCTCTCCGCCCGCGAAGACGGCCCGCACCTTATCCTCACTTTCTCGCCTGCGGCCCTCAACATGCCTGCCGGGACTTACAGCGTCTACGATTCGCTGGTCAACACGGTCCTCGTCTGGGAAGAAGGGAACGCGGTGGTTGTGTCGGTAGAACGAGACTTGAGCGGCCCCTGGGAGGTGAAGGCCGAAGAAGGGCTGCTGTGCCGCTTTACCCTGTACCTTGATGCCCGCCCTCTTTTCCCCATCTTCGCCGGTAAAATCGTTCTCCTCGACCCTTGGGCCCGGCCGCGCGCCTTCAGCCCTACCTGCCTCCCAGAAGGGGTACCCACCCGGGACATCGCCGGCCGCTTGGGAAGGCTCCTCACCGGGGCGGGCGCCCGGCCGCACCTTACAAAGGGCAGCCCCTTACCTACCCTTGCGCCGCAGGCCATTCGCGCCGGGTACCGCTGCGACGCCGTCCTCGCCATCGCCACTACTTATGATCCGCGGCACCCGCGTTCTGGTTTTGCCGTGCGGCGGCGCCCGAAAGATGTGGAAAGCCTCCGACTGGCCCGCCTCATCGCCCGCGAGATCGTCAGGAAACTCCCCCTGCCTCTTCTTGCCGAGGACGAAACGAAAGACCGGCTCATCCGCGACCTCCCCGCTCCGGGAGCCGTGGTAGAGGTGGGGTGCCTGTCGCACCGCGTGGACGAGGGACTGCTCAGAGACATCGACTTCAAGCAGAAGGTGGCGCAGACGCTCTTCAACGCCCTGAAACACTTCTTCGCCGGCGCCGCTCCTGCCATCATACAGTAATGCCAGACAAAAAAGCGGCCGGCCCTCCTCCTCAGGTGGCCTGCCTTGGAGCAGGTAGGCCCAAAATCGGAACGGCCGGCTTCCCCGGCCTGACAGTTGCCTGGGTGTTCACTTCATTTTGGTCCCATTCCAGCCAACTACTATGGGATGGAGGTTCCGGTAGACGACCTCGACGCCATACCGCTCTGTCGGTTCGAGGCCAACGACGACCACCAGGGACCCTTCGAAAAGGGACGTTGACTGGCAGTAGATCAGCTCTGGGTAAAGCTCGCTCAAGGCAGCTCTGTTAAAACTTGGTGCCGGAAGGGAGGGGGAAGTGTTTTTTAGGGTAGCCGTGTTCGCAAAGTATTGCTCCGCGGTGGTTACAGATGTCTGCTTATCCCCCGTTTAGCCCCGAAATACCAATCGAGCGCCCATCAATTCGTGACAGAGTAGCCACGGAACTACTCTAAGGTAAAACCTCAAGCCAGCCCCTAGGGTCTTCTACCGAAATCTTGCCCCCGCGCACCGCGTAGCCGATATCGAAGAACTGTTTGCAGTAAACTGCAAGGTCGCCCGGTGGTACGGTACGAACATCATCGACTATTTTCGCCGCAATAAAGGAAATTCCTGCCTGTACTGGCAGAACCATCTGGCTCCTCACGGGTCTTCGCATGAACGCAATAGAGCACCACCTGCAGCATCGCTATGACTCCCCGACCGGGCCGGCCAAGCACCGTGCCCGTTGTACGCTCGGAAAAAGCTGTCATAAGAGCGGCCGGGGGCAGAAGCGGGAGTGCCCGCGGAATTGGAGCTACTTTCGCCGATTCCTCTCTGGGGTATTGCGGATTTCGTTAGTTAAGCGGCTCCAGGGTTTTTTCGATATCTCCTAAGAGCTCGGCCTGGTATTCTTCAATTTCGCCCCTGTCGCCAAGCTCGGCGAGTTTGGGGTCGATGGGGAGGGAACCCAAAAACCGGATCCCCTTCTCCAATGCCAACTTTTCGGCACGGCTCGGCCCAAAAACTTCTATTTTCTCCCCGCACTTAGGACAGGTGAGGTAACTCATATTCTCAATCAAGCCAAGGATGGGCACGTTCAGCATCTCGGCCATTTTTACGGCCTTTTTCACAACCATCACCGCGAGTTCCTGCGGGGAAGAAACGACAATGAGGCCGTCGAGGGGCAGCGACTGCAGAACAGTAAGCGGTGCATCGCCCGTACCCGGCGGAAGGTCTACCACCAGGTAGTCCAGATCGCCCCAGATGACGTCCGTCCAGAATTGCTTCACCGCCGAAGCGATGAGCGGGCCGCGCCAGACAACCGGATCGTCCTCGTGCGGCAAAAGAAGGTTTAAGGACATTATCCGGATGCCGAGCCGGCTCTTGGGAGGAACGATGCCCGTGGGCAGGCTTGCCGGCTGCTCTTTAATGCCGAAGAGCTTAGGTATGCTGGGCCCGGTGATATCGGCGTCTAAAATGCCCACACTCTTAAGTTTCTTAGCGAGCTGAGCGGCCACAAGCGCCGTTACAGTGGACTTTCCTACTCCTCCCTTGCCGCTCATGACGGCAATGGTGTGCTTGATGGAGCTCTGCTCGGGCTGCGGCAGTTTCTCTGGCGCAGCATGCTGTTTTTTCGCGTGAGTTTCTTCTTTACCGGCACAGCCTTCACAGCCGCCGGCCGCTTTCTTCTCGACTTCCATGCAAAAACCTCCTAGTTCCTATAGGCGTGCTTGGTTCATAGTTCAAGAGTGCGGCGCACCGTCTCCCACAAAGCTATAAGGGCCTTTGCCCCCTCCCCACGCCTTCCCTCCACCGCCGGCAATCCGGCTGCCGTAGCTGCGACCAGCTCAGGGTCAAAGGGAATTCGCCCTGCCGGCGGGATTTCCTCATCTCTTAAGTACTTCTCGATGGCTTCAGTCAATGCCGGCGCCAGGTCCCACTTGTTCACGGCCACCAGGACCGGAACACCAAAATGGCGCGCCAGCTTAACCACACGCTCAAGATCGTGCCGGCCGGCAACAGAGGGTTCGGTTACAACAAGGACCAGATCTACACCGGTAAGCGCGGAAATCACCGGGCAACCGATACCCGGCGGACCGTCGATGATAATGAGATCGCACCCTTCTTTAGCCGCTACTTCAGCTGCCGCCCGCCGCACCTGAGCCACAAGCTTACCTGAGTTTTCTTCTCCCGGCACAAGGCGCGCGTGCACGAGCGGTCCAAAGCGGGTGCGGGAAAGGAACCAGTGTCCGGCCACTCTTTCAGGGAGGTCAATAGCCCCACTCGGGCAGGCAAGAGCGCAGGCGCGGCAGCCCTCGCAGAGGAAAGGGTCGATCCGGTACCGGCCGTCAGGTTGAGCGGCCGGGGCATCGAAGCGGCAGACGGCCGCACAGGTCCCGCAACCGGTGCACTTTAGCGGTTCAATTGCAGCCTTGGGCAAGGCCTTGAAGTCATGGGTTTCCACTACCTCCGGAGCGAGGAGAAGGTGCAGGTCGGCCGCATCTACGTCGCAGTCGGCGAGAACCTTCTTCGGGGCTAGGGCGGCAAAAGCCCCGGCTACAGTAGTCTTGCCTGTCCCGCCTTTGCCGCTTAGAATGAGTAGCTGTTTCATCCTCTACCGCCTCCCTGTACCCGCTCCCACAGGCGGCGAAACTCCTGTCGCCAGTCGGGAAACTCCCGAACTATGAGCCGTCCGCGGGCGATAGTTTCGGCAAAACGGCGGTCGAAGGGTATGCGCATCAAGATGGGTATCCCTTCCCGGCGGCAGTACTCCCACACCTCATCGGTTCCTATCCCCGCTCGATTCAGAACCACTCCGTGCGGTATCTTCATCTCCCGTACTAGCTCGACGGCCAGCTTGAGGTCGTTCAGCCCGAACGGGGTTGGTTCGGTAACCAAAAGAACATAGTCACTCCGGGCAATGGTGGCGACTACCGGGCAGGAAGTCCCTGGCGGTGCATCGAGTATGGCATCACCCGCCCCAGCCGCTCTCTTCACCGCTTTTACCACCGGAACCGCTAGAGCGGTGCCTACGTCTATCTTGCCCTGAACAAAGTCTATGCGCCCGGCGCTCCCCCGGCTCACTATGCCGAGCCGCCGCGGTTCCTCGTGGAGAGCTTCCGCCGGGCAAACCCGCACGCAGCTGCCGCAGCCGTGGCAAAGCTCGGGGAAAACGAGCGCTTTCTCCCCAAGCACGGCTATGGCATGGAATGCGCAAACCTCTGCGCACTTCCCGCAGCCGGTGCAGCGGGCTCTAGTCACCACCGGAACCTTTATGTTAACTTCGCGTACTTCATGCAGGGTGGGGTGAAGAAAGAGGTGCGCGTTCGGTTCTTCCACATCGCAGTCGAGAAACTGGATCGGGCCTTCTTCGGCAAGCACGTGCGCCAGGTTCACCGCCACCGTAGTTTTCCCGGTCCCGCCCTTACCACTCGCTACGGCCACCTGCATTGCCACACACTCCTCAATCTGGCGAGCACCAGAGGGCGCCTTTTAGTTCGTGTTTTTCAATGTCCTCCATGTTCACACGTGCTCGTTCCCAGGGCAAGGTTACCGGCCAGGTAAGCCTTAACCACCTCATCGGCGGGGCCGTTTGCCCCAAGAACGGTTTTTATGCCCTGCGCAGCAAAAAGATCCTGGGCCGAAGGTCCCATCCCGCCGGCGATAATGCACGACACGCCTTTTTCCGCAAGATAGCGGGGAAGAAAGCCGGGTTGGTGCCCAGGGTTTGGAATCACCACTTTGGCTCGGATTTGACCGTTTTCCACGTCAAACAGGGTATACCCCGGGCAGCGGCCGAAATGCTGAGCCACCTGCCCGTTTTCGGTCGCGACCGCAATCCTCATGCATCTTACCTCCTTGTACAATATAGTCAGTCAGGTCCTTGCTAAAAGGAACCTGATGGGGCACAATTCCACGTAGGAAGGGTGGGGACAGCGAATATCCTCCAA
>JASKLG010000071.1 GCA_030153805.1 Bacillota bacterium | reverse complement strand
TTCAGGATTACATAGGCCGTACCGAGCGTCGGGTGGCCGGCGAAAGGCACCTCTCTGGCAGGGGTAAAAATCCTTACTTTAAAGGTGTTTCCTGTGCTCTCCCGCGAGAAGATAAAGGTAGTCTCGGAGTAATTCATTTCTTTGGCCAGCTTTTGCATTTCCTCGTCGGAATAGAGGTGCCCCTGGGTGAAAACCGCCAGCTGGTTGCCGGCGTACTTCTCCTCGGCAAACACATCCACGATGTAGAACTCGCGCTCGTTCACTCGTCTTTCCTCCTCTACTTCTTTTACTTCTACTTCATGCTCCGGTTGCTACGGCCCATGGTTCCTACGTCGCCCCACAAGAATGGGGCCTTTCAAGTGACCTCCGCCTCCGGCCCAAGTTCCGCCAAGGCCTTGAGGCACGCGCGCGTCAACCCATACTTCTCTTCCGCCGGCTGGTACACATCGGTGACGGTACCAAAGAGAATCCGGCCCGGTGGGCGAAGGTGCGCCTGTTATCCCTCTTCGTTCTGTGGTAGAGGTGCATAAACTGTCTGACGGTCGCCTGTATGTGGGATGGAAGGAAAATATATACTCGTTAGAGCCTTTGGAAATCGCCCCCTCCTCTAAAACCCGGAGTAATACCGACCCTCGCTTACTCCCCAAACTGAAGAAAAGGCGGGCACTACTTCAATTCGTAGGCCCGCCAAAGACCATATCCATGGCGTAAGCCATGGAAACCCCGCAGGCTTAATTATACCACTACCCTGACAGAATCACAGACGAATTTTACTTGACATTTTCATTGACGCTTGACAGAAACAGTTCCCATCGGCTATGCAGAGTTTGGAAGATGACCTAGAGGCCCGCACTACGAATCTGATTGAGCGCAGCTTCGAAGAAGAAAGGGGGCGGACCAAAACCCTACCCAGATTCTTTGACGAACAGAGTGCTCTTAAACTGGTCTTCGCTACACTAACCCGCGCCACACGACAGTGGCAAAAGATCCACATCACAGAACTCGAGCAAAAGCAAATGCAGAAACTTCGGCAGTCCCTTGGCCTCGACCCAGATCCCAACTCTGGAAAGCAGCAGGAGCAGCTAGAAAGTGAAAAAAATCAGCGCTACTGCGTAAGCCAGGCCTCAAGCCATTTTACAGCAGGTTAGGGACATCACCTTAAATGTTTCGCCACATCTTTCGAAAAACTTGCTAGGTGCCCGGCACCTGGGGGTTAAAGGAGAGAGATAACAGTGAGAAAAGCGGTAAGCCGCATCGCAAACATCGTATATTGGGTTGAAACCGCTCTGGCCGTATTCATCATCTTAACGGTGATTATTAGTGGTTTTAACCTCGTCCAACGCCTTTACTCAATGCTGGTAACCGACCCAACTCAAGCCTATGAGCTACTTCAGGGATTTTTGGCCCACGTTCTTCTTTTGGTCATCGGGTTAGAGCTCTCCATGATGCTGATTAAGCACACACCCGGCATGGTCATCGAAGTGATGCTCTACGCGATAGCCAGAAAGATGCTAATCTACACCACGAATACCTATGAGATAGCCATCGGAGTGGTGGCTTTAGCCGGTCTTTTCGCAATCAGGAAGTTCCTGTACGTTACTAAGATAGACCACGTAGAAGGGATTGTTCTGAGCGGGATGACCCCCGTCAAAGATGCCAACAGGATTACCGGGCTGCACATTCCCGAAGACATGGCCCCGACGCTCGGAGATCTCGTGCTTAAGTTGGCAGCAGACGAGAAGGTACAGTCCGGCAACCTATACCGGATCGGCAATGTGGAAATGGAAGTCTTAAAGGCAGCGGCCGGCGTCCCTGAGAAAATCAAGGTGACTGAATTGACCGATTCTCTCCACTGAGATGGAAGAAACCTCCTTTTTTACGGATCGTAGTTTTCTGGTAATACTTCCCAGGTGCCCGGCACCCTTCAGTTATGCTGAATGTTCAGGTCTGCCGGATCCAACGTAAATTCAATAAGCCTTAGATCGATGTAGATAGGCGCCTTGAAAGCAAGGGCGAGCGCAATGGCATCGCTTGGTCGGGCATCTACCTTATGGATCTCGCCGCCGTGCTCCAGGTATAGTAGGGCGTAGAACGTACCTTCCTTGATGTCTGTAATGACAACCTTTTGCACCTTAGCGCCGACAAGGTCCAGAAGATTCTTGAGGAGGTTGTGGGTAAGCGGGCGCTCAGCGGTGATCCCCTGAAGGTTCATCCAGATTGCCCTTGCTTCGGCCGGGCCAATCACGATCGGCAGCAGTTTCTTTTTTTCCTTATCACCCAGCATGACCATGTGATGGCCACCCTGATCAACCGCCACCCCTTGCACTTCCACTTCGATTTCGGACACCGTCCCCACCTCCTCATAAGTAGTGTATTCAATAAATTACTTCGCTGCGTCTCGCCAAAAACCTGCTGGAACATATTGTAGCAATTTCTTAAGAGACCATGCGGCACCTGTTCGCGGAAGTTCCAAAAACCTCATCCTCAGGCAGGGAAAAAGTACTTTTTGTCGAATCTACCATCGTTTATGCTTAGCCAGAGGGGGTAGAGCATTGAGTTTGCCCTTGACAGCATTAACCGCACTTAGCCCCGGACAAGCCATTATGATGTTCATTGGCGGCCTTCTCATTTACTTGGCCATTGCCAAAGGCTATGAGCCCGTCCTACTTCTACCCATAGGCTTTGGGGCCATTGTCGCCAACATCCCCTTCTCCTCCGCTATTGGAGAACACGGTGCCCTTACGCTGCTCTTTGAGACCGGCATCATGACAGAGCTTTTCCCGGTACTTATCTTCATCGGCATCGGCGCTATGATTGATTTCGGTCCACTCATTAAGAACCCGGTGATGATGCTCTATGGTGCCGCCGCCCAATTCGGCATTTTTGCCACCATGATCGTGGCTACGCTCTTCGGCTTCCCCTTGAACCAAGCAGCCGCCATCGGCATCATTGGAGCGGCCGACGGCCCAACCACGATATATGTGGCAACTAAGCTGGCACCGCAGCTTCTGGCGCCGCTCTCGGTCGCCGCTTACAGCTACATGTCCCTGGTACCCATAATTCAGCCTGCGGTTATACGTTTCTTGACCACACCGGCAGAACGCCGGATTCACATGAGCTACGAAGAGGGGCCGCCCGTTTCACGCACGGCCCGCATTCTCTTTCCCATTATAGTGACGGTCGTGGCCGGACTCATAGCACCGATAAGCGTCGCTTTAATCGGCCTTTTGATGTTTGGCAATCTAATCCGGGAGTGCGGCGTTTTGGACAGGCTCTCACGTACCGCTCAACAAGAACTGACCAACCTGGTAACCCTTCTCCTCGGCATTACCATTGGCGCCACCATGGAAGCCAGTTCTTTTCTCAGGATCGACACGCTCCTTGTTCTGGCTATGGGACTCGTAGCTTTCGTCTTCGACACGGCCGGCGGCGTGATCTTTGCCAAAGTGCTCAACCTTTTTCTCAGGCGCAAGGTTAATCCAATGATCGGGGCGGCAGGCATTTCAGCATTCCCGATGTCCGGCCGCCTGGTAGCCAAGATGGCGCTGGCAGAAGATCCTACTAATTACCTGATCATGCATTCTATTGGGGCCAACGTGGCCGGGCAGATTGGCTCCGTAATCGCCGGTGGTTTGGTTCTCACTTTAGTTGCACAGGGGGTAATAGGTTGAACGCCGACACTTTGGCCGCAGTAAGGCTGACGCTCATCGCCCTTCCTACCATGTTTGTCGTTATTGCCCTCTTTATCGCCGCCTGTAATCTCCTGGTAAGATTCTTTCCCGAGGCAAGCTGCGCGTCAAGCAAGGATAATGAGTCGATGAACGATACCCAAAGCCGGCACTTCGCCGCCTGACCTTTCCAGCTGGGCAGAACCTTACAGATGCAAAACATTACTTGCTATGACGAAGTAGATTAACAGGCCCGCCGCATCGGCTACTGAAGTAATCAGCGGGCTGCTGGCCACGGCGGGATCCAGCCGGAACTTGGTCAGGAGAAACGGGATGGCCACGCCGATGATATTGGCGACAACTATAATGGCCAGCATAGATAAGCCAACTACCACTCCAATGGCCGGACCGCCGCGGAAGTAACCGAGCAGCGAACCGGCAAATCCCATGGTAAGGCCTAAAGCAACCCCTACTCCCAGTTCCTTAAGCACGGTTCTGATCCATTGATCCACCTTAACCTCACCTGTTGCCAGAGCACGAACCATGAGGGTTGCCGACTGGGAGCCCGCATTGCCACCGCTGTCGATGAGAAGGGGAATAAAGAAGGCCAAGGCAATGGCTGAAGAAAGGGTATGCTCAAAGGCGGAAATGACACCGGACGAGGCCAGGTTGACAAATACGAGCGTTATCAGCCAGCCGATGCGCTTGGCGTAGAGCGACCAGATGCCGGCTTCACGGTAGCTCACCTTCAGGGGAGCCACCGCCGCCCCTTTATGGAAATCCTCAGTGGCCTCTTCCTGGGCCACGTCCATAACGTCGTCGGCAGTTACGATGCCGAGGAGGACACCGTTCGAATCGACCACGGGCAAAGCAAATACGTCGTAGCGCTGGATCATGTAGACCGCCCGCTCTCGGTCATCGAAGGCGGAAAGGCTGACAACGGAATAGTCCATGAGCTGCTCGATATAGTCCGTAGGGTTAGCGAGGATAATCCGCCGCAGTTCCAAGGCGTCCAGCAGTTTCCATGAGTCGTCCACCACATAAATCATGTTTACCGTTTCGCTGTCTTTGCCTTTTTGGCGGATTTGCTCTAGGGCTTGCGCCACCGTCCAGTTCGGCCGTACCGCCACGTAATCTGGCGTCATAAGGCGGCCGACGCTCTCTTCGGGATACCCAAGGAGCTGCCGCACTTCCTTCAGATCTTCTGGACTGAGCAAGTTGAGAAGACGCTGCGTTGCCTGGCCGGGAAGTTCTTCGAACAGGGCGGTCCGGTCGTCGGGAGGCAGGCTGGCTAAAAGTTGCCTAGTTTCTTCATCCGTCAGTTCTTTCAGGAGAGCATTTTGCTCCTCCGGTTCAAAATAGGAGAAGACTTCTTCCGAGAGCTGCCTGGGAAGCAGCCTAAAAAGCAGCACTCTCTCGGGTTTATCCAGGGTCAGTAAGAGGTCCACAATCTCCGGGGCCGGCCACTTGGCTATAGTGCCCCGCAAGGCGTACCAGTCTTTTTTCTCGATGAGTTCCTTGATGTCGGGTAGTACAGAAAGCAGCACGGTAATCACCTCCGGTCAAAGGAGTGGAGCTCTTGGCAGGTGCGGTACAAAGGCGTAGCAATCGGTCCTTAGCTTTCCCAATTTGCTCAATTCTGGTCACAAACAGGCCGTAGGGACTTGGGTCGCCGTCCATTACCGCACCACCTCCTCCTTTACCGGGGACAAAAATACCCCCTCAACGAGGGGTAAGAGGAAACACACCCTACTCGTTGAGATTCGGCACTGTACGACTTTGGACTAAGCCAGCCACATTAGGTAAAACCTTAAGCCGGTAATACCTGTTGACCCATTGGTGTCTTTCGACATTTCCGGGCAGTGGCCTATATTCGTACAGGAGCCTCACCTAACAGGGATTAGCTTTATCCTCTTCTACTTTATTCCTCAGTACGCCACCTGTCAACGGCTCGACAGTTCTTTCTTTGAATTTCTGTGCAAGGTCGATACTGGGCATACCCCAGGCAAAGACCTTAACTAACCTTCTACCGGATAGAAGGAGCAACTTTCGCCTTGCTTTCATACTTTCCTGCCTAATTTCGGAGTTTCTTTGAGTGAACAATGATTGCCTATTTACCGGCCACAGGGTTGCGGCATTCGTTAAGCCACCAAATCAGGGTAAGCTAACCGTATAAACCCTTGGCTAGGAGGAAGGTGACAGTGAAGGCTAGATTCCTGCACGCCACAGGAGAACTCAAGAAGCGGGTAAAGGAGCTAGAACGCCTTCTTAGCCCCTGCCGGCTCTGCCCGCGCGAGTGCGGGGCAGACCGCCTGGCTGGGGAGACAGGTCAGTGCGGTGCCGGCCCTAACGTTGCGATTTCCGGCTATGGGCCGCATTTTGGCGAAGAGACACCTCTCGTTGGCCGCGGCGGCTCCGGCACGATCTTTTTTGCTTTCTGCAGCCTGCGCTGCGTCTTCTGCCAGAACTGGGAGATAAGCCGTGGCGAAGATATGTACGAAGTGACAAGCGATGAGCTCGTCGAGATCATGCTCGAGCTTCAAAGGCGTGGCTGTGAAAACATCAACCTGGTTACCCCTACTCACTATGTACCACAGATAGTGGCCGCGGTGGATGCCGCCTGTGCGAGAGGGCTGGACATTCCTCTGGTATACAATTCCAGCGGCTATGAGCGTTTGGAAACGCTTCGGCTCCTCGACGGTATCATTGACATCTACCTTCCGGATGTCAAGTATGCAGACGAAGAAATTGCCCGTCGCTATTCGCGCATCAGCAACTACCCGCAGACCGCCAAAGCAGCTTTAAAAGAGATGCAAAGGCAGGTAGGAGACCTCGTCCTCGATTCGCGCGGGGTAGCTGTGCGCGGGCTTCTTATCCGCCACTTGGTGATGCCAGGAGGAATTGCCGGCACGGCAGAGCTTATGCGCTTTATCGCCCAAGAGGTCTCGCCCAATGCCTGGATCAACATCATGGACCAGTATTACCCCGCCTACCTTGCCTACCGCTACAGCGAGATTGCGCGGCGCATAACGCCGGAGGAGTACAAGGCAGCTCTGGCCGCCGCGAGAAGGGCCAGCCGCGGTTTTCGCCTGCTCTAGAGCGGCTGGCCCGCAAAGAAAACTCGCCTGGCTTCGGGAGTTCGGCCCCCTCCTTGCTAAACTGGTCAGGCATACGGCTACAGCGTTCACTAAGTGTAAGTTCTTTATCTAAATTCAAACGCCGGAACGGCGTGCCATTTCCTCGCGCAGGGCACCTATGATGGGTAAAGCGCGGACCTTTAGCAAAGTAACGCCCAACTTTTTGGCCAACGGCTGTAGGGCCGTGCGCGTGGCAGCATTTTGGGTGGCTACCAG
Source organism: Bacillota bacterium (assembly GCA_030153805.1). Lineage (GTDB taxonomy): Bacteria > Bacillota > DTU030 > DUMP01 > DUMP01 > DUMP01. Next base: position 1,345 of record JASKLG010000071.1, on the reverse strand, counting down.
CTGCGGAATTGTCTTCGTTTCTGCTACAACCTGGAGAAATCTTTCTTGAATCTCCTTCGGTAAATCGTTAGGCTTAAACATATCGTAACCTATGATAAGACCGCTCTTGGTATCGCCGCAGAGGAAAAGCCGCGGGTAGTAAGGCCGCGAGTTTCTGTCTTCTTGTATCGTGACCGGTGCAAACGAGGCATCTACTTCCCAGACTTGGTCGCTGACGCGGCAGGATTCCTTAATGGCCTGCACTAGTTTCTGTTTTACTGCAAGTCGCGGTTTTGGGGCCGGCGCAGGACACGGATAAATATGCTTGTCGCTCCACCTCAACCCTTCCTCGCCTGATTCCGGAACCCGGACCAGATAGACAAATCCTCGTAGCGGGAGGTAATTCCGGTTTTCCCGGCAGGCACGTGCCACTTCTTGGGCTTGTTCTAAGCAAATAGTAAGAAAACGTGCTTCAGCCTGATTAAGATACCAAGGATGGTAGCCGGGTAAGAGGCTTCGAAAGAGTGGCCACTGCTTGCGACCGCGGAACTTTAGCCCCAGCATTTTGATTATTTCAAGATCTCTTTTTGTCAGTTCCTCTCTATTCTCAAAGACAACTAATAGACATCTTTGCATTAGCTCGAAATCGGGATCGGTTGGTTCTATCCCGCACTCTTCCAGCAAACTTTGCAAGTAGGTAAATCCTTCGTCACCGACGTACACAGCCAGACCAACAAGTTTGCCGCTAGCCCCCATTACGCTGCAATAGCCGATTTCCCCACTAACTGGATCTTGCACCCCGAAAATATCGATATCACTCATCCACTTCCAGCACGCAAGCTGCTTAAAGTCTTCTGCTGCCTGATATAGCCTCCTGTAGTCCTCCATTTCCGGTATCGCGTTTTCCACTTTGTCCATCTCTTCAATCACCCTTATAAGCCAACTTGACCACCGGATAAATAAAACAAGGCGCCCCTGTCCCGCAGGCGGGAAAGTCAATTCCAAAGGGCGGCGGCTTTTCCTGGCCGCCGCCCGGTAATTAAACTCTCACTGTTCTGTTTTTCAGCCCGCACAACTCATTTTAATAACATGCTCAGGCATCTTAATCTTACTCCACCGTCACGCTCTTGGCAAGGTTCCTCGGTTTGTCGACGTCGCAACCGCGTGCGACGGCGGCGTAGTAGGCCAGAAGCTGCAGGGGTATAACGGTGAGAATGGCGGAAGCGGCTTTCACCGTCCGGGGGATGTAAAAGACCTCGTCGGCCAGGCGGGTAATTCCGCGATTGCCCTCATGGGCAACGGCAATAACGTGGCCTTCGCGCGCCTTGACTTCCTGGATGTTGCTCAGCATCTTTTCGTAGATGTC
>JASKLG010000015.1 GCA_030153805.1 Bacillota bacterium | reverse complement strand
GCCGGAAGCAAGAAAAAAGAGGAGTCCGACGCTTCCGACTCTGCGGGCGGCAAGAAAAACAGCTCCACCCCGCGAGTGAAGGACCGCGCGGGTAAGGAGAGGAGCTCGGGTTGCCCCGAGCTCTATAATTTTTTTCCCAGTTAGATTTTAGCCGGGAGAGAGAAGGAATTTTTTCTACCGCCGCCAATTATACTAAGGGTGAAGAAAAGGTTGGAGGCTAAAGATGCATAAGACAGCTTACGCCGGCAGGACGAAGAGTCTTGCTTTTTTCGCTCTTTCACTCCTCGTCGTGCAGGTCACCTTATCCCTGCTCCTTCCCGCTTCTGCTCGAGCGGCTTCTTTAAACCTACCGGCCCTCGTGGCGAGGGCGGCCGTGCTTATGGACGCGGAAACGGGAGCAGTGCTCGCGGCGCAAAACGCCGATGAAAAGCTCCCCATAGCCAGCACAACTAAAATCATGACCGCCCTTTTGGCCCTGGAACGCGGCAACCTGGACGACAGAATAACCATCAGCGAGGAAGCAGCTTACCAAGAAGGAAGCTCCATGTACACCAGCCCGGGGGAAACCTATACCCTGGAAGAGCTATTGTACGGCCTCCTTCTTAACTCGGGCAACGATGCCGCCTGGGCCATTGCCGAACATATATCCGGCAGCGTTCCTGCTTTCGTCGAGGCGATGAACCAGCGCGCCCGCGAACTTGGGGCGACGAACACGCATTTTAGCAATCCCAGCGGCCTACCCGATCCAGGCCATTACAGCACTGCGCGCGACTTGGCCTTGATCACTAAAGCTGCGCTGGCGCGTTCGGACTTCCGCCGCATCGTGAGCACCAAGGCCCAAAAGGTTCCCTGGCCCGTCAAGGGCGAAGAAAAACTCCTCGTCAACCATAACCGCCTCCTCTGGCGTTACGAAGGGGCGGACGGTGTTAAGACCGGCTACACCACCCAGGCACGCCAGTGCCTGGTGGCTTCCGCCACGCGGGACGGGCAGAGCCTCATTGCCGTTGTTTTGAGGAGCGAGGGAAATAACGTTTGGACCGACGCAGAGCGGCTCCTCGATTACGGATTTGCCAACTTTACCACCCGCACCCTGGTCCGTGCCGGAGAGAAGTTCGGCGCAGTAAAAGTTAAAGGCGGTGACATGGAGAGCGTTGCCGTGCAGGCGGCCCGCGGGTTAACTGTGACGGTGCCGAAAGAAAAAAGCGACGAACTCGAGAAGTCGGTTGAGATAACCGGCGAACTTACCGCTCCTGTGGCAGCCGGACATGAGGTAGGCGAGGTTATCTTTACCCTGGCAGGAGAGGAAATCGGCCGGGTACCCCTGGTGGCAGCTGCCGATGTGGCGCGGCCTGTGCGGCACAGATGGTGGTTTTGGCCCCTGCTTGTAGGGGTAGTCTACACGCTAGGGTATTCTTTAGTGAGATGGGATATTCGCCGGCGCAGGCAGCGGGTTCGTTGGAAGCGGCTAATGGCCAGGTATCGCGACCAGGAGTGAGATCAAGACTGTTCGGTCGGCATTCTGCTTATGATTCCTCACCGCCCCCAGGAGAGCATAAGACGCTCTCATCGCGGGGAAAATACTCCGCGAAAAGGGGGGATAAGACTTTGGGCAGGACATCGCGTGAGCTACTTATGCTCCAGGATCACCTAGCTATGGAAAATACCATGGCCCAGTTCATGAGCGCCTGCAGCGAGCTCTGCACCGATATGCAGCTTAAGACCATGTGCCAGAACATGGCCCGGGATCACGAGAGCCACGTGCAGATGCTCGGCCAGCATCTCAGAACAACCATGCAGTGAGGAGGAAGAGGATGCCTGCTTCTAACAAGATCAACGACCAGATCCTGGCGGAAGTGATGCTGAGCCAGCACAAGCATGCGGCCAGCATGTTGACTAACGCGATTCTGGAGGCATCTGACGACCGGTTGCGCCGCGATTACCAGAGCATGCTGAATGCCACGCTGGGCCACCAAAAACAAATTTTCGACTTCATGGCCCAAAAGGGCTGGTATCAACCGACTGCAGCCAGCCCGCAAGAGATCAGCCAGGCCCAACGCATGATGAACCAAATGCAAATACAAACGCCCTAGAATGTTTAAGCTACCCGGGCAACCGGGTAGTTTTCTTTACTCCTTATCCCCATGAATGATATAATCAGGACGACGATGCTGGGGAACAAAAACCAGATGGAGGAGGGAAGAACGTGAGCGACAGGCCGGTTTTTGTATCTTCGGAGCTGGCCTTGCGCGAGCGGCTGGCGGCTTATGTAACCCTCCTCAGACCGCGCCAGTGGACCAAGAACGGTTTTGTTTTAGCTGGAGTCGTTTTTTCCGGCCTTTTCACCAATGCTTATGCCCTGGCCACAGCTTTGGCTGCTCTTTTCGTTTTCTGTCTCATCTCGAGCGCGGCCTATATCTATAATGACATATGCGATAGGGAAGAAGACCGGCTCCATCCGGCGAAGTGTCTGCGCCCGCTGGCCGCAGGCACGGTGACGGTCGGTGAGGCCCGGGCTTTGCTGATATTACTTTTTACGGCGGCTCTGGCGGCCGGCTTCAGCCTGGGGCTTTCTTTCGGAGGTTTAGTATTCCTTTATTATCTCTGGGCGGTGGCCTATACGCGTTGGTTGAAAAAGATCGTACTCATAGACCTTATCTCTCTCGCTGCCGGCTTTGTGCTGCGGGCGGCTGCCGGCGCAGTGGCCGTGGGGGTTGGTATTTCTCCCTGGCTTCTTATCTGTACTACCCTTTTGTCGCTTTTTCTCGGGCTGGGCAAGCGACGCCACGAGCTTCTTCTTCTAGAAAATCAAGCCGGCGCCCACCGCGCCTCGCTGGCGGATTACTCTCCAGAGCTTCTCAATCAGCTCCTGGCCACCGTGACGGCTGCAACCTTAGTCTCATACTCAGTGTACACCTTTACTTCCGGGCATAGCCTGTACATGATGCTTACGATTCCCTTTGTGCTCTTCGGCCTTTTCCGTTACCTGTACCTTATCTACCGCTGCGACATGGGAGGAAGTCCGGAAGAGGCGCTTCTTACAGACAAGCAGCTCCTCGTTGACGTTCTTCTTTGGGGACTCTCTGTGCTGACGGTGCTTTACCTTGACGGGCAGGGTATGGTATAGACTACCCGCTGCGGCTTTTCCGGCAAATTGCACTCTGCAGGCAATAAGGTGGTATGCCTTATGAAAAGAAAAACCGACCGGTACGATGTGGCGGTAGTTTTTCTTGTGGCCCTGGGCCTTCGCCTCCTTTTTAACTGGGGATTTGTGACAAATAAGACCCATGCCGACATTGCTAGCATGTACCAGTATTCGCTGCGGGTGGCGCAGGGGATTTATTACGGCGAAGGCGTTTACTGGCCGCCGGGTTTTATTTTCCTCTCGGGCGGCCTCATCCGTCTCTTCGGCCCTGAGGGCTACTGGACGGCCGTCCGCTACCTGCAATCGGTGCTGGGGGCGGCTACCTGCGTCTTCGGTTACCTTATCGACCGGGCGGCCTTCGGCAGCCGGGCGGCCGGGCTTTTGTCGGGGTTTCTCCTGGCCGGCTACCTGCCCCTCATCTATTACACCGGCCTGGCCTTCAGCGAGACTTTGTTCCTTTTTTTCTTCCTGGCGGCCGTCTGCTTTCTCTACCGGCTGGCACGCACGCAGGCGCCGGGCGATGCCGCGTGGAGTGGATTCCTGCTGGGCTTAGCCACATTGACACGCCCGGTGTCCCTCTTGGTGCCCGTTTTGGTCATTCCCTGGTACTGGCTTCTTTGGGAGCGCAGGTGGCGCTTGGTGCTGGGGCGTTTCCTGATTATAGGAGCAGCCCTCCTTCTAACCCTTTCCCCTTGGACGGTGCGCAACCTGCTGGTAACGGGCGAACCGGTGCTGGTGGACGTGAACGGCGGGGTCAACTTCTACATCGGCCACAACGAGCGGGCCACGGGGACGTGGATGGACCTCGGCCAGAAGACGAACCCGGTTATCCTCCTGGGCGGCTCGCCCGAGGCCGGAAGGCTGGGTTACCGGCTTGGCTTAGAGTTCATCCTGGCCAACCCGCGGAAGGAACTCTCTCTGGCCTGGACTAAGTTCAAGTGGTTTTGGACCAAGCCTTCGGATTGGTATATCACCCGCTACGCCCGCGACCGGGGCCTGCCACACCTGGAGCCGCCCATTTGGGGTGCTTTAGCTGTGGTCGGAGCCATTCTTACCCGGCGGCGTTGGCGGGGCACGCTGTTTCTCCTCTTATACGTGCTGTATTATAACGCCATCATTGTGGCCTTTTACTTCGCGCCTCGCTACCGCCTGGTCGTAGAGCCCTTCTTTCTCCTTTTGGCCGCCGGCGGCATGGTGGAAGTGGTTTCCTGCATGTTGCGACGCAGAGCTTCGGCTAAGAAGCCGGTGACCGGCGAGGCGTAGAGGAGCTTTGGGAAGGCCCGAAAAAGACTTAACCCCTGCAGGGTACCCTGCAGGGGTTTAAACTTGGATTTTATTAGGATACTTCGCCCTGGCCTAGGGCGTCGGCGGCCAAAATGGCATCTACCACCATTTCCGCGGTTACCGGGAACGGTTCGTTGTGGATGGTTTCGTTGGGTGCGGTTGCAGCCTGCGCCACTTTCATAAGGTCTTCCCGGGTGGGGTTTTCGATTCCCAGCTCGGCCAGCGTAGTGGGCAGCCCTACCGCCTGGCAGAACTCGAGCACTTCGTAAATTTTCTCCATGGGCTGGCCTTCCAAGACCAGCTGCACCAGGGTGGAGAAGGCCACTTTTTCACCGTGGTAGTAATGATGGGTCGCTTCTAAAGCGGTGAAACCGTTGTGGATGGCGTGGGCTGCTGCGAGTCCGCCGCTTTCAAAACCTAGGCCGGAAAGAAGGGTGTTGGCTTCGACGACTTTTTCCACAGCCGGGGTAACGGCATTTTTCTCCACGGCGAGTTTGGCAGCATAACCGTACTCGACTAAGGTGCGGTAGCAGAGATCGGCGAGGGCCAGCGCTGTTGTAGTGGGCGTGCCGCCGGCGAGGGCTTCTTTGTTGGCGGCGCTCGAGGCTTCGGCTTCAAACTTGGTGGCAAGGGCGTCGCCCATGCCGGAGACCAAGAAGCGTGCGGGTGCCTGCGCGATAAGGCCGGTATCCACCAGCACCAGGTTCGGGTTTTGCGGTAGAACCAGGTATTCCTCGAAAACTCCTTCCGGTGTATAGATTACCGAAAGGGCGCTGCAGGGCGCGTCTGTGGCGGCGATGGAAGGCAGGATGGCCACTGGAAGGCCGAGGTAGTACGCTACGGCCTTCGCCGTGTCCAAGGTTTTGCCGCCGCCAAAGCCGACGATAACTTCGGCACCCACGTCCTGGGCGATCTTTTTCACGCGTTCGATCTCCGGCTTGCTGCATTCGCCACCAAAGTGCTCTACTTTAACTTTGAACCCGGCTAGGCCGCTTTCCAAGGTTGCCCCGGCTGTTCGCCAGGCGCTCTTCGAGGTAAGGATAAGCACGTTCTTGCCGAGCGGCCCAATAAACTTGCCGGCTTCTTTTAACGCACCTGCACCTTGCACGTATTTCCCCGGGGAGATCAGAGCCTTGACCATTCGGGTCACTCCTTTCAGGTGGTGCTGTTACCTACTCAAGGCACTACCGAACCGGTTCAACCAGTTCCCTGCCACCTATTCCCCCTTCTGCCGAAATCTTCTATAGCAATTTAATGATAAGCGTTTTTCTCTTCTGTGAAAAGATGTTTTTTTGCTCTCCCTGTTGCTTCTCCTTGCTCAGTATGATGTTTTGGTACCTTCGGTATGCATGTTCACGCTTGACAGCTTCCGGCATGCGGCATAGAATATAGAATGGAATCGTTCCGACTGACCGGTCGGTCGGAACTTGTCTCGGTTGGTCTTTCACGGGCAACGCCTTAGACAAGGGCTTCTTGATCGAAATAAACAATTAAGAACGGGAGGAGAAAGGATGGTAAAACGTTACATAGTTCTGGGAGTAATCGCCGCCATAGTCCTTTCAGTCTTGAGTGGTTGCAAATCACCGGTAGAAGAGGTAGATCCGGAGCCTGTAGCGGTGGAAGTGCTCAAGGTTGCTAAAGGTGATATCCAGGTCACCAGCACGCTTACCGGACGCCTGGAAGGTGAGGCGGAAGTGACTGTGCCGGCCAAACTTTCGGCCCAGGTAGTGGCCGTTCGGGTGCGCGTGGGTGAGAAGGTTAAAGCGGGCCAGGTGCTGCTGGAACTGGATAAAAAAGACGTGTCTGAGCAGGTACGCCAGGCGGAGGCCAACCTAAAGCTGGCGGAAGCCTCGCTGCCGCCGGCTGCAGGTGAGTCGGCTGCGGCGGCCAGCGCGCGCGTGGCCCTGGAAAACGCCGAGGCTGATCTTCAGCGCATTGAGATTTTAAAAGAACAGGGCTTTGCTTCTGAGCAGGCTTTAGAGCAGGCAAAGGCGCGGGTGGCAGCGGCGGCAGCGCAGTACCAGTCTATATTGGATCAAGAGAAGGCGGCCAGGGCCCGCTATGAGCAGGCTGAAGCGGCTTTAGCCATGGCCCGTTCGCAGCTGGAAAACGCCACCATCACTGCGCCGATTTCGGGCGTAGTAGCCGCCCTTCCGGTGCAGGTGGGCCAAACAGTTTCCCCGGGGGCACCGGTGGCGACCATTGTGAATATGGACCGAGTAAAAATCAAGCTTAACGTGCCGGAGAAGGATGTTGTCCATCTTAAGGAAGGGCAAGCGGTGAAGGTGCGCGTAGCTAGCCTAAAGGGGAAGGAATTTACGGGCAAACTCACTTCCCTGGCTCCAGCTGCCGATGCCAGGACGCGGAGTTTCCCCGGCGAAGTGGCCTTAGAAAACTCAGGGTATGAGCTTAAGCCTGGGATGTTCGCCGAAGTAGAGTTGCCTACAGAGACCCGCAAGGGCGTAGTGGTGGTACCTCAGGACGCTGTGCTCGTGGAGGGGGATAAACACGTAGTCTACGTAGTGAGCGGTAATACGGCACACCGCCGTGAAGTGAAGTTGGGCTTAGGCAATGACGAAGTGGTGGAGGTCCTGAGCGGCCTCAAGGAAGGCGAGGATCTGGTTGTTACCGGGCAGGACTACTTGGAAGACGGAGCACCAGTCAGCGTAGAAGGCCGGGGTGAAAGCAAGTGAACCTGGCACAGTTTTCGACGCGGCGGCCGGTTGCCGTCACCATGATGATCCTGGTTCTCATTGTTCTGGGGACTGTGTCTCTTACGCGCATTTCCATCGATCTTCTGCCCAAAATGACGCTGCCTGTTGCTGCTGTGATGGCTACTTACCCCGGGGCAGGGCCGGAGGAGATAGAAGAACTAGTGGCCAAGCCTTTGGAAAGCGTGCTGGCCACCGTGAGCAACGTTGATTCAATCCAGTCGATAAGTTCGGCCGATGCAGCTACGATAATCGTCCAGTTCAACTGGGGCACGGACATGGATTTTGCTACCCTGGACATGCGCGAGAAGATCGACCTTGTCATGTCGCGTTTACCGGACGGCGTTGACCGCCCTAGGGTGGTCAAGTTCGATCCTTCGATGATGCCGATCATGATCCTCAGCGTGTCCAGCGAGGGACGCGACCTGGCTTCGCTAAAGACGCTCCTGGAGGACAAGGTCGCTCCACGGCTCGAACGCGTACAAGGCGTGGCCTACGCCACCGTGATGGGGGGGCCCAAGGAAGAAGTACGGGTGCTGGTGGACAGCCGGCGGCTTGCCGGGTACGGTTTTTCTCTTTCCCAGCTTGTCCAGGCACTCAAAGCGGAGAACCTAAACTTACCCGGTGGAACCATCAAGCAAGGCAAGCGCGAGTTCATCTTGAGAACTACCGGCGAGTTTAAGAGCTTGGACGAACTTCGGAACCTGGTGGTCACCAATTCCCAGGGCGTCAGCGTACGCTTGGGCGACCTGGCGGACGTAGAGGAAGTGGAGGAACAGAAGGAGTATGCCCTGCTTAACGGCCGGCCCAGCATCGGGATTATGATTCAAAAAGAAACCGATGCCAACACGGTAAAGGTAGCCAACCAGGTACGTCGGGAAATGGAGAAACTCAGCCGTGAGCTTAGCGGGCTCAAGTACTCGTACGTGTTTGACCAGTCCAAGTTTATTCAACGATCTATTGGCAGGCTCACCTCCAACGCCATTTCCGGCGCCGTCCTGGCCATCGTCATCCTGTATCTCTTCCTCCGCAACGTAAGAAGCACGCTGGTGATCGCCCTATCCATCCCCATTTCCATAATTGCCACCTTCACCCTGGTGTACTTCAACGGCCTGACCCTCAACATGATGTCCCTCGGCGGGTTGGCCCTCGGCGTCGGTATGCTGGTAGATAACTCGATCGTCGTCCTGGAAAACATCTACCGCCACCGGGAAGAGGGTGAAAGCCGTCTTCTCGCGGCGCAAAACGGTGCGAGCGAGGTGGCCATGGCCATCACCGCCTCCACCCTGACCACGATAGCCGTGTTCCTGCCCATCGTGTTCATCCAGGGGCTAACCGCCCAGATTTTCCGCGAGCTGGCCCTCACCGTAACCTTTTCTCTCTTGGCTTCGCTCTTGGTGGCGCTTACGGTGGTGCCGATGCTGGCGAGCAAAATCTTGGTTCTTGAGCAAAATGGCGGTGTTGTCCCAACCCGGCCCGGCCTTTTCTACCGGGCTTCGCGTTGGACCGCCCGGCAACTCGCCTCGCTTAACGACCGGTACCGTATGCTGTTGGCTTGGGCCTTGGATCATCGCAGAATGGTCTTAACGATTGCTGCAGCAGCCTTTATCCTGAGCCTCTTGGCCGTTCCCCTGGTGGGTACGGAATTCTTCCCGTCGACGGATGCCGGCCGCCTGAGCGTCAGCATTAAGCTTCCGGTAGGCGCAACCCTGGAAGAAACAGACAAAATTGCCGAGCGTGTAGGGCAAATTGCCTCGACATATCCCGAGGTAGAGACAGTCTTTGTCAGCGTAGGCCGGTCAATGCAGGGCATGAGCATGAGCGGCAGTGACTCCAACACTGCCAGCCTCAACATTGAGCTGAAACCCAGGCAGGAACGGCGCCGCTCCGACCGCGAGATAGCGGACGCCCTCCGCCGCCAGGTCGCAAAGATCCCAGGGGCGGAGATCCGTGTTGCGACTTCGAGTCTTATCAACATGGGTGGCAGCATGACGGGCGGTGGAGGATCCCAGGCTATAAGCCTGAGTATTCGAGGCGATGACCTCGATGTTTTGCGCGATCTGGCCCAGAAGGTGGAAGCTCTTGTGGCCAAGGTTCCGGGAACGCGGGAGGTTCAGACAAGCTTCAGCGAAGGCCGACCGGAGGTGCAGGTGCGCCTCAACCGGTCCAAGGCAGCTTCGCTAGGGCTTAGCGCTGCGCAGGTGGCCCAAACCTTGAGCACGGCCGTCCAGGGTCAAGTGGCGACCGAATACCGCATTGGCGGCAAAGAAAAGGACATCCGGGTTGGGCTCACCGAAGAAAGTGCCGACAGCCTGACCGATCTCAGGAGCCTACTTATTTCTACCCCAACAGGGCTCGAGGTACCACTCGCCGACGTGGCCGATATCGTGATCGCTCAAGGCCCGGTAACTATCAACCGCGAGGACCAGGCGCGGGTGGTTACAGTCTCCTGTGACGTCCTAGGCCGGCCACTCGGTGCCGTCAGCCGGGACATAGCGCGCCAGCTGGCCGGGCTTAAGTTGCCGCCGGGGTACAGCCTGACCTTCGGTGGGGAGAATAAAGAAATGATCGATGCTTTTGCCGCGCTTAGCCTGGCCCTCGGCCTGGCGGTTATCCTGGTCTACATGGTGATGGCGGCTCAGTTTGAATCCTTGCTCCACCCCTTCACCATTATGTTTTCCCTGCCGCTCGCGCTGATCGGCGTGGTGCTGGCTCTCCTCATCACCGGCAAACCGGTATCCGTCCCGGCCTTTATCGGCATTATCGTCCTGGCCGGGATTGTGGTGAATAACGCCATCGTGCTGGTAGATTACATCAATACCCTGCGGGCCAGAGGACTCGGCCTGCGTGAGGCCGTCCTTAAAGCAGGGCCCACCCGTCTACGTCCTATCTTGATGACTACTCTGACTACCGTGCTCGGCCTATTTCCCCTGTCCTTAGGTTTGGGCGAAGGCGGCGAGCTGCAGGCGCCCTTGGCTATTACGGTCATCGGCGGGCTCTCCATGTCCACCCTGCTTACCCTGGTGGTTGTTCCCCTGGTTTATACCTTGTTTGAGGATATCGGCAGCGGGCTGCGCCGGCGCCTGCGGCAGCTTGTGCTTGGGCGCGCTGAAACGAAGGGAGCGGAGATAGATGGTTAGGTGGCAGCGTCTACCGGGAATGAAATGGGGCGCGACCCTCTTAGCTCTCCTGCTGGTGCTCGGAAGTTTTCCGGGGAGAGCTGCGGCCGCGCCAGCGGCGGTACGAGAGCTGACCCTAGAGGAATGCCTTGAGCTTGCCGAAAAAAATAGCCCCTCCCTGAAGCTCGCGCAAGTGGCTCTGGACCAGGCCAAACTGGGGCTGAAAGAGACCAAGAGTGCCGTCGACAAGCTTGAAGAGATGGAGGAGTATAACCTTCCTTTAGATTTTGAGGCCACGTTCATGAAAGACAACGGCCTGTGGCAGGCCGAGCAGCAGCTTGCCCTGGCCCAGGCATCTTACGACGTAGCGGGCGAAGGAGTCCGGCTAGCGGTAACCCAGGCCTACTACAACCTCCTTAAGGCCGAGGCAGATCTGGCCCTGGCCGAGGCGGCGGAGAAGGAGGCGGGCGAGTTTCAACGGGTTACCGCGGCCCAGGCTAAGATAGGAATGGCCACGCCTGCCCAGCTCTTGGCGGCGGAGACAGCCCTGGCCCAGGCCCGTGCCGGGCGCCTGGCGGCGGAAAGCGCGCGGGAAGCCAAGCGCTTAGCTCTCCTTAAGGAAATAGGCCTCGACTTGGGCACGGCGGTTAAGCTGGCGCCGGCCCCAATAGAGAAGGAAGAGTTTGACCTGGAGAAAACCGTAGCGCAGGCGCTGGAGAACAGCTTGGAGATCAAGTCTGCGGCTTTTCAGAAGGAGCTGGCCGACAGGCGATTTGACCTGACCAAGCGCTGGTACCCCGAGATTACGTACAAGTATAAGGGTGCCGAGTATAATGCCCTGAGCGCCGCGCTGAAACTTGCCGACACCCGCTTGTCCGTTGAAACGAGCGTACGTTCAAGCTACAACCTGCTCCTGGCCGCTTACGAACAGCTGGGGCCGGCCACCAAGGCCGTGGATCAGGCGACGGAAAACCTGCGCCTGGCCCAGGCCAAACTAAAAGTGGGCGCTGCTACCCAACTGGATGTCCTGCAGGCCGAGCGCGCTCTGGCCCAGGCCAGGAGCAACCTCACCGGCGTGGAGCAGAGCGCGGCCTTGGCTGCCGCCGGCCTTAGGGCGGCGGCCCTGGGCCTCAGCCTTAGCAGCGGTAGCGGGCAGGGGTCCACCGGTGCAGCTTCTACATCGGGAGCAAGTACGGCCTCCAGCGGTTCCAACGCGTCTGGTGCCTCAGCGGCAGGAGGTGGCGGTTTCTAGTGGAGCAAACGACCGGTAAGGCGGAGGCGATCCTCGCTGCTGCCCTGCGGGTTTTTGCGGAACAGGGCTTCAGCCAGGCACGCGTGGAGGACATTGCCCGGGCGGCCGGGGTAGGCAAGGGTACCATCTACGAGTACTTCACTTCCAAGCATGCGATCTTTGAAGAGGCGGTAGAGCAAGGCATGGCCCGCTATTTGAACTGCCTGGATGAGGAACTGGCTGCACCCCGCCCTGCGGAGGAAAAGCTGCGGCGCATAGCCCGCCTGCACGTAGCTTTCGTTGCCGGGCACCGGGACCTTGCCACTATTGTTTCGAGCGAACCGGGATTGATCTCCAAGCGGCTCAAGGAGAGGATGCTTAGCATTCGGAAGCGTATTGAGGAAAAATTTGCCCAGGTGCTAAGGGCCGGAATGGCCGAAGGCAGGCTCAGGCCGGTGGAGGAGTGGTTCGCGGCCCGCGTATTCTTGGGGGCGCTCATGGCCGCGGCCGGGGTGCACCTTGACCGGTGTGTAGACTGGGATACGGCCAGAACTGCGGACAAGGTGAGCGCTCTCTTACTGGACGGCCTCTCCCGGCGTGACGGAAGGTAAGCTTCGGCTGAGCGGAGAGTTTTTGCCTGAGAACTACGCCGGGCGGGCAGGTTTTGTCGCGCCCGGCATCGAATATATACGTAACGGTTAGGGAACTTCTTGAGCCCACTTCGCAATGGAGATGAAGCGGATGCGCGTTAAAAGGGAAACACGGTGGGTCATTTTAGCGACGGCTGTTATACTTCTGGGATCCCTCATCCTAAGCGTTCCGAGCTTGGTACGGGCTTGGAGTAACATGGATGAGGGCGTGGCCGTTTTCCTCGAGGTAATCAACCGGGTGCGCGAGTCGTATGTCGAAGAGGTGCCGGCGGACCAACTCATCGAAGGAGCACTGCGCGGCATTGTGGAGTCTTTAGGCGACCCGTACTCCACTTACATGACGCCTCAAGAATTCCAGGATTTCCAGGCCGGGACGAACGGCACTTTCGGCGGCGTTGGCATCGTGATTACTGAGGAAGATGGTTACATTGTAGTTGTGGCCCCCATCAAGGGTACGCCCGGAGACCGGGCCGGCATACGCCCGCGCGACCGCATTATCCGGGTGGACGGGCGTGACCTCCGCGGCGTGGGCGTGGATACTGCCGGAGAGCTGATGAGGGGGAAACCGGGGACGGAGGTAGTCCTGGAGATTGAACGGGATGGGAGAATCCTGCGCGTGCCCATCACCCGTGAGGTGATCGAGGTAAATCCGGTGGAAAGCAAGCTTCTTGATGGCGGGTACGGCTACATCCGCCTGACAAACTTCAACGAACACGCCGGCAGGCGGGTGCGCGAGGCTCTGGCGGCCTTTGAAAAACAGGGCGTGCGGGGGATTATTCTGGACCTCAGGGGCAACCCCGGCGGGCTGCTTTCCCAGGCACTAGAGGTGGCGCGCGAGTTTGTACCGGCAGGACCGGTGGTTTATATAGAGGAACGGCAGCAGAAAGAACGCCGAGTGCTCTCTTCCAACCTCTCCAAACAGCGTTGGCCCCTGGTGGTGCTGGTGGACGGCGGCAGCGCCAGTGCGGCGGAAATTGTAGCCGGGGCAATCCAGGACCGGAAGGCAGGCGTACTGGTGGGCGAAAAGACCTTCGGCAAAGCTACAGTGCAGGATGTTTTCCGCCTTGCCAATGGCGGAGCGGTAAAGCTTACCATCGGGCGCTACTTAACCCCAAGCGGGCGTTCGATCGATCAAGAAGGCATTACCCCTGATGTCTTGGTACCGGTACCGCACAACCTGAAGGACTTCGAGCCGCTTAAACTCAGCCGCACTCTACGGCTCGGGACGGGTGGCCTGGATGTGGCCGAGCTGCAGAAGAGACTGCAGGCTTTGGGCTACCGCATTACTAAAATCGACGGGATCTTTGGCCCTGAAACCGGCGGGGCCGTCCGGCAACTGCAAATGGATGCGGGGCTTCCGGCTACCGGAACGGTGGATCAGGCGACGCTTACGGCCCTCAACCGGCGCCTCAGTGGCGAGGGGACGAAGGACGTTCAGCTGGAAAAGGCCGTGGAGGTGCTAAAGGGACTTTTAGCTAAGAAACCGGCCGCCTGAGGCTTCCCCCACCCACCAAAAACGATAAGAAACGCAGACAGCGGCAAAAAACGTCGGCCGCTGTCTTATTTTTCCAGAGTTCTTACCCCCTTAAAACGAAGGTAACTTGCGACATATATCACCGGAAGGGCCTCAAGTCATTTGTTGCTTTTCCGGGAAGGCAGCGTGAGGCCGGAAAAGGTAAAAGTTAAGGAAGGGACACGGGGAGAGGAGGAGTGACGGAGTGAGAAGACTGACCAAGATTCTGGCGGCATTGTTCCTGGTGTTGGCGCTGGTGGTGGGGGTCCTGCCGCAGAGCGTAGACGCCGCACCTAAGGCTCACGGGGTGTCCGCTGCGGCCAAGGTGAAGGGGCCCAAAATTAAGTTCAAGGACATTGAGAAGAGCTGGGCTCGGGATTACATTGTCGAGATGGCTGCGGCGGGAATCCTAAAGGGCATAACTGAAGATCGCTTTGCGCCCGAAGAGCCGGTGGAGGGTGCCCAGGTGCTGGCCATGCTGGTGCGGGCGTTGGGATTGGAGGAAGAGGCGCTATCCCTTGACGGGAGTCTGCTGAATCAAGATTACCTGGCTTCCTTGCCCGGCTGGGCGCGGCCCTACGCCCAACTGGCCGTGGAAAATGGAATCGTTACTAGAGAAGAGCTTGCCGCGTGGCAGCCCGGCCAAAAGGCTACGCGCCTTGAGGTGGCGCGGTACTTGACCAGGCTTTTGGGCAAAGAAGAGGAAGTAGAGCGGCAGGATGAAGCCCTCTTAAGCTCCCTGCGCTTTAAAGACCTGGCCGGCCTACCGGCACCCCTTAGAGTTTACATTCTCATTGTTTCCAATGCCGGACTCATGACCGGCGACACCAACGGCAACTGGATGCCGCACGGCCTCATCAACCGGGGTCAGATGGCCAAAATTCTGTCTCTAATCCTAAGTCGCCTTGCGCCCGTGCCCGGAGCGCTGCGGACGGTGGTGACCGGCGAGATTGTGGACATAGACGAAGGCGATGACAGCGAGGCGGCAGAAATTACCGTCAAAACGGTGCAAGGCGAAGCTACTTATGTTTTAGCCGAAGATGTGGAGATCACAGTTGACGGCAAAGGTGCGGACCTCGAAGACCTGGCCGTTGGGCAAAGGGTGCGCCTGATCCTCGCCAGGACTGCAGACGGTAACGCTGAGGTAGTGTATATCCGCGCTGAAAATCTCGGGCCGGAGAAGGTTGAAATAAAAGGTACGATTAAGAGCCTGACCTTGGGACTCGATGCCAGCATTACGGTGCGCACCGGTGACGGCCGGGAAACCACTTTGGTCGTACGCGAAGGCACGGTCATCGCCATGGGGGGTCGAGAGGTTCTTCTCAGCGACCTCGAGCTCGGACAAAAGGTAGAGGTGAAGGGTTTCCGCGAGGGAAACAAACTCGTGGCTACGGAAATCAACGCAGAAGCGGAGGAGACGGAAATATCCGGCCGGGTGGTTGCTGTGGTTATTGGTGACCGGCCGGCCCTCACCATGGAGGATGACCGTGAGGTGCGGTATACCTTCCGGATATCTGCCCGGACGCGTATCCGGTTGCACGGGGAGAGGGCCGTTTTGGCAGACCTGAAGCCGGGCGATGAAGTTACCGTGCGGGCGGCAGGCGGTGAGGCGCTCAGCGTGGAAGCTGAACGGCCGGAAGAAGAGGAACGAGAGGTTTCCGGGCGCATCGTAACGCTTGTTTTTGGGGATAATCCTTCACTCAGCGTGAAAACAGGGTCGGGCAAGGTGTATACTTACCGCATTACCGGGGACACCCATATCCGCCTGGATGGTAAAGCGGCGACCTTAGACGAACTGCGCACAGGTTGGGAAGTGGAACTGACCGTAAAAGGAGATGTGGCACTAACGGTTGAGGCTGAGTCGCCCCAGCCGAAAGAAGAAGAGGTCACCGGTGAACTGGTTCAGCTTCAGATCGGCAGCAAGAACCTACTGGTCATACAAGATCAGGATGGGCGCCGGAGGGAGTTTCAGGTAGCCAAGGGTGTCCGCGTGCTCCTGGACGGCAAGGAAGGAACGCTCTGGCAGCTCAATGCAGGCATGGAGCTTACGCTTAAAGTAAGAAGCGGCGTAATTTACGAGATTGAGGTTGTAAAATAGCGTTAGAGATGCGGTCTTGGGGCCGGCCTTCCGGGGCAGGTTTTGCCCGGCAAAAAGGCTGGCCCTTTCGCCATATCACACGAGATACAGGGAGGATTTTCTTTTTTTGCCAACGAATACATACCTAACAGGATATGTGCTGAGGGGGATGTTAATGGCTGAGAAGGCTAGACGAATCACGGCTCTTTTCGTTCTGTTTTTTCTGATGCTCGGGCTTCCTACGCCCGGGTGGGCTGCCGCAACGTTCAGCGATCTTGAGGGCCACTGGGTCAAAGACAAAGTGGAAGACCTGGTGGCGGCCGGGATAATCAGTCCGGGCGATAAGTTCCGCCCGCGCGATCCAGTAACGCGGGCGGACTTTGTGAAGATGCTGGTGCTGGCGGCCGGGCTGCCCCAGGTGGTTTCTTTCCCGCCTACTTTCAGCGACGTCCGGCAGGACCAGTGGTTTTATAATTATGTGGAAACGGCCGCCTACTATGGTATTGTTAAAGGCGATAGCTCCGGGCGCTTCCGGCCCTTCGAGGGGCTGACACGCGAGCAGATGGCCAGCCTGGTCATCCGTGCCTTGGGGGATAATACGGGTGCCCACACGGCGGTTCTGGACCGTTTCAAGGACGGGGCTAAGGTTTCTTACTGGGCCAGGGAAGATGTGGCCAGGGCTGTAGCGCGCGGCATTCTCTCCGGTACCGATCAAGGCTTTCTTTTCGCCGACCAAGTGGCTACGCGCGACCAGGCGGCAGCGGTGATCTGGCGGGTGTGGCAGCAGCGAACCCAGCAGAATATAACGCCGCCTGCTACCGGAGAAGAACCTCCAACTTCGCCGGCCGAAGAGCCGGCTTCCGCCGAGGGAGTTACAGTCCTCGGGCCGGCACGCCTTAAGGTAGCCTTTACGCAAGAGCTCGACCCTGCTTCCATCGAGGCCGGCCCGGGAGGAACCTTTACCTTGGTACTGGCCGGTACGGCCTTCAGCCCGGGGATCGTGACCGGGGCTTCCCTCGTTTCTCCGCGGGAGGTAGTGCTTGAAGTTCCTGCTTTAGAAAGCGGAAAAGAGTATACCCTCAGCGCTTATGACCTGCGGGCTGCCGACGGCCGCAAACTGTCTTCCGCCCCCCTTAGCTTTACCTTCCGCGTGCCTCAAGACGGAGAGGCCCCCAGGCTTCTGGTCGCAAGTTCCACCGGCCCTGCCAGCCTGGAGCTTACTTTTAGCGAAGATCTAGATGAGATCCAAGCGGCCGACCCTTCTCTTTACCGGCTACGGGAGATGCGGGTTTCCCCGCAGACGGCCCTCGTCAGCGGCCGGACGGTAGCGCTTATCTTTGCCGAACCTCTGACCGTGGACGAAACTTATACCATTGAAGTGGACGGCGTAAAGGACCTTTGGGGTAACCGTGCCGGACTCCTCACTTCTTCCTTCGTTGTGCGGACGGACACTAATCCGCCAGAGCTTCTTACGGCGAGGGCCATGTCGGACACGGCGGTAGAGGCGTATTTTAACGAAAAACTTGCGGCTTTGGGGAATTTCACCTTAAAAAGGAACGGACGCACTCTAGAGGTAGTGCGCGCCGAACAGGTGGCTCCCGGCCGGGTACGCCTTACGGCGTACCTGAGCACCGAAGGTACTTACACGCTTGAGGCCCAGGGAGCTTTAGACATGGCCGGAAACAAGGCGTCTGCGGTGCGGGTGTACTTCACCTATACGGAAGCCGGCGGCGAACTGGGTTTCCCGCCTGAGGTGGAGGCGGTAAAGCCCGCCTTTGCCCGGGGTGATCAGGTAGAGATAACTTTTTCCAGGCCCGTCCGGGCCGCTGGGGCCGAGAAGGTGCGCAATTACCGCCTGACTTTGGCCGATGATTTGAGTTCGGTTGTGGACATCGATGAAGCAGAGCTTTTAGAGGATGGCAGAACGGTGCGCCTTACCTTGGCCGAACCCCTCCAGAGCGGGACGTCGTACCGCTACTTTGTCTCCCAGGTGGAAGGACTCGACGGCGAGGAAGTCATACCTGCTGCCGGATACTTTACGGCCGGAACCGGGAGCGGCTGGGTAGCGGCGGTGGCGGCGCTCGATGAAAGACGTTTGGAGGTCCGTTTCGGTCAGGACGTGCTGGGGCAGTACACGACAAGCAACTACGGGCTGGTGGCCGAGGCGACGGGCCGCCTTGTACCGATTTTGGCTGTGGAGAGCACAGGGGATGCACGGCGGGTGGTGCTGCGGCTGGGACAGGATTTAGAAGAGGATAAAGAATACACCCTTAGCGTCGGCAATACCATGACCGACACCTCGGGGCGTGTGCTTCCTACCTTTACCGTCTGCTTCCGTGCGCTCTTTCGCCAAGTGGCGAGGCTCCGTCTCCTCTCTGCCGATCCTGTGGACGCCCGTACTTTCCGTCTTACTTTCAACAAACCGGTGCAGCAGGTCAAGGTGGAACTTAGTGGTTACGCCTTTGACTACGAGTATTACGGCACCATAGTTCTGGTACGGAGCAACAAGAGCTTTAAGAGCGGCGAGACCTACCGCCTGAGTGTATGGGCGCGCGACCGGGACAATCCGCCCCAGGAGCTGGATTGGGTACGGGAAACGTTGGAATTCGAAGATCTGAGCGGCGGGGTGGAAGTTCTTGAGGTGGCTGCCGCCACCAGCCAGCGGGTAAAAGTTGCCTTCAGCGGACCGCTAGATGCAGATACGGCCGCCAACGCCGGCAACTACTACCTGCGCGAGGGTTATTCCGATGGGCCCATCCTGCGGCCCGTGCGGGCTGAGTACGATCCGGCCCGGCTTCTGGTTTGGCTAACCTTCCCCACTTCTGCTTCGCTGCGCGAGGAACGCTACTATCTCGTTTTGGATGGGGTTAGGGATGCCCAGGGCAACCGCCTCGATCCTGACATGTCTTACCGGTTCTTCGGTGTGGATACGGTGCCGCCAGTTGTGGTTCTGCCGTACCTTCTCAACCAAGAAGGACAGCCGCTAATTCTCCGTTCCACGGGGGGAACCGTAACCCTAGAAGGAAGACCGGGAGCCGTGGAAGGCGAAGCCTACCTGCGGGTTTATTTAGACGAGCGTTTAGTTGAGGTACGGCGGGCTGAAGAAGATGGAAGTTTTGCGGTCATCAACCTCGGCAACCTCAGCGGCCGGCACACACTGCGCCTCGTGGTGACCGATACGGCCGGTAATACCGGTGAACGCAGCCAGACATATGAATTTTGATGCGGGTATGCTTTACGCGGCAAAATATCGAGAGAGAAAGAGGAATTTTTAAAGCGGCCGCGAAATAAGCTAATGGTCATGCTTGCCAAGCGGAGAGGAGGAATGGGCTAAAAGGGGGGAGGCACATGCCAACACTCCTTGTAGTCGATGACCAACCGGGCATAAGACACCTTTTTGTTGAGGTCTTCCGCGACCAAGGGGTGAGCGTGATTACCGCCGGTAGCGGCAATGAAGCCCTGATTTGCCTGAAGTCCGAGTGCCCTGACGTCCTGCTGCTCGATATGAAATTACCCGGTGGGGACGGTTTCTTTGTCCTGCATGAAGCGCGGAAACTGTTCCCACACCTCCCGGTGATCCTCATGACAGGCTACCGTGAAGGCGAGCTGGCCAGCGAGGCTGTGGCCCGGCAGGAGAGCGGTGTCGTGGCCGTGCTGCGGAAACCCTTTGACATCCTTGAGGCCCGGCGCCTCGTCCTCGAGCTGTGCCTGGCTCCCCTGGCCCAGTAAGCCTAATGTGAGCTGTATTCCCGTCCTCACGCTTGAACCTCCCCGGTTTTGCTCCTTCTGATAGCGAAGCGAAGCACCGGGATGGGGTACCAAGTGGTGCCGTCGGGCCTACCCGGCGGCTTTCCTTTCGACGGGGAGGAAAATGGCCTTTCCTCAAGAATAACATACGGGAACAACAAGGGAGGGATAAACGTGCTGACCATCATTGGTGCCTTAGCCCTGGGTTTTATATTAGGCCGGCAGGGCTGGTTGGGAAAAGCCGGAGTTTGGGTCGGCCAGGCCTGCACCGCTGGCGTGGTATTGCTCCTCTTTTTGATCGGAGCAAAAATTGGCAGCGATGCGGAAATTACTCAAGCCCTCGGCACCCTGGGACTGGAGGCTGCTTTATATGCGGTGACGGCGATAGTAGGGAGCCTTCTAGCGGTGAAGATATTGGAACGATTCCTGGCAGACCGGCTTGAGAAAGGGGAAGGGGGATGATCGGCCTTATTCTTTTACCCCTCGCCCTTGGGCTTATGGCCGGATACCTTGGGCTTATACCGGACGGTTACTCCCTCCGGGCGGAGGAGCTGATCTCGGGGGTATTGCTTTTCGTTGTCTTTGCAGTGGGGGTGGACCTGGGACGGCGTAAGGAGGCCATGCGGGAGCTCGTGCTCCTCGGCCCGCGGGCGTTCCTGGTGCCGCTCAGTGTTGCCATCGGCAGCGTGGCCGGAACGGCCCTTGCCGGGCTGGCCCTGGGTCTTAGGTGGAATGAAGGTGCGGCTATTGGCGCCGGCTTCGGCTGGTACAGCCTTTCCGGTGTGCTCATTACCGAACTACATTCGGTGCGCCTCGGGACGTTGGCGTTTCTCAGTAACGTGTTCCGGGAAGCGCTTTCTATCGTAGTCCTCCCTTGGGTCTACAGGTATTTAGGGAAGCTGGCCGCCGTCGCCCCCGGAGGGGCGACAACTATGGACGTCACCCTACCGATCGTCGCGAAAGTGGCCGGAAAAGAAGTAGTGTTAGTGGCCTTTGCCAGCGGGTTCGTTCTGACACTCTTGGTACCCGTTCTCGTGCCGCTCTTAATTGGAATCGGATCCTAGCTTCAATATAACCCGTTGCTTGTTATAAGACTCGCCAGCGGGTAGTGCATGGGAAAAGCGGCTGTGACGCATGCTGAAAGTAAGTGGGAGAAAGGACGGAAGAAGAGCATGAGCCTTGCTACCGTTGCCGAACTCATGCCCCAGGCGGAGAGAGAAGGGTACGCCATCGGGGCCTTTAACGCTAATAACCTGGAGTTTGTCCAGGCAATTGTGGCGGCTGCCGAAAACCAAAAGAGCCCGGTTATTATTCAGGCAAGCCAGGGAGCCATCAAATACGCCGGTCTTGAACAGATTACCGCCATGGTGAAGACGGCGGCCGAAAAGGCTGCCGTACCTGTAGCCTTACACTTGGATCACGGCACCGACTTTAACCAGGTGATGCGCTGCATCCGGGCAGGTTTTACTTCGGTGATGATCGACGCTTCCAAGCTTCCCCTGGATGAGAACATTGCCCTGGTGCGGCGGGTGGTAGAAGTGGCGCATGCCGTAGGCGTGTCCGTGGAGGCCGAATTGGGAAGGATCGGCGGTACGGAGGAGCACGTTACGGTGAAGGAAAGCGAGGTTTTCTTCACCGACCCGGAGGAAGCGGAAGCCTTCGTGCGCGCCACGGGAGTAGATACCCTGGCGGTGGCCATTGGTACCGCTCACGGTCCATATAAAGGTGAGCCCAAGCTCGACTTTGACCGGCTGAGCGAGATCCGTGCCCGGGTGAAGATTCCCATCGTGCTGCACGGCTCTTCTGGCGTCCCGGATGATGCCATCCGGCGGGCTGTGGCTTTGGGCGTGCGTAAAATCAACATCGACACCGACCTCAGGCAGGGCTTTATGGCCCGCCTGCGCGAGGTCATGGCCGAGCATCCGGAAGAATACGACCCGCGTAAGCTTCTCGGCCCGGCTCGCGATACGCTGCAGAAAATCATCGAATACAAAATGCAGCTGTTTGGTTCGGCCGGGCGGGTTTGAACCGGTATTTAAACGGATTGGGAGGGAGTAGTAATGAAACTTTTTCTCGATTCGGCTAATCTAGACGAAGTGCGGGAGGCGGCGGGGTGGGGCATTATTTCCGGCGTCACCACCAACCCCACCCTCATGGCCCAGGCCGGCGCGCGGGATTTCAAGAGAGTTATTCGTGAGATCTGCGCCCTGGTGCCCGGCGGCCCAATCAGCGCCGAAGTGGTGAGCGAGGATACGCAGGGGATGCTGCGGGAGGCGCGCGAACTCGCGGCGCTCCATCCACAGGTGGTGATTAAGATCCCCATGACGCCGGCGGGAACGGCGGCGGTACGTGCCCTAAAGGAAGAAGGTATCCGCACCAACGTAACCTTGGTTTTTTCCACCGCCCAGGCACTCCTGGCGGCGGCGGCCGGAGCTAGTTTCGTGAGCCCGTTTGTGGGGCGGCTCGACGACACCGGCACCGACGGTATGGCCGTGGTAAGAGAGATCGTGAGCATCTACCGTACTTACGGATATCCGACCGAAGTGATCGCCGCCAGCATCCGTCACCCCCGCCATGTGGTGGAAGCGGCGCTGGCCGGGGCCCACATCGCCACCATTCCCTTCAAGGTGCTCCGCCAGCTTTACGAGCACCCCATGACCAGGCAGGGGATCGAACGCTTTCTCGCCGACTGGCGCAGCCTAAACGCACCTAAGGGCGTGGAGGTCTAAGGGCCTGCCTCTTGCAATTACCTTGCAATCGTCCTGTAAAGGTTCTGAAACATTTTATTGACATCTGCCCGCCGGCGGTGCTATAATGAAGCTGCATGGTATTCCTGACCAGCGTTAAGAACAATCCTCCTCGGTGTGTGTCCTGTTACAGGCCCGGTTAGGGCCTCTTTCTTTTTTGCCCGTTAGACGACCGGATACGGGGGCAAGAGGTTCTTTTTTCTGGATATTCATGGCACTTCTGGTTATGCATACATTTGTCGCCAGCGCACATACTACTTGCAACCTTTTCACCGAGGTGAGGATGGTTGTCTGGAAAGCAATCGGCCCGAATGTGGCCGACTGCTCTGGCCGGTGCGCTGGCGGCGGTGCTGGCTTTTGCGCCGGCTCTCGGAGCGTATGCGTCTGTTACTGAGCACATCGTCAGGAAAGGAGAGACCCTTTACGCCATAGCGCGCATCTACGGAAGCAGCGTAGCCGCTCTGGCGGCGAGCAACAATTTGGCCGACCCGGATCTCATTTTTCCCGGCCAGAGGCTCAAAATCCCTCCTTCCGGAGGGGTGGTACACAGGGTCGAGCGCGGGGATACTTTATGGCAAATTGCCCAGGATTACGGAATATCCCTTACAGCTTTACAGGAAGCGAACCCGGGGCTTAACCCGAGAAATCTCGCGGTGGGTGCAGAAGTTATAGTGCCCGGCGTGGCCCGCAGTTTATCTTCGCGCCAGGCCGGCGGGATGAGTCTGGCCTGGCCCGTTTCGGGGCGAATTTCTTCAGGTTACGGGTGGCGCGGCGGGCGGATGCATTACGGGCTGGATATTGCCGCGCCTCAAGGCAGCACAGTGGTGGCGGCGGCTCCGGGGCTGGTGGTTAGCGCTGGTTGGAATGGCGGGTACGGGCGCATGGTGCTTCTGGAGCACGACCGTAACCTGCGCACCCTGTACGCCCACTGTTCCAGCCTCCTCGTAAAACCCGGTCAGCAGGTGCAGCGGGGCCAGGCCATCGCCAAGGTGGGCGCTACGGGCAATGCCACCGGTTCCCACCTCCATTTCGAAGTGCACGTGGGCGGCCGTCCGCAAAACCCTCTCCGTTTCCTGCCTTAAACCAGGATCGGGCCTGCGGAGGAGCTGTTTGGCTTGAATCAAAAGCGAGGGGCCTTAGTTAGCGCCCCTCGCCGGCCGTCTGGCAACTTTTTTTGGCTTTTCCTTGCCGGGCATGCTTTGAATTTCATCTCGCGTTTTTTGGGCTAAACGCCGTGCTTCTCTTATATTTACTTCCTTACTGTGTTGGGCTTGTGTGAGGGGTACCGGCCGGGGAAGGCCCGCCGGGACGTTACTCCCTGCGACCCGGCCAGGTTAAGGCGCTGGCGGCCAGCACAGCCGAGCCACGCCAGAAAACGTCTTCGTCCACGTCAAAGGTGGGCGAATGGTGGGCGCGCACAATGCCCTTTGCCGGGTTGGCCCCGCCCAGAAAGATGAAACTTCCCGGCACGCGCTCTAAGAAAAAAGCCATGTCTTCGCCCCCCATAGTGGGCTCGGAGAGGGTGATCACTCCCTCAGGGCCAAAGAGTTCGCGCGCCGTCTGTTCCACGTGGCGCGTCACAGCTTCGTCGGTTATGAGCGGAGGGTAACCGAAATCGTACTTGAACTCGTAACTTCCGCGCATGGCCTGGGTAATGCCTGCCACCACTTGTTCCATGCGGCGGGCAATATTCTGCCGTTCGTCCTCGCGGGTGGCCCGCACCGTACCCTCCAGCTCTACGAAGCTGGGGATCACGTTGTAGGCGGTCCCGCCCTGGATGCGGCCGATGGTGAGCACCAGCGGGTGGGTGGGCTTTTGCTCGCGGCTCACCAGTTGTTGCAGTGCTCCGATGAGGGTGGCGGTAATGGCCACCGGGTCCACAGTGGTTTCCGGCATGGCCCCGTGGCCGCCCTTGCCGATGACCTTGATATAAAAGCGATCCAGCGAGGCCATAAGGGGACCGTAGCCTACGCCGATGGCCCCGGGCGGAACCTCTTTAAATATGGAACCGATGTGAAGTCCAAGGATGGCATCTACCGGCGGGTCGGTCAACACGCCGTCTCTGATCATGGGTTCGGCGCCGCCGGGACCTTCCTCTGCCGGCTGAAAGATGAGTTTGACGTTGCCTTTGAGTTCCGACCGGTGTGCGAGGATGAGTTTTGCCGCCCCCAGGAGCATGGCCATGTGCGTGTCGTGACCGCAGGCGTGCATGCGCCCCGGGTGGCGCGAAGCGAAGGGCAGCCCGGTTTCTTCTTGGACCGGTAAAGCATCCATATCGGCGCGCAGGGCGAAGGTGGGGCCGGGCTCGCCGCCTTCGATAAGACCCACCACGCCCGACTTACCTACCTTTGTTTTCACCGGAATGCCCATATCCCGAAGCGCCTGTTCAACGTAAGCCGAGGTTAGCGGCAGATCCAGCCCGATTTCGGGAATTTGGTGAAGATCGCGCCGCCATTTAACGATTTGATCCTGCAACCTTTCTGCTTCCTGCCTGAGTGCCTTAAGATCCATGAAAGCCTCTCCTTTCTCTTCTTTGGATGATTCAACCTGGATGCGGAAAATTCCTTGTTGCACCAGCCTTAGGTTTTCAAAAGGGGAACTTATCCGGGTGATTGAGTTCGACAGGATGGGGAACGATCACAAAAGAGAAGGGGAATGCTGGGGTAGCGGCGAAATGTTGACTGTTAACATCACAACGCTACTTAGTGAGGATTGGGCGATCTGGAGGAGATGATCGCGTGCAGGAGGTAGCACTAAAAAAATTCCCGGAGGGGCGTGCGGCAGAGCGACAGGTGCGGCAGGTTTGCCAGCAGGTGGCGGTACACACCTATGCTTGAAGGGCGTTTCCGGCTGGCCGTGGCCGACGAGCGGGGCCGGCTGTACGAGCACCCGCGCCTGGCTCCGGCCGGCCGCGCCGGCGAGAGTTTGGTGGCCCTTAAGGCCGAAGACTTAATTCCGCTTCCCGAAGGCGCCACCCTTACTCTGCTTCCGGGCCGCGCTGCCGTAGGTGTAACCGAGCAGGGAGCTTTCCGGCGTGCTCTGAGTCTTCCGGGTTTGGCAGGCCATCTCTTTGCTGTGGGCGCGCTCCTTCCCATGGGCTACGCCCGCACCTATCTACCGGCGGCCTTTGCCGGACGCGGCGCTCCGCCGCTTCCCCTTTTTGGTTATACTGCTGTAGCCTTTCGGGACGGTAAGGTTTACACCGCCGCCGTGCAGGTAGAGCCAGACAACACCACCTGGCATCCGCGTTATTACAATACCGCCGACTTGCCCGCGCGGGTGGAGGCACTCCGCGCTGCCCACCCCCAAAACCGCATCTTGAGACAACTCGCCCGCTGTGCCCTGGAGTACGGCTGCTTTACGGCGCAGAACATCTTTTACCGGCGTTGGGAGGGCGGCATACCGGTTTCTCCGGCCTGCAACGCCCGCTGCCTGGGCTGTATTTCCAAGCAGGTGAGCGAATGTTGCCCTTCGCCCCAGGAGAGGATTGGTTTTTTCCCCACCGAAGAAGAAATCGTGGAAGTGGCGGCGCCGCACTTGGCGGAGGCGGAGGGGGCCATTGTGAGCTTTGGCCAGGGATGTGAGGGCGAGCCCACCCTGGCTGAAGCGCACCTTGAGGCGGCCGTCCGCCGCCTGAGGGCCTGCACGCGGCGCGGCGTTATTAACATCAACACGAACGGCAGCCGGCCGGCCGCGGTGCGTCGCCTTGCCCAGGCCGGCTTAAACAGCGTCCGCGTAAGCCTCATCAGCCCGCAGGAGGAGATTTTCTCTGCCTACGTGCGCCCGCAAGGCTACGGTTTGGCCGAGGTGAAGGAAACCCTGCGCGTGGCCAGGGAGGAAGGCCTGAGCCTTTCGCTCAACTACCTTATTTTTCCCGGGGTCAGCGACCGGGAAGAGGAGGTGGAGGCCCTCATCCGGCTCCTACGTGAACGGCCGGTGGACCTTGTTCAGTTGCGGAATTTGAATATCGATCCGGACGTATACGGGCGGATCGTTCCGCCCCGCCGCGGGCGGCTTCTCGGCATCCGCGGCCTCATCGGCGCGCTGAAAAGAGAGTTCCCCCATCTTCTCCTCGGGAGCTTCACGCACGCGTGACCACGGCCGGGTGGATGACCGGCGGCCGGGGCGCGGAAGAGGCGAGGCAGGAAGTTTGCCCCTCGGGCATCCCCCTGCGGTGCAGACGGCCGGGCGTGAGCGGGGGCCTGGCCCGGGCCTTTGAGCGGTGGTACAATGAAGAAAAGTGCGTCTGGAGGTGTGAAAATGCGGCGGGTGCTCATCGTGGTGGACATGCAGAACGACTTCGTGGCGGAGGGAGGGGCGCTTAGCTTTCCGGAAGCGCGGGCGGTACTGCCGTTTATCCGGGAAAAAGTGGCCGCGGCCCTGGCCCGAGGGGAAGAGGTGGTCTTTACCCTGGACACCCACAAGGTAGGGGACTTGGAGTTTGCTAAGTTCCCACCGCATTGCCTCGCGGGTACCTGGGGCCACGAACTGGTACCAGAGCTAAAGGAACTGGCGGCACGCTCACCCCGGCAGGTGCTATTTCTTCAAAAAAGTCGCTACAGCGCCTTCTTCGGTACCGACTTGGAAGACTACTTGGGCCTTACGCCGGGGACCGAGCGCCCGCGTGTGGACGAGGTTGAGCTCGTGGGGGTATGCACCAACATCTGCTGTTTCTTTACGGCGGAGGAGCTTGCCAACCGGGACGTACCCACCCGCGCCTTCGCCGCCGGAATGGCCAGTTTCGACCGGGCAGCCCATGCTTTTGCCCTCCAGCAGATGGAGAAAGTCCTCGGCCTTACTGTGGAGTGAAGGCTAAGCAAAGATTCTAAGTAAGCGTTCTTAACACAATCCTAACATATGGACAACCTTGCCTTAATACTCCTATGCTACAATGCTACCTGGTAGCGAATGGCGCGCCGAATCCGGGAAAGAAAACAGGAGGTAAGGCAATTGTTGAAAGGCAAAGCTCGCTGGCTCCTAGTCGGTATCCTTTCCCTCACCCTGCTGGCGGCCCTCGCCGGGTGCGGCCCCAAACCCGCGAAGCAAGAGGGCGGCGCGGCTTCCCAGCCTCAGGCTTCCAGCCAGTCGGACGAGCTTTCCGGTTCCATTACGATTGCCGGTTCTACGGCCCTTCAGCCCCTGGTGGAAGAGGCTGCCAGTCAGTTCATGGCGGAACATAAGAACGCTCAGATTTCCGTCCAGGGCGGCGGCAGCGGCACCGGGCTCTCTCAGGTGTTCCAGGGTGCAGTAAATGTCGGTATGTCCGACATTTTCGCGGAAGAGAAAGAAGGTATCGATGCCTCCCAGCTTAAGGATCACAAGGTGGCCGTAATCGGGTTTGCTACCGTGGTCAACCCGGCCAATCCCATCGACAACCTGAGTAA
>JASKLG010000070.1 GCA_030153805.1 Bacillota bacterium | reverse complement strand
TACGGCGCCTTCCCGGGTGGAGGAGGCGCTGAGGCGGGCGGAGGCCATCCTTTCCGGCCGCGGCGCTTTGTAAGAAAGCCTTCCCTAATGATCAAGGAGGGGTTGGGGGACTTATCTCCCAACCCCTCTTCTGTCACCAAACCCTTCTTTCGCCAATACTATGGTGGAGGAAGGGGGAGGGGGAGGCCGACCCCGCCCCCTAAAAAATCGAGGGAGGGGAACGAAAGGTGAAAGGAAAGGTTTGGTTGGCAGCGGCCCTTGCCATCTCTTTGCTTGTGGCCGGGTGCAGCCCCGCCCGGCAGCCCAAGGCAGAAGCGCCGGCTCCTGCGCCCAGTTCCGGTTCTTCTGCGCCGGTTTCGGAAGGCGCTCTGGAGCCGCTCTCACCTGCGGTCACGGTAACCGTCGGCATGAAGCAGGTGGTCTCCGATGCCGGAATTCTCATCGGGATGGCCAAGGGCTATTATGAGGAGCTGGGGATTGAGATAAAGCCGGTGCAGTTCAATACCGGCCAGGAAATGATCAACGCTCTGGCCGCCGGGCAGCTCGACGTGGGGGCTACCGTCACGGCCGCGGGGCTCTTTAACGCCATGCTGCGCGGCATCCCCATTAAAATCGTCGCCGACAAAGGAGTGAACGTCCCCGGGCAGGGGTATTACCGCCTCTGCATCCGCAAGGATCTGGTGGATGAAATCAAGGATTATAAAGACCTGAAAGGCAAAAAGCTCGCCGTGGTGGCTACGGCGTCGCTTGACGAGATCGCCCTCGACCGGTGCCTGAACGCCGGCGGCCTTTCCACTGCAGATGTGGACCTACAGGTGATCAGGTCCTTCCCGGACATGGTGGCGGCCATGGGGAGTGGCAGCATCGACGGCGGTATGGTGATTGAGCCTTTCATCGCGCAAGGTATAGCTCAGGGAGTGCTGGACCCCTGGAAAGATCCGTCCGAGTACGATCCTGAAGCCCAGACGGCCCTCCTCGTCTACGGACCGAGCATCACCAGCCGGCCTGAGGTGGCGGACCGCTTCATGGTAGCTTACATTAAATCACTCCGCGACTACAACGACGCCTTCTTTAAGAACAAAAACAAGGACGAGATCATCTCCATCCTGGCCGAATGGTCTACCGTCAAAGACAAAGCTCTCTACGAAAAGATGTTCCCGGTAGGCCTCAACCCGGACGGCTATGCCCGGGCCAAGGGCATTGAACTCGATCTGGAGTGGTACAAGGCACGCGGCCTGTTGAAGGGCGACCTGGAGGTTTCGGACGTGCTGGATAACCAGTATGTGGACCGGGCACTTCAGGTTCTCGGCAAGTACCAGTGACGTGCGCCGGTTGGCTACGGGAGGGCCGGGGCTGCGGCCCTCCCGGCCGGGCTCCTCTCCCTCAAAACATGCGGAGGTGAGACGGCTGTGCGGGCGGAGGCCAAGATAATCTCCTTTTTCTCGCCCTTGCTTCTTCTTGTTCTCTGGGAAGTGCTGGCCCGCGCCGGCCTTGTGGATATCAGGATTTTTTCCTGCCCTAGCCGGATTATCGAAACTTTCCTGCCGGTCCTTTTTTCCGGCGAGCTCCTTTACCATACCTGGGTGAGCGTACGCCGCATCATCCTCGGTTTCTTGGCCGGGGCCATACCCGGCGTGCTCCTCGGGCTTTCCATGGGTCTTTTTCCTCTGGTACGGGCGGCTTTAGAGCCCATGGTAGCCATCACCTTTCCCATTCCCAAGCTGGCCGTGATGCCGATGATCATCCTTGTCTTCGGGCTGGGCGAAGCCTCAAAGGTGTTTACGGTGGCCATCGGCGTATTTTATCTGGTTCTCGTGAATACTGTGGCTGGGGTACTCAGCATAGACCGCATTTACCTGGACGTAGCCAAGAACTTCGGCGCGAGCCGCTGGAACTTTTACCGTACTGTAGCTCTGCCGGGAGCCCTGCCCATGATCTTCGCGGGATTAAAGCTCGGCATGGGTACGGCGCTCATCCTCATCGTCGCCGCCGAGCTGACCGCCGCCCAAGCCGGATTGGGTGACTGGATCTGGCGGGCGTACGACATGTTTGATATTGAACGTATGTTTACGTCCCTCATCATGCTGACCGTTCTCGGCTACCTGTTTGCCAATGCGCTGGACCTTTTAGAACGGTGGGTGATACCGTGGAAGTCGCCGCACGCCTGATCGGTGAGCACGCACAAGCAAGGGGGAAGGCGAAGGTGCAGCCGAACGGAGAAGCCATCGTCCTCACCGGCATCAGCAAGACCTTTACCGGCCGGAGCGGCACGGTGGTAGCCCTTGAGGACGTAAACTTAACCATCTACGAGGGAGAATTTCTCTGCATCGTCGGCCCGAGCGGCTGCGGCAAGACGACACTCCTTAGGATCCTGGCCGGGCTGGAGAAACCAACGAGCGGCCGGGTAGAGATAAGGGTGCGGGAGCCAGGCAAGCCGGTGAACTCTATGGTGTTTCAGGAACAATCCATTTTCCCCTGGTACACGGTAAAGGAGAACGTGGCTTATGGCCTCGCCATGCGCGGTGTGCCGCGGGCGCGCCGGGAAGAGATCGCCGAGCATTACCTCAAAATCACGGGGCTCAGCAAATTTGCCAACGCCTACCCCCATCAGCTTTCCGGCGGCATGAAACAGCGGGTCAGTGTGGCCCGGGCCTTTGCCAACGACCCGTCCATCCTCCTTATGGATGAACCCTTTGGCTCGTTGGACGAACAGACACGGGTCATTTTGCAGCAGGAGCTCCTGAGGATCTGGGAGGGGACGCGTAAGACCGCCGTTTTTATCACCCACAGCATCGATGAAGCCCTCGGTTTAGGAGACCGGGTCCTGGTGATGACGGCCCGGCCGGGGCGGGTGAAGGCCATTTTAGAAGTGGACCTACCTCGCCCGCGCGACCTCACCCTTATTCGCTCTCGCCCGCGTTTTCTCGAGCTTTTCGATACCATTTGGTTTTACCTGCGCGAAGAAGTGATGAAGGCCAAGGCCGGGGAAATTCAAAGCTGAGTATCCCGGGCCGGCGAGAAAAAATATTGCGCCGGGAAAAGGTTTTTCGCCTTTCTCCAGCGAAAGTATAAGAGGAAAGCGGAAATGATATAAGAGAAACAAGCAAAAACTGGCAAGGTGAGGCCCATGCTGGCACAACTTCGTCACCTTTCCCCCCTCGACATTCTGGACATTCTCATCGTCGCCTTTGTCATTTACCGGGTAATCGTCTGGATCCGGGGCACGCGTGCCGTCCAGCTTTTAAAAGGCCTCGCCGTTCTTCTTTTGGCCTACTTCTTTAGCCGGCGCTTCGGCCTCGCGGCTACGAGCTGGCTCCTCGACAAGGTGATGACTATGGGCCTTATCGCCGTGCCTATTATCTTCCAGCCAGAGCTGAGGCGGGGCCTGGAGCAGCTGGGGCGCGGCCGCCTTTTTACGCCCGCCAACCGGCTCTTAGGGGAGGAAGACGTATCGCGAGTCATCCGGGAGGTGGTGCGGGGCGTGCAGGTGCTGGCCCGCAACAAGGTGGGGGCACTGATCGTTCTCGAGCGCCAGACGGGCCTCAAGGAAGTAGAGGAGACGGGCATTCCTCTCGACGCTCTGGTTTCGGCAGAACTTCTGGTAAACGTGTTTGTTCCCAACACGCCTCTTCACGATGGAGCCCTGATCGTGCGCGGGGACCGGGCAGTGGCGGCCGGGTGTTTTCTGCCTTTGAGTGAGAATCCGGACCTCAGCAAAGACCTGGGAACGCGGCACCGGGCTGCCCTCGGTATCAGCGAGCAGTCCGACTGCGTGGCCATTGTGGTGTCGGAGGAAACGGGGATTATCTCCGTGGCCCAGGAAGGGCGGCTGCGCCGGCACCTGGACGAAGACAGCTTAAAAGAGCTCCTCGCTGGAATCTTCAAGCAGGAAGCGACACTGCCGTTCCTGCGCTGGGGGTCGTCACATGGATAACTGGTTGCAAAAAGACGCTGTGGTCCGTGTGGTGGCGCTTCTCATCGCTTTTGTTATGTGGCTCTTCGTAGTCAATGAGCAAAATCCCCAGGACACCCGCTCCATCCTCGTGACCCCAGAACTGCGCAATATGCCGACCGGCATGGTACTTATGTCCGAAATAAAGCCGGTTACGGTAAGGCTTAAGGGCCGGCGGAGCGAGCTTTACGCAACCGGAGGACCGGAACTGGGAGCTTACGTGGACCTCTCGGCGGCCGAAGAAGGGGAGAAGCTCTATCCCGTGCGTTTGACGAGCGTGCCGCCGGAGGTGGAGCTCGTCCAGATTGTGCCGCCGGAGGTAACGGTGCGGCTCGAGAGCATCGTAGAGAAGCAGCTTCCTGTGGAGCTCGTCCTGCGGGGCACGCCGGCGCCGGGCTACGCAGCGGGACCGCCGGTTTTAAGCCCCGTTCAGGTGCTAATAGAAGGCCCCAGAAGCCGGGTAGA
This sequence comes from Bacillota bacterium, assembly GCA_030153805.1. Taxonomy (GTDB): domain Bacteria; phylum Bacillota; class DTU030; order DUMP01; family DUMP01; genus DUMP01. The sequence goes on along the minus strand of JASKLG010000070.1, from coordinate 4,071 downwards.
GATGGCCAGCCGGGCCGTGGTGCGCCTGGACACGGAAGGGGCCAAAGACAATATCCGGGTGAGTGTGCCGGTGCAGATCCTGGACGGCAAAGGGGCGCCGGTGCCGGAGGGCCTGCGCATTAAGCCGGAAGTGGTGGATGTATCTCTGCCGGTAGCCCGCCTGCCCGCGAAAATGGTGCCGGTAAAACCCCAGATTACCGGAGAACCCGCCGAAGGATATAGAGTAAGCCAGGTTTTGGTGGAACCGGCCACCATCATCATCAGCGGTCCGGCGTCCACGCTGGCGGAAATAAGCAGTGTTTCAACCATGCCGCTTAATATCAGCGGGGCAACTGCCAATCAGAGCGACGACCTGCGCGTGGTACTTCCCCAGGATGTCCTGACAGAAGTAGAGCGGGTGCGGGTTACGGTGGTGATCGAGCCGCGCACCGTCCAGCGCACCGTCGAAGGCGTAAAGGTTAGGGTTCATGATCTAGATGGGAAGCTGACGGCGACCGTGGAGCCGGATACGGTGCGGGTTACCGTGGCCGGCCTGTACCAGACGGTCAACTGGCTTACGGCGGGCGACGTTGCCGCGTATGTAAGCGCCCGGGAGCTCACCGGCGGGGAGCACGAACTCGAGGTGGAGTTGGTGCTTCCTGAGGCGGTAAGAAAAATATCGGTGGAGCCGCCAAAGGTTAAGCTTACAGTTAAACCGGTGGAGACACCGTCTGACGAAAAGAAAACGGATGATAAGAGTTGAGCCTTAAGGATAAGAGTAGACTTTGAAAAAGAGACGGCTTAGCATATCAAGGGCTAGGAGGATTCTCGTGGGCAGGCTTTTTGGTACCGACGGCGTGCGCGGAGTGGCAAACGCCGATCTTACTCCGGAACTCGCCTTTCAGTTAGGGCGGGCAGGGGCTTATGTGCTGACAGACGGGCGGGAACGGTCGCGCCTGGTGGTGGGCCGGGATACTAGGCGGTCGGGCGAGATGCTGGAGGCGGCGCTTACGGCCGGCATTCTCTCGGTGGGCGGCGAAGTTTTGAGCGTGGGCGTCCTTCCTACTCCGGCCGTCGCCTACCTTACCCGGGCGCTGGGAGCCGATGCGGGGGTAATGATTTCCGCTTCCCACAACCCGGTGGAGGACAACGGGATCAAATTCTTCTCGGCAGAAGGGTACAAGCTTCCCGACGCCACCGAAGATCGGATTGAGGCTCTCCTGGGCGATGCGGGCCTTCCGCGCCCCACCGGCGCCGGTGTGGGGATAAGGCGGAGCGTAACGAATGCGGGGGAAATGTACCTTCAACACCTCGGTGAGAAGCTCGGTACAGATCTTTCCGGCCTCAAGATTGTGGTGGACGTGGCCCATGGTGCGGCGTACCAGGTGGCGCCTGAGTTACTGCGGCGCCTGGGGGCAGAACTTACCGTCTTGAACGACAGCCCTACCGGTGTTAACATTAACGTAAACTGCGGCTCCACCCACCCGGAGGGGCTACAGAGGGCAGTTAGGGAACTTAAGGCGGATGTTGGGCTCGCTTTCGACGGCGACGCCGACCGCCTTATCGCCGTGGATGAGCGGGGAGATTTGGTGGACGGCGACCAGATTATGGCCATCCTTGCCCTGGCGCGGCGGGAAAAGGGAAAGCTTAAAGGCGAGGGGCTGGTAGCCACCTCCATGAGCAATTTGGGGCTGGAGCTCTTTCTAAAAGAGCACAACCTCCTCCTCGTGCGCACACAGGTGGGCGACCGTTACGTGCTCGAAGAGCTCTTAAACCGCGGTTGGAACTTGGGCGGCGAGCAGTCCGGCCACATTATCAACCTGGACTATAACACCACGGGCGACGGCCTGAGCACGGCCCTGCAACTTCTCGCTGTAATGTCGGAGAAAAAGGTGCCCCTTTCCGAACTGGGAGCGATGATGCCGCGCCTGCCGCAGCTCATGGTGAACGTTCCCGTGCGGCAGAAAGAAGGCTGGAAAGAAAACACGAGAATAGCGGTGGCCGTTGCCGGGGCCGAAAGGGCGCTGAAGGGACGCGGCCGGGTGGTGGTTCGGCCGTCAGGCACGGAACCCCTGATGCGCGTCATGGTCGAAGGGGAAGATGCGGGATTGCTGCGACAGATCGCTGAGGAAATCGCGGCGGTGATCGCTGCCGAACTGGGCTGAGCGGCACGCTTGTTCCCTCCGGTCCAGTGAGGGCAGCGGCGCACGAGGATGTCCGAGCGCCCACTCTGACGGTGCTGCCGGCGATATAGATGATACCCGTGAAGGAGGTGATGCTGCGCGGCGAAAAGGCGCAAAAAATGGAGAAGGAGGAGTGCGAGGAGAACTAATAACCTGTGGCCGAAGGATACAGAAGGATACAGTCAAAGCGCCAGAACTCCCCGGCGACGTTCGGCCGAAGTCCAACCGGCCCTCGGGGAGTTGACGAGGAAGGGGTTTATCGAAGTTTTCGGCGGATGCCCCTCGGGTCCTCACCGCCCGTAAGGCTTTCTTGAAATCCCGGGAGCGATCCCGGGGACAAAGGGGAAGCCGGGTGAAGAAGGGTATACTGTGCCCCATGGGGGGGCCCTGTTATCCTTCCGGCTTTAAAAGGGTCCGGAAGGCATGGATAAATTTTGCTTTTAACAAGGAGGTTATGCCGTATGTGCGGCATTGTTGGTTATATCGGTCATCGTAAAGCCGTGCCCATCCTGATCGAAGGGTTGAAAAAGCTGGAGTACCGCGGTTATGATTCCGCCGGGGTGGCGGCGGTAGTGGACGGTGGGATCTGGCTGGAAAAGGCTGTGGGGCGCCTGAGTGTGGTGGCGGAGCGCGTGCAGGAGAGAGACATTCCCGCCCGGGCGGGCATAGGTCATACCCGCTGGGCCACGCACGGACGGCCTTCCGACGCCAACGCCCATCCCCATACCGACTGCACGGGACGCTTTGCCGTCGCCCATAACGGGATAATCGAAAACTATGCCGAACTTAAGGCCGAGCTGGAGGAAAAGGGCCACACCTTTAAGTCGCAAACCGACACCGAGGTTTTGGCCCACCTGCTTGAGGAACTGTATAAGGGCGACTTGACCCAAGCGGTGCGCCAGATGGTGGCCCGCCTGGAAGGATCTTATGCCCTGGCCATTATCGCGGCCGATGAGCCGGATAAGGTGGTGGCCGTGCGCAAAGACAGCCCGCTCGTTGTGGGCCTGGGTCAAGGCGAAAATTTCCTGGCTTCCGACATTCCGGCCATTCTTGAACACACCCGCGAGGTGTATATCCTGCAAAACGGAGATATGGCCGTTCTTACCGCAGGCGGCGTAGAGCTTACCGACACCAAAGGTCTTCCTGTAGAGCGCGAAGTTTTTCACGTGAACTGGGACCCGGTGCAGGCGGAAAAAGGCGGCTATGACCACTTCATGCTCAAAGAAATCTTCGAGCAGCCGCGCGCCCTGCGCGACACCATGGCCGGCCGGTTGAAGAACAACCACGTCGAGCTCGGCGAGGTCAACATCGACGACGAAGCCATCCGCGTCCTGCCTAAAATCTTCATCGTAGCCTGCGGTACGGCCTACCACGCCGGCCTGGTGGGCAAGTACGTCCTGGAGAAGCTGGCCCGCATTCCGGTGGAAGTGGACATCGCCTCCGAATTTCGCTACCGTGAGCCGCTCCTTCGCCCCGAGGATCTGGTGATCATCATCAGCCAGTCCGGCGAGACGGCCGACACACTGGCTGCCCTGCGCGAGGCCAAGAAGGTGGGCTGCCGGATCCTGGCCATTACCAACGTGGTGGGAAGTTCGGTGGCCCGCGAGGCCGACGACATTATTTACACCTGGGCCGGTCCCGAGATCGCCGTGGCCTCCACCAAGGCTTACACTACACAGGTACTTTCCCTCGTTATGCTGGCCGTGCGCTTCGGCCTGGTACGCGGCACCTTAAGTCCAGAGGAAGCGGAACGGATTACCGGGGCCCTCAGGCTCCTTCCCGACCAGGTCCAAGAGATTTTGGAGCAGGCACCGGCCATTAAAGCCCTGGCCGAGAACGTGGCGCAAAGTGAACACGCCTTCTTCATCGGCCGGAGCATCGATTACGGTGTGGCCATGGAAGGGGCGCT
>JASKLG010000069.1 GCA_030153805.1 Bacillota bacterium | reverse complement strand
AGCGCCGGATGCCATCCTGCTGGCTCTGGCTGGTTCGGAAATGGTGAAGGCCGCCCGGGAAGTGGGGCTCAAAGTAGCGCAAGAAGTTTTTGCCGACCGCGCCTACAACCCGGACGGAACGCTCGTTCCCCGTTCTCAGCCGGGTTCCATGATCCACGACCCTGAAGTGGCCATCCCGCGCGCCGTGCGGATGGTGACGGAGGGGAAGGTTACGGCCATCACCGGCGAAGAGATCCCCATCCAGGCGGACAGCATCTGCGTCCACGGCGATAACCCCGAAGCCATCGCCTTTGTGGCCCGCATCCGGGATGCCCTGGCGGCGGCGGGAGTGGAGGTTGTCCCGCTGGCTCAGGTAATTGGCTAAAGGGGGATGAAGGATGAACGTTCGCGACCTTCCCTTAACCGAGATCAGGGCGGCCATTCGTCGCGGCGAATACACGCAGCCCACGCCGGGTTTGGCTCCCGGTTACGCCCAGGCCAACCTGGTGATTCTGCCCCAGAAATATGCCTTCGATTTTCTTCTCTTTTGCCTGCGTAACCCCAAGCCCTGCCCGGTATTGGATGTGACCGAAGTGGGCTCGCCCGTACCGCGGCTTACGGCGCCGGGCGCAGACCTTAGGACTGATCTTCCCCGCTACCGGGTCTGGGAACACGGTGAGCTCAAGGCTGAGGTAACGGACATTAGCGCCTATTGGCGCGACGACCTTGTGGCCTTTCTCCTCGGCTGCAGCTTCACCTTTGAAGCGGCGCTTCTTGCGGCCGGTATCCCCGTGCGCCACATCGAGGAAGGGCGGAACGTGCCCATGTTCATCACCAACCGCGAGTGCACCCCGGCCGGTGTTTTCCACGGGCCAATGGTGGTGAGCATGCGGCCCATTCCGCACGAGCAGGTAGTGCGGGCGGTGCAGGTAACTTCGCGTTATCCGGCCGTCCACGGTGCGCCGGTACACATCGGCGACCCGGCCGCCATCGGGATCCGCGACGTCATGAAGCCGGACTTCGGCGATGCAGTAAGCTTCAAGCCGGGCGAGGTCCCCGTCTTCTGGGCCTGCGGGGTGACACCGCAGGCGGTGGCCATGGAGGCCAAGCCCGACTTTATGATCACCCACGCCCCCGGGCACATGTTCATCACGGACCTGAAAAACGAAGAACTGGCTGCGCTCTAGGTTCCCGGGGCTGAAGAAGACCTTTTTCCGTGTTCTTTCCGGGATAAGAAGGGGGGTATAGAAGGGGCCGGGTTTACCGGCCCTGCGGCTTTTTGCAGAGTTGGCCTGGGTTTTGTCCCGGGCGTTCTCCTTTATTTGCCGATTTCGGTTGGATAAGGTATAATCAGGAAAGAAACCACAAAAGAGAAGGGAAATGACCCTGGTACACTACATTATCGACGGTTATAACCTCATTCGCCGCACGCCGGCGCTTCTGGGCTTGGAACGCCGTGCTCTGGAGACGGGGCGCGAAGCCCTTCTTGACCGGCTTTTTCTTTACAAGGCCGGGAAGAATATTGAGATTACCGTGGTCTTTGACGGGCCGGGCGGTAGTGGTTTTTGGGCGCGCGGGGGCATCCGTGCGGAGTTTGCTCAGCCGGCCGATGCGGCCATCATTGAACTGGCCGGTCCCGGGACCGTAGTAGTAAGCTCAGATATTGAAGTACAGGAAGGTGCCCGGCGCCGCGGGGCACAAACGCTCCCGAGCGAAGAGTTCTGGAGCCAGGTGGTCAAGGCCATTGAAAGACGCCGCTATCGACGGCCGGCTGAAGGCAGGCGGGCAGCGTTCCGCGGTACCTGGGATAAAGCTTACGAGGAATACGAGGACGACGAGGACTTGCCCAAAAAGCGTAAGGGCAGGCGCAAGAGATAAGGGGAATAGGGATGGAGGTAGGGGTAATAAAAGGCACCAAAGTGCTGAAAGTGCGTGGCAAAGAGGACCTGGAGGCCCTGGAAGAGGCGGGGGAGCTCATCCGCAGGGGCGAGCTGGTGGCTTTCCCCACGGAGACGGTTTACGGCTTGGGCGGGAATGCCCTGGACCCGGAGGCGGCGGGTAAAATCTATGCGGCGAAAGGCCGCCCTTCGGACAACCCGCTCATCGTTCACGTGGCTCATCCGGAAGAGATCAAGCCTTTGGTTAGGGAAGTGCCGGAGGTGGCGGAGCGCCTCATCGAGCGCTTCTGGCCGGGGCCGCTCACCCTCGTTTTTCCGGCCAGCCGTAAGGTGCCTCGCCGGACGACCGGGGGGTTGGACACGGTGGCCATCCGCCTCCCGTCGCATCCGGTGGCCCTGGCCTTCATTGCCGCCGCCCGTTGTCCCATTGCCGGGCCGAGCGCCAACCTGTCCGGGCGGCCCAGCCCCACCACCGCCGAGCACGTGATAGCGGACCTGGCGGGGCGCATTGCCATGATCATTGACGGCGGCCAGACGGGGGTGGGGGTGGAAAGCACGGTTCTAGATATTACTGTAAGCCCTCCACAAATCTTGCGCCCGGGCGGGATTACCCTGGAAGAACTGCGGCAGGTGGTGCCTAACGTTGCCGTAGACCCCACCACAGTGCAGGATACGCCACCGGCGGTGGGCCGGGTAAGGGCGCCGGGGATGAAGTACAAGCACTACGCTCCGCGAGGAGAGGTGATCGTAGTGGAAGGTGCGCCGGAGCGGGTCGCAGCGCGCATATCGGCCCTCTACGACGAGTATGCCGCCCAAGGCAAGAAGGTTGCCATTATGGCCACGGCTGAGACCGCAAGCGCCTACGGTAAGCGGCGGACGGCCATAGTGGGCTCACGGACAGACTTGGGAAGCATTGCGGCCAACCTCTTCGCCTTTCTGCGCCGCTTCGATGAAGAGGGCATAGAGCTGATCCTCGCTGAAGGGGTGGAGATGGTAGGCTTGGGCCTCGCGGTGATGAACCGTCTGCGTAAAGCGGCTGGATACCGAATCATCAAGGTCTAACAGGGCAAAACCAACCGTTTGCTGTAGCGTCAAGAAGAACTTCCCTGTACAAGCTTCGTCAGAGGTATAACCGCCCCACCCGGGCGATAAAGTTAAAGGAAGGGTTGGAGAGGCTTAAGAGCAGGGGGTACAAGGGGGTACAGGATTTGGTTTGGAAAACTGTTCTCACGACTTTTTCGTTGGTCTTTTTGGCCGAGCTTGGGGACAAGACCCAGTTGGCTACGCTGCTTCTTGCCGCAGAAAGCCGTGCCCTCTGGTCTGTTTTCCTCGGCGCGGCTGGTGCCCTGGTGCTGTCTTCGCTCATCGGTGTTTTGGCCGGCGAGGCCTTAACTCGCTTCATTCCGCCCCATTACCTCCAGACGGCCGCCGGTGTGGCCTTTATCTTTTTGGGTGTACTTCTACTCTTGCGTAAGGGGTAATGCGCTGTGGCAAAAATAAGGGTGCTTTTTCTTTGTACCGGCAATACGTGTCGGAGTCCGATGGCGGCCGCCCAGCTCCGGCGCGCTCTAGAGCGCGAATTAGGGGAAAGGGCGTCGTCGGAAATCGAGATTGCTTCGGCAGGGTTGGCCGCAGTGCCGGGGAGCCCGGCCGCTTCTCAGGCGGTGGCCGTTCTGCGCGAGGAGGGGCTGGACCTAACCAAGCACCGTGCGCAGCAGGTCAGTGAAGGTTTAGTCCAAGAGGCGGACCTGGTGCTTACCATGACGAGGGCGCAGAAAGAACGCGTGGTAAAAGAGTACCCGGCTGCACGGGGTAAGACTTGGGCTTTGGCGGAGGTGGCCGCTTTAGAGGGAATGGACCCGCAAGTACTGGGCGACATAAGCGATCCTTTTGGCCAACCGGAAGAAGTCTACCGCCGCGTCCGTGATGAGATAAAGGCTGCCTTGGGTCCGGTTGTGAGCCGCATTAAGAAATTGCTGGCGGAAAAAGGATAGACGGCAGGAAAAATGTTCCTTGAGGGCGAAGTTATCTGATGAAAAATGTTTTTCTTGACCCGCAGGCGATGGGAGGGGCGATGGTAGTGGGAAAAAGAGGAGCTGCTCTGCGCGGCGTCTTGGCCCTGGCAATGGCCGCGATATGCGGAGGGGGTTCTCTTTGGCTTTTTGGCGCGCTATCGGCGAGTACGCTCCCCGTGGCGCTTATTCTTTGGTGGCTGGTGGTGGCCCTGGGCTTTCTGGGCCTGGATGCCCTATGGCAGGCCCGTTCATTGACTCCACTGAGAGCTTACCTGGAGGCCTTGGCCGCAGGTGAAACCTTTGCTGCTTTTCCGGAGCAACTTACAGGAGCGGCAGCCGGGCTGGGTGTTCCCGTCCGGGAGCTGGCCGCACGCCTTCAGCGCATGCTTGGTGAACTACATGTGGCTGCAGATCAGATGCGTACGGCCTCCGGTGAACTGAAAAGCGGCGCTGGCCAGGCCCGTATTGCAGCCGAGCAGATAGCCCAGGCGGTTCAAGAAATGGCCAGGCAGGCCGGTGCCCAGGCTGAGGCTGCGCGTGAAACGGCCGGCGCCGCCGAAAGTATGAGTACCGGTGCCGCTGCCATTGCCGAGCGTGCCCACGATACCGGAGAAGCGATGAGTGAGGCGGCAAAGAATGTCGCCACCGGCCTGGCCGCCCTGGAAGCCCTCCTAGGGGCTGTAGAGACGGCGGCCGAACGCAGCCGCACCCTGGCTGAGGAAGTGCGCCGGCATACGGAAGGCACCCGGCAGGTGGGTGCCATTGTGGACAGTGTAACCCAGATCAGCGAGCAGACCAACCTTCTGGCCCTCAATGCCGCGATAGAGGCGGCGCGAGCCGGAGAGCAGGGACGCGGTTTTGCCGTAGTGGCTTCAGAAATCCGCAAACTGGCCGAGCAGGCGGCTGCGGCGGCCAAGGAGATAACCGGCATTTTGCAGCGCATCCACGCAGAAGATACCGCCCTGGCCCGGGCTATGGACGAGCAGGCCAATCAGGCGCGCCAGGCGGCGGCAGAATCCCAAGCGGCCCGTTCTGCCATGGAGGCCATGACCGCGGCCCTGGCCGCCGCCCAAGGGAAGGTAGAAGAGATCGTTCACTTTAGCGCGCAGCAGGCGGAAAAGGCGGCCGAGGTCAACCGGCTTATGGACGGTGTAAACGAAAGCGCGCAACAGACGGCTGCCGGCACAGAAGAGGCGGCCGCAGCGGCTGAGGAACAAACGGCATCGGTGGAAGAAATAGCCCGTGCCGCCGAACGCCTAAGCGGCATGGCGGAAAGGCTTTACGCTGTCAGCCGCAAGTTTGGCAGCATTAAAGTGCCTCCAGAGGTACTAGAGGCTAGGGTAAGGGAGGGTAGAGAGATCCTGCGCACCTTGGCGAGCGACGCGCGCCTAGCCTCGCTCGACGGGGCCGGGCAGCTTAAAGTGCTCAAGGAGGCGTTGGCGCGCCACCCACTCTTTGAGCTCCTTTTTGCCGCCGACGCCCAAGGCAAGATTACGGCCATTACCGCAACCGAGATCGGTAACGTCGATGTTTCCCACCGTCCCTGGTATCAGAAGGCAAGACAGGGTAAGGAGTATACTTCCGACGTCTACATATCTGCAGCCACCTACCGACCGTGTGTAACTCTTTCCTGCCCCCTTAAAGACCGGGACGGCAACCTGGTGGGAGTACTTGGAGGAGATATAAAGCTCTAGAGGCGCATCGGGCGCCTCAAAATTTTTGGTTTCGTGGGAGCAGGAATAACGGCAAAGAGGAAGAAGTCTAGCGTTTTAGGGAATGAATACTCGAGAGGTGAGATGTATGCGGCTTGCCATAGGAAGCGATCATGCCGGCTACGAACTCAAAGAAGCCATTAAAGGCTATTTGGATGAGCAGGGCCTGGCATATCAGGATTTTGGTACTTATAGTGCCGACTCCTGCGATTATCCGGATTTTGGCTTGGCGGTGGCCGAAGCGGTGGCGCGGGGCGACTTTCCCCTCGGGATCCTGGTTTGCGGGACGGGTATCGGTATGTCTATTGTAGCCAACAAAGTGCCGGGTGTGCGGGCGGCGCTCTGCAGCGATACATTTTCCGCGCATTCCAGCCGTGAGCACAACCACGCCAACATTCTGGTGCTCGGGGCCAGGGTGGTGGGAACTGGCCTGGCCCTCGATATTGTGCGTACTTGGTTGGCGGCGAGCCCTCTGGGCGGCCGGCACGCCCGGCGCGTGGAGAAAATCACGGCCGTTGAGAAGAAGTATGGGAGGGAATGAGGTTGCTGGAGGAAATAGCCCGGTTAACAGAAAAAGCCGCCCGCGAGCTCTTGGCCCTGGCGAACCTTGAACCAGGCAGCATCCTGGTAGTGGGCTGCAGCACCAGTGAGGTCCAGGGTAAGAAAATCGGCTCCAGCGGCAGCCGGGAGGTAGCAGCGGCCATTTTAGAGCCCCTTCTCCGCGTTACTTCTGAGCAAGGACTGTACCTAGCCGTACAGTGTTGCGAACACCTTAACCGGGCGCTGGTGGTGGAGCGCGCGGTAATGAAAGAGTATCGTCTCGAACAAGTTATGGCCTACCCCATACCCCATGCCGGTGGGTCCCTAGCCGCCCTGGCCATGGAAGCTTTTAAAGATCCAGTTCTGGTGGAGCGAATCCAGGCGCATGCAGGGCTGGACATCGGCCATACTTTGATCGGCATGCACCTAAAACCGGTGGCAGTACCTACGCGTTTAAGCGTCGACCGCATAGGCGCGGCGCCCCTAGTGGCGGCGCGCACGCGGCCGAAGCTCATCGGCGGAGCGCGCGCCGTGTACGCTAGGCCGGGTACGCCGCCAACCTACGAGAAGTAGTTTTGGGTATAGAGCAAGGAGGGTGAATGCTGCTATGGGGTCCCTGCAAAAGGTCGATCCGGAGATTGCGGAAGCCATTGCCTTAGAACTTAAGCGGCAGAGGGAGCGCCTGGAGCTGATTGCTTCGGAGAACTTCGTAAGCCTGGCGGTGCTTGAGGCGCAAGGTTCGGTGCTCACGAACAAGTACGCTGAGGGTTATCCCGGGCGACGCTACTACGGCGGTTGCGAATTCGTCGACATCGCCGAGCGCCTGGCCCGGGAGAGGGCCTGCCGGCTATTCGGCGCGGAGCACGCGAACGTTCAGCCTCATTCAGGGGCCCAGGCCAACACTGCGGTTTATTTTGCCGCCTTAAACCCGGGCGATACCATCTTGGGTATGCGCCTCAGCCACGGCGGGCACCTTACGCACGGTCATCCGATCAACTTGTCCGGGAAATGGTTCCGCATCGTAGACTACGGCGTGGATAAAGATACCGGCCGCATCAACTACGACGAGGTACGCGCTATCGCCCGGCGCGAGCGACCGCGCCTGATTGTAGCCGGGGCGAGCGCATATCCGCGTATCATCGATTTTCATGCTTTCAGGGCCATTGCCGACGAAGTGGGCGCCCTCCTCATGGTGGATATGGCCCATATTGCCGGTTTAGTGGCCGCCGGCCTGCATCCAAACCCGGTGCCCGTGGCCGATTATGTTACCAGCACCACGCATAAAACGCTGCGCGGACCCCGTGGCGGCCTTATCCTCTGCCCGGAGAGAAATGCCCAAGCCATCGACAAAGCTGTGTTCCCTGGCATTCAGGGTGGCCCGCTCATGCACGTCATAGCGGCTAAAGCCGTGGCCTTCAAAGAAGCCCTTGCACCCGAGTTTAAGGCCTACCAGGAGCGCATTGTTGCCAACGCTCAGGCCCTGGCCAAGGGGCTTGTAGAACGCGGCTTTACCCTGGTTTCAGGCGGTACGGATAATCACCTCCTTCTCGTCGATCTGCGGCCCCAAGGGCTAACCGGCATGGAAGCGGAGCGTATCTTGGACGAGATAGGCATTACGGCCAACAAGAATGCCATTCCTTACGATCCAGAAAGCCCGTTCGTTACCAGTGGTCTGCGTCTGGGTACTCCTGCCGTCACAACCCGTGGACTTATGCCGAAAGATATGGCAGAGGTGGCGGACATCATCGCCCAGGCGCTTACAAGGAGGAATGAACCCGGAATCAAAGAAAAGTTGCGCGGCCGCGTGCGTGAACTCTGCGCCGCCTACCCGCTCTATCCGGACCTTTCCGTATAAACCTGCGCTAAGGGGGAGAAGGCATGTCTGAGGTTCATGTGTTAGACCATCCCATGATTCAACACAAACTCAGCCTGATCCGGGACAAGAACACCGGCCCCAAGGAGTTCCGCGAACTTATGGAAGAAGTGGCCATGCTCATGGCCTACGAGGTGACACGCGACCTGCCGCTCGAGGATACGGAGGTAGAGACACCTGTCGCTCGGGCCCGGACCAAGGTCATTGCCGGCAAGAAACTTGCTGTGGTACCCATCCTCAGGGCGGGCCTAGGCATGGTGGGCGGGATACTGCGCCTTATCCCGGCGGCCAAAGTGGGGCACATTGGCCTCTACCGGGACCCGGAAACCCTGGAGCCGGTTGAGTACTTCTGCAAGCTTCCGGCGGATATCGAGGAACGCGACATCATTTTGGTGGACCCCATGTTGGCGACCGGCGGTTCTGCGGTAGCCGGGGTCAACTTCCTTAAGCAGCGCGGTGCCCGCAGTATTAAGCTTATGTGCCT
>JASKLG010000014.1 GCA_030153805.1 Bacillota bacterium | reverse complement strand
GGCGGAGCTAAGGCGGGAGCTCACGGCAGCGGTAGGCCGGGAAGGGCTCTTAGTCGCCATGGGTCACCTCATCGATATGGATGCGCCTACGCTTACGGCCGGCTTGCACCTGCATCTATCGGACTTACCCGACCCCGAGCGCGCTTACAACAACCTGGCGCACTTTCTCCCCCTTTTCGCCCTCTGTGCGGCCAGCTCCCCGGCCCGCCGCGGGGAGTATTTCGGCCCCAGTTACCGCCTTTACTCGTCATACGCCCTGGGGCCGCTGAGGCCCGGCGACCGTTACTACCGTTTTCAGGATCTTATTTTCTCCCTGCGGCTGGGCACCATTGAGGTGCGCCTCCTGGACCCCGTGCCCGACCTGGAGCGCCTGCGGGAGCTGATTGAGGCCATCGTGGCGGTGGCTGCCTGCGAACGCGCCTACACTTGGGATCCAATCACCTACCGGCGCCTCCGGGAGGAAGCGGCTACCTCCGGGCTTACGCCCGGTCTGGCTCAGCTTTGGGCTGAGCTTCAGGACATCTACCCCCTGGAGCGTCACCTGGTGGAACGCCCAGCGGCGACGGCGATATGGGAACACTATTTAAAGCACGGCTTAGTTTCTACTTACGCGGCCTTAGACAACCTTTACCGAAACGGCAGTTTCACCGGGAAGGAAGTCCCGGCTACGGCCTATAACCCCTTTAAAGCGGCGGCCGGTCTACTCGGCTATTACGCCGTGCGCCTTCCCTACAAGCTGGCCAAGGTGAGGAAGGAGTGGTCGAGGTGTGGCTCTGGTTCCTGACTCTGGCCGCGCTTCTCGTCGGCGGCCTGTACTGGTACCTCAGGAATGTCTACTTTTTCCGCGATCCCCTGCGCCGCTCCCCGGCCGATCCGGACGCCATTTTAGCTCCCTGTGACGGCACGGTGGTTTACGTAAAACCGTTTCGCGCGGGAAAGATCGAGGTAAGCAAGCTAGGAGAGGCCATCCCGCTCCCGGAAATTCACCGCTCTTCCCACCGCTTTGACGACGGGTGGTTAATCGGCATCTACATGTCTCCTCTAGACGTACACTTCAACTATGCGCCGGTGACGGCGACGGTTGCCGACGTTGTTCACGCTCCCGCCGCTTACAACCTCCCCATGGTGGACCTTTGGGAATATGTGCAGCTGACCTTTCTCCGCCGGGCGGTGGACTTGTTTGCCCACCGGTATCGCCTCGTAAATGAACGAAACACGCTGTTTTTACACTCTGAAGGAAGACCGCCCCTGGCGATGGTGGAGATTGCCGACAAGTTCGTCAATAAGATTTCCTGCTTTGTCAAGGCCGGCGAGACGGTGCGGGCCGGGCAGAAGGTGTCCTTCATTGCCCGCGGCTCCCAGGTGGACCTTATCATCGGCGACCCGACGGCGGAAATCCTGGTGCGTAAAGGCTCACGTGTAACCGGTGCGGAAACCGTGGTGGCCAGGTGGGGCACATCCGGTTCATGACGGAAAAAAGCCTTCTTGAACTCCTTTCTTCGCCGGCCGGCCTGGCAATGTACGGGCTCATCATGTTTCTCGAGGGAACAGGCCTTCCCGGTATACCCTACGAAGCCTTCTTCTTGGCGGCCGGAGTCCTCATCGCCAGCGGGCACCTCGCCCTCGTTCCGCTTTTAATCCTGGCTACGGTAACTAATACTGCCGGCACGCTTGTGGGATACGCCTTGGGCTTCTGGGGCGGGCGGCCCCTCTTGGAAAGGTACGGGCCGCTCAACTCATTTACCTTTACCTGGGGCGGACGGCCGCTCACTTCCTTAGTCCACGGGTTTTAGGCTTGGTAACCCTGCTGGGCATCCTCGTGGGCGCCGTCTACGTGCTTTTCTTTTGGCTGACCTGGCGCCGCCGCGCGCGGCGGTCGTAGGAAAGGAGCCTATTATGCGCCGCTTGTACGCAGTCCTGTTTCTTGGCCTACTCGTCCTAGCCAGCGGGATAGGAGCGTACTTTTGGGTGTTCCCTTTAGGGACGGCCCCGAACCCGGAGGTCCGGCCCATAAACCTTAACCTGAGCGCTCAGGACCGCGTGCTCATTTTTGCTCCGCACCCGGATGATGAAACACTTGGTGCCGGCGGGTTGATCCAGAAGGCTGTGGTGCAAGGTGCTCGGGTTAAAGTGGTGTTCCTTACCTGTGGCGACGCCTTTCGCTACGCCGCTCAGCGGCGCTTGGGCGTTCTCAAAACCACGCCAAGCAACATGCGCGCTTTTGGCCGGCTCAGGCAGAAAGAAGCTTTGGCGGCACTCAGCGTACTCGGGGTCTCGCCTGAAGCCGCCGTTTTTCTCGGTTTTCCCGACCGCGGTTTGGCCGCTTTGTGGCAGGACCACTGGTCGCCGGCCAATCCCTACCGATCACCTTATACGGATGTTAATGCTTCCCCGTACGACACAGGCCCGGCGTTCGCCAACGTTTACTCCGGGCAGACTCTCCTGGCGAGCGTGGAGGATATCATCCGTAGCGAAAACCCTACTGTTCTGGTCTTCCCAAGTCCGCACGAAGGCCACCCCGATCACTGGGCAGCCAGCGCTTTCGTGAGCTTTGTCCTGGAGAAACTAAAGGACGACCGAAGTTGGCACGGACGGCCCCGGGTGTACACTTACCTGGTGCACTACAACAACTGGCCCCGGCCCTGGGGGGCGGACCTGGCCCGCCACTTAGAGCCGCCCCCACCTATTGCCGGCGAGGGTTTATGGCTGCGTTTAGACCTCTCATTGGCTGAGCGGGCCAAAAAAATGAGCGCCATCTTGAAGTATAGTTCACAGGTGGCAGTGATGCGAGGATTTCTTACCAGCTTTGCCCGGGCTAGTGAGCTCTACTGGGCCTGCCCGGCCGCAGAAGTTTTGAGTACCGGGGTAGATTTGGCCGGTCGGAGAACTCTAGCCGTTGATCCCGTTGGGGACAGCATGATCGAGCGGCTGAAACGCGATGCCGACATCGTCCAATTGGACGGCGCACTGGACGGCCAGGACCTTAAGCTTTGGCTTCGCCTCCGGGGAACGGTAAAGAAAGAGCTGAGCTACCGCCTGGAGGTGGTAGCCCTGGCTCGAACCGAGCCGATTCGCCGCCGGGTGGAACTTCGGTACCCGGAGGGTGACAGCCAGGCGGGGACGGCCGGGCAGGCCAACGGGGATGCTGTAGTCTTCACCATCCCTCGCACTCTCTTGGGCGATGCTGCCCAGGTATTCATAGCCGCAGAAACATACCAGGGTAAGGTGAGAGCAGACCGCTTGCCTCAGGTGCGGGTGGTGCTGGAGTAGTGCCCGCATGAAGCGTTGCTGCCAGGGTACTGTTGTGTTACAATAAAGAACAAGTAGGAAATGTTGGTTACCGGCGATGAGCTATTTTTGAGGTGAGATTTATGGGGGGAACACAGGGAGGACGACGGGTGGTCACGGAGAACCGCAAGGCCAGGCATGACTACTTTATTTTGCAAACTTACGAAGCAGGGCTGGCCTTGGTCGGTACAGAGGTGAAATCCCTGCGCGAGGGAAAGGCCAACCTGACTGACAGCTTTGCCCGAGTTGAAAACGGCGAGGTAATCCTTTATAATATGCATATAAGCCCCTATCAAAAAGGCGGTTACGTCAACCATGAGCCCAAACGTCCGCGCCGGCTTCTCCTGCACAAAGAAGAGATTGCCCGTCTGGCCGGGGCGGTCCAGCAGAAAGGGCTCACGCTTATACCTCTATCCGTGTACTTCACGGAAAAGGGTTGGGCGAAAGTAGCGTTAGCCCTGGCCCGCGGAAAGAAGCTTTACGATAAACGGGCCGACCTGGCCAAGCGGGAGGCGGCGCGCGAGATTGAACGGGCCGTCAAAGGACGCTCCACGGGGGCGATTTAGGCTCGACGGAGGTCGTATGGGCACAGGAAGCGAGCCGCGGACCATGACCGCGTACCAACATGGAAAGGCATAACTGCCAACAACGAATACGCTCTGGCTGCGTAACTGACGTAGCCCATCCGCCCGGCTCATGCCTGCGGAGCCGGATCCGGGTGTCACAGTAGCAGGCTACCGCCGTGCGCGGCCCTGGAGCCCGGCGGGAAACAAACAGGGCTAGCCTGAGCGGCATCCTGCTCCTGGGAGGCCGTCCGGGCGAACGCTAAAACAGGAGCTACGCTCGTAGAAGCCTGTGTGGGTACACCTTCGGACGGGGGGTGCAATTCCCCCCCGCCTCCACCAAACATAAGAAAATAAACGCGCCGCCTTCGGGCGGCGCTTAACTTTTCGCGGTTTCCAGACACGGCGGGGGAACCTAAAACATAAAAAACGCATGCCCTTTTTGCTCAAGGCCAGGGGCACGCCTTTTTCGTTTGGGGAAGAATAGAAAAGGGAAACGAAGGCGAAGCATGGCTACCTTGAAAGGAGAGGTACCGTGAAAATAATTCCGCTTGCCATAGCCGCTGCGGCCGGTCTAACCATGGCCGTACAAGGTTCCATCAATGCCGCCCTCGCCAAGATCGTCGGGCTCTGGGAGGCCAACCTCATTGTTCACGGCGTGGGTACGGGTGTGGTCGCAGCGGTGGTCTTTCTGTTGAAGCAGGGGAACGGTAACCTGGCCCGGATATCCGGGGCACCCTGGTACACTCTTCTCGGCGGGGTGCTTAGCGTCCTCATTATCTACGGGGTAGCTGCAAGCATCCCGAAACTCGGTGTGGCCACGGCGACCACGGCCATCATCGTGGGCCAGGTACTTACCGCCCTCTTGATTGACCACCTGGGGTGCTTCGGCTTGGATAAAGTCCCCTTCACTTGGACCAAACTTGCCGGTTTAATCCTTCTGGCGGCCGGAGCTTGGCTGCTTCTTTCCCGTACCGGATCCGGGGGCACTTAAGTTATGCCCAGACGGCCGTCCCGGCATTTTCATATTCTTTGGTTCGGCCGGAACCTGGCACCTTCCCGGAACTAGCGCAACGGACGGCGCATAGTATTGAGAGAAGAGTACTGGGGAGGTGAAAAGATGTATTTTGACCCGGCCATTTTTAAGCATCCGGCTGTGGAGTATATCCCGCTGTATCCTGAAACCCTGGCCCTCGACCCCTATTGGACAGAAAGCAGCACCGAACGGGTATCCCTTTACGTGTTTCAAGAAGAAGAGGCTTTGGAAGAAGAACTCAGGCGTCTTGGCCTTACTCAGTTAAGCGAGATACAGGTCAACTTTGCCCAGGACCTGGTGCTCTTTACCCTGGGCTACCAGGTGACCTCCGCCTACTACCGGGGTTATACCACCATCCTTCTCGGCAATCCCCTTCCAGGAGGATACCACCTTTCTCGCATTTCTCGACGTTACTTTTACAAGGATCGCATTCACTTTGCCCTTTATAGCGGCCAAGCCGAAAAGCTGGCCTGGGCCAATATTGTCCTTAAGTCATTTTGAGAAGGACGATGTCGGCTGCGAACACAATCGATACCACTACTTCCCGCCCTGAGCGTGCTCCTTGAATGAAAATAAGTTGAGGGCGGGCTTCTTTTATCTTGAGTTCGCCGCGTACCGTAAGGCCCGGCCGGGCTGCAGGGCAGGGAAGGCGGACGGCGAAGGGGCGCTTTTCCTCCCAACGCCGCAACAAGCGGTCGTATCCGTAGTACAATATGGAGAGTTCGAGCTCGCCCACGGCCTCAACAGCGCCTTCCTCCAACTTGTAAGTCGAACGGTAGATGGCAACCGTTGCCTCCTCTATTTTTTGCGCTGGGGGATGCGGGAGAAGCACGAGAGCGTCGAGTTCCAGCTCGTCGCAGACCAGGGCTTCCACCGGTTCCCCTGCGGGCACGGAAGAAAAGGAAGGATTAAAGGTGGTTATTACGCGGGACGTAGTGCGGGCGTATACCCTGGCTCTAACGTTGAGGATTGCCTTTAGGGTTACCGCGGTGCCTTTTGAGGATAAAACGGAGGGAAGAAGATGGCATGCTACTTCTACCTCCGGCGTCATCTCGGGCCGAGCTTCGGCAATGGTAAGCACGGCCTGCCACGGTACAAGGTTACTTGCACACAGTTCCCGGCCGTCGGCGGTGATGTAATAGGCACAAAACTCGATTTCCCCGGACGCCAACACCTGCCCGTTTGCAATCTTGACCTCTTTATTTCGCGGCAAGGCCGTAACTTCGCCCAGGATCTCCGCCCGTTCTTCCAGACGAACATCCTGTTCGATGAGCTGGTCGTTCTGGTTTTCGCCGACCAGCTTTTCTATTTCTACAGGTGTCGTTTCGTTTACCCTTTGGGAGGAGGGAAGATTTACAGCCAGCCTCAAAATTTCGAGCGCCGTAAGGCAGAGTTCAAACGAGCAAAAAACCTGAACTTCGTACGCACCTTTTTGACTGCGTACTACTTCCACGCTTTCAACTCTGCTGCGTGCTTCCACACCGTGCTCCGGCTTGGCCCCATCTGCGGTTACAAAGAGCTGAAAGGGGGCATGCAGGCAGGCCGTTCGCTCTTTTCCGTCCGGACCGGCATACGGTACTGTTATTTCCACCTTTCCTTCTACCAAAACCCGGCCGGAACCGGGGCGGGCGTTAAGCTCGCACACTTCGGCCTGAGGCGATCCTAGATAGGCAACCGGCTCTGCAAGGGGCAGGGAGAGTGTTACGAGTCTACTTGCCGCTACTTCCCCTACTACGCGGCGGACTCTGGCCGGGACCGTGTCTCCCGGCGGGTCCTGGTCACAGCCGGCCAGTACCTGGAGCCGGCGCTTACGCTTTACTCGAGCGCTTACCGTTTCGGTAATATGGAGCTGTATTGTATGGCCGGCTGCCTGGATCTCTTCCTTGGTCACCTTTCCCTGAACCTCGGCCGCGAGGCAGGCGTTTTCGAAGGATTCTTGGCTGGGAAGGAAGCGGCTCCAGCCGGTCAGGTGGCGCAGGTGGTGTACGTGCCCGTCCTGCCCCAAGTAAAGGACTAACTCTTCTGCTTCAGCGCTTACCACCGGTCCGGGTAGGAGCTCAGCTTTAACCTTCTCCTCGCGCACCTCTACCCGGAGAATCCTTAAAGCGGGAGGGTCAAGGGGAAGGATGAGTTCCCGGAAAAACGTTACTTCTTGCTGGTCGAGGACTTCAGAGAGTATTACCGTTACCCAGTCAAATCCTTCCGGTAAGCTGCCGGGCGCAGTTACCGTCATGACCTTGACGTTTAACTCGCCCAATGCTTTTACTTCCAGCCTAGCCTTTCCTCCCCAAGAGGAACTCAGGCTGTATGAAAGATCGTGTAGTGCGGCGGCGAGTTCCAAGTGGCCTGAAGGAAGCTCTTCTTTTAGAGGTAATGTCAAGTCAAAAAAACTTTGCCCGGTGAGCAGAGCCACCCGGCCGTCGAGCTTGGCGTACCGGACCAAGACGCTGAGGCTTCCGCGCACCTTAAGCCGGTAGCCTGCGGGGTCACCCTTAAGTTCCCCGAGACAGGCGTCTACTTTGAGAATTTGGGACGGCACTTCATGAAGGGGCGTGGAGAACCCGAGGGTCAACGGAAGGGTTAACGCCCGCGCACACGTATAGAAGAGATCTTTTCTCTGTTCGGCAGGCATATTGCCCCTCCTCTAGCCAGTTTTTCTTCCTACAAAAGATATGGCTGCCGAGCCCAAAAAAGAAGCGGAGGCTTCCTCCGCCTAGCTAACTTCTATAGCGCCGTTACCTCGGCCACTGCCGCCTGCACCGTCCGGAGCACCTTGACGCCTATCTCCAGCATTACCTTCTGGGCCAAAGTGGTACCATCGGCCGCGAGGTTGGGTATAATGCCTTTTAACTGGGGCGAGACGCGGACGGTCATGCCGGGAGCCGCTTCGGCAATAGCCACGTAGCCCATGAAGGGGAGGTCTTCCTCCTGCTCGTAGTTAATATTATCGGTGCCGGTGAAGTAAATTCGCTTATGCAGATTCCCTTGGATTATTACCTTGCCCGGTATTACCGTGGTTTCCACACGGTCCACTTCGGCCGTGACTTGGTTGATCTTCTGGGCGACGGGGTTCAAAGCGTAGGTGCTCTCCACAAGGGTGTAGAGTGCTCCCTCGCCTACGATTTCTTGAGCTTTAATCAATGTCGATCCCGCAGCCAGCGAAAGCTCTACATCTTCCGTCACCTTGACGAACAGTTCGTAAGCCACTTTCAGGCTGAGCTGGGTGCCGTCAGGGGAAAGCTCATGCACAACCTCCTCTACCTTCGGGTTGACCTGTACAGACATGCCGGGACCTACGCCGGGCATATCAACAAACGTGGAAAAGGCTTCGCCCTCAGCCTGGTGATGTTCCAGCTCGTCGCCGAGACCCACATAGAAGATCTGCTTGTGCACGTAACCTTCGATGATCACCTTGTCGTCTATTACTTCCTTACCAGTAATTTCGATTCGGGCAGTTACGTCGGTAACCTTTAAGGCCGCGATGCTTAGGGGGACCGCACTTTCGTTCACCTGCTGCACCGTGTTTTCGCCTCGCACCTGGTGGAAGAGGTAGCGCGGCCCCTCACCTTCCTTCAGGTATAGCTGGCGTGCGTCGCTGACCTTCACCAAGATGTCCAGAATCACCTTAAGGACTACGCTCGTCCCATCCGCCTTAAGTTCTGGAAGCACCCGCTCAACCGTGGGGTACACCTCGGCCTTCATTCCCGGGAGCGCGGGAGCGATCACCACGTAGGTACAGAAAGGCAGGTCTTCAGCCTGATGGTGGACAACGGTATCCAGGCCTACGTAGAATATGTTCAGGCGGACGTTTCCTTCCAAAATTACGTTGCCGGGGAGAATATCTGTCTTCAGGTCGCTTACGTCGGCCACAACGTTGCGGATCTTAACGGCCGGCGCATTCAACGTTGCCGTGGCTTCAGCCAGAAGCTGGGTAGTATTCTCGCCGACCACCACTTCCGTCTTCACGAGCGGACTCATTGCTTTCGCCCCCCTGATTTGTCATTTCCGTTGCCGGCTTTGCCGGTCCTGCTCGCCGTTTCTTTCAGAGCAGGCTCCTGCGCTGCTACAGTACACAGGTGGTACTGGAAGTGTGCTTGGCCGCGCGTGGTAATAACTGGCTCACTCCTCCGGCCCAAACGAATGGAGAGGCTTTCCTAAGCCTCTCCTTCGTGGCTGACCTGACCTACGTGTACGGCGGGTTTCCCACCGTATTTTAGATGAGTGGTTTCTGCGGCGGGAAGAGATTTTCCGGCGGGCACGGAAATTCGGGCTGCGGCCGTGTCTGGCAGGGAGCAGGCACGCAAAAGCCCAAGCTGGAGACTAAAAGCTTGACCAGGGCCTTGATTTCGATCTCTTTACAGAGCTTCTTGGTGCAAAGGAGTACATTCAGCCCAGGGTTATCGGGGTCCGGGATTATCTCGCAGCGGCACAGCGAGCTTACGATACGGCACTGCCCAAAAGTGCCGGCCGGGGCATAGAGAAGGACCGTATTGAAGAAGAATTTCGGGCCGATACGGGTCGGACCGCAGATGATGTTGCCAAACTGATCTCTTATCGTGATGTCGAAGACCAACCGCTGGCGCACAGTCACGTCGGCGAAACCATTGGCGTCTGGCGGGCCGATGTTGATAACCTCGCAGCGGGTTTCGGGTAGACCCGTAGCCGGGTCAATGTCAAAAACAAAATTGCACTCGACGGTCGCACCGGGCGGAAGCGGGTTCGGGCAACCAGGCGGGATAGGTTCCTCCTCAACGATAATGTCCTCTTTAATGCATTGGTCATATACTTTCAAGACTTCAATACATTCTATCACAGGTGTCTCCAACTGGCGAGTAGAGGCGGACATATTATATCCCTCCTTGCCTTGTGGCATTAGGTCTGAGCTTTTGACCTGATGCATTATATGAGGACCTCGCTGAAAGGGTGAAGTTTTCAGTACCTCCGCAGTCTCTTTTCCTGTCCTGAGGCCGAGCCGATCTTAGCTCATAGGTTTCTCATCCAAAATGCGACGATACAGAGCTTGGCTTACTTTTGGCCTTGGCGGTCAGACTGCCAGTACCTTCCACCAGGGTAACCTTTTTTGCCAGAAGGTTGGCCGCGCTGGAGTAAAGGCAACATTGCTTCCTACGTCGATTTACGCCTGATGCGGACTTTTGCCACCAGGTAAACTGCAACTTATAATACTGCTTAGAGTTGTATTTAAAGGAGGCAAGCAGGTGAACAAGAAAAAAGGGGTTTTGACGCCGCTCGCTGTATCTGCGCTCGTCCTCAGCCTCACCATTTCCACACCGGCCCTGGCAACAAGTGCCTATCAAACACAGGAGTGGTACCTGAACTACCTGCAGCAGTACTCAAGTAGCCGAATGACCGTTGGGCAACCCAGCCCGACACAACTGCCGGTTTCCAGCCGGTCAGCGCAAACGACTCAGCTTCCCAATACCCGGCCGCCACAGACGACGATTCCTCCAGCGAACCCGCCGTCCCGGTACTACCCGGCGCCATGGGGCACACCGGAGCAGACGAACAATTGGTACCTGGACTACCTGAACCGTTACCGGCCCACCGGGCCAATTGGATATACGCCTGCCGATCCATCCCGGCCGCCGGCGACGACCCCACCTAGCGCCCCACAAAGTCTGCCCACTGACCCGCAGAGCCCGCCTTCCGAGCCGCCTAAAGACAATGCTTCTCTTACGGCAGAAGAGCAGCAGCTTATGAGTTACATCAACGAGGAGCGTGCCAAAAACGGGGTAGGCCCTGTGGCGGAGGACCCAGACCTCGTGCGTATCGCACGGCTCAGGGCCGAGAAGCTGGTGGAACTGGATTACTTCGACCACAACATCCCTGGCTATGGGACGGCCGGCCAGCAGCTTACCCGCGACGGCTATAGGTACGCGTACCTGGGTGAGAACCTCTCTGCTGCCGGTAGCGTCTACCAGGCGCACGCGCAAATTGTAAGAAGCAGCGCTCATCGGCAGATTATGCTTGACCCCAAGTTTACCAAAGTGGGTATCGGCATCGCCCATTACACGAACAAGGCCGGTATTGTGGTCGTGGAAATCTTCGTAGAACCGTACTAACGGAAAACAGGAGCAGGGACTCTTGGGAAGGAAAGTCCGGCGAAAAGAACCTAGAAGCAAAACCGTTCATAGTATAAACATGAACAGAACACCAAAAAGGGAACCTTACCTTTGGGCTCCGGGCTTTCCTAAGGAGGAATTGTAAATGGCAAGCAAGAAGGCCCCAGCGGGCATACCCCAAGAAGTTCTCGCATACTACCAGCAGTTTGGCCTGACGGCCGGGGCAGTGGTTAAGCTGTACAGCCCTGGAGAAAAGCTGCGGCCAGAAGCAAAGACCTTCACCCCGACAGCTCCTGTTGTAGTGTGCTGAGGGAAGCAGCCTTAGTCGGCCGGCGGTCGACAAAGAAAGACCCGGGGCAAGTTTTCCCCGGGTCTTCAGCTTATTTCCGACCGCCGGTCGGGAAATTACCCTCAACCACGCCCCGGCATCCGCCATACATGCGGAGGAATGGTTTCGGCCCCGTACGGAATACGTGAAATTGGTCGGGTTGGTTCTTGAGGCGAGTCTGGTTTGCAAAGCAAACCGTTCGCGCTCTCTCCCGCGTTCAGTTTGGGTTCCGGATGGGGACCCAACCATACCGGTACGTTTAGCATGTGCCTGGCGGGTTCCTCTAGTTCCACAACCGGTACGGACACTGCCTGGGGAAGGCTATCCTGTCCAGGCCCCAGGCGAAGGGCAGGATCTTCTCCCGTTTGCTCACCGCTTGTGGGGGAAACAAGCAGGTCCATCACTTTTTCTCTTGCTTTTTCTTCCCGGGAGAATTCTTTCTTGACGGAATTGGTGAGGACCTCAAGAACACTGCTCACTTCCACCTCCAGCCTTTTTCTGGAGACAGCCGGGATGTTTTTCGGCTGGTTTCCGGTCTTGTTGGCCCCGGTGGTACAGGCTTCGTACACTTTGCAGCAAGGTTCTCCGCGAAATTCCGCCCAAATGGCTCTACCACCTCTCGCGCGGATCAGTTCTTCGTTCTCTTCGATATCAAGTTCAAGTACGTAGTTGCGAGACACAGTCGCGAGCTGGTACTCACCGGAGGTGCTCGTTTTCGCATAACAGGCGACTAACTCTAGCCTGCCGAAAGCCAAACCCTTGCCGTTAGAAAGCGGGTGGAAGTGGGGCCGGCCTAATTCGGCTCCACACGCCACAAGTTCCATGTCGGGCAGGCTTGGAAGTTGGACTCTTGAGCTGAAGGGTTTGCTTACAAGGACCTTGTTTTCCGATTGGGCCAATTTCTTTCACCTTCTTCACCTTTTGTGTTGGCGCTCTTAGCGTTCTCATGGTATGGCGGGAGGCTACCGGTTGTGCTTGACCATCCAAGCCGAAAAAAATCTTTCTTCGCGGTTCTTACCCAGGGTTGGCCGCGAAAAAGACGATTAAACCCGGGATATTTGCTGCCCCGGGGTTTCCTTTTCAGTTTCCGGTGGTACGGCCGGCAGGGTAAACCAAAAGGTGGAGCCGCGGCCGACCTCGCTGGTGGCGCCCACCCGCCCGCCGTGGGCCTCGATGATCTCTTTAGCGATCGCCAACCCGAGTCCGGTTCCGCCCAGGGCGCGGGAGCGCGATTTTTCCAAGCGGTAAAAGCGTTCCCAGATCCGCGGGAGTTCCTCTGCCGGGATGCCGGGCCCTTGGTCTTCGACGCTTACAGTTACGCCTTCGTTGCCGAAGCGGCCCCTAATGCTGATGGTGGCGCCGGGCGGCGAGTAACGAATCGCATTGCTCAAAAAGTTCGTCAGGACCTGCTCGACGCGGTCTTCGTTGGCTAAAATGCACGGCAGATCTAAAGGGATGTCTTGCTTCACCGTTAAACCTTTGGCCTGGATTTCTTGGCCGAGCTTGAACGCCACCCGCGCGGCGAGATCTCCCACATCCACGGCGTTTAGTTCCCACTCGATCCGTCCGGACTGCAGCAACGAAAGTTCTAGAATATCGTTAATTAGCGCTTTCAGCCGCAAAGTTTCGCGGTAAATTACTTCCAGGTAATGTTTCGGATCGCTGGCCACGCCGTCCAGCAGAGCTTCGACAAACCCCTGGATCGAGGTAAGGGGGGTGCGGAGCTCATGCGACACATTGGCCACGAAATCGCGCCGCAGCTGTTCCAGCTGCTTAAGCTCAGTGATGTCCTCCAGCACCGCCACGGCGCCGCTTAGCGGTTCTCCCGGTTGGGCGAGCGGAGTTACGTGGGCTATGACGCAGGTTTTGCCGCCGTTTAGTGCGAGTTCACCGCTTTGGCTTTGTTTATTTTTAAGCACCTCGCCGAACAACTTAACGAGTTCAGGACAGCCGAGGGAATCAATGGTCGTCCCTTCCGGGATGGGGCTTGGGTTTGCTCCCAGGGTGCGTTTCACGGCGGGATTGGAAAAGAGAACCCGACCTTCTTCATCTACCGCGATAACCCCTTCGCTCATGTTGGCCAGTATGCTTTCTATTTTTCTTTTTTCATGCCGGAGAGCACCAATCGTACCGTCTAAGGCACGTGCCAGGTGATTAAAGTTTTGCGCGAGCTGTCCGACTTCATCGCTGCAGGTCACCGGTACCTGCTGCTTAAAGTTTCCTTCGGCCATGGCCAGGCTGATACGGCTCATCTCCTTTAAGGGACGCGAGATTGAACGGGAAAGGTAAGAACCTAGTAGGACGGCGAAAAGCACCGCAATTCCGGCAGCATTTATGATGAGGCGCTGAACTGCCTTAATGGTTGCAGCGATGTCGGCCAAGGGGGTAGAAATGACGAGGGCGCCCGTTACCTCGCCTTGATATTTTAGAGGTATTACGGCCCTTAGGATGTCTTGCCCGGAACCTACGCGTCCGCTTACCACTTCACCGTTGAGGACCTTTCGAATGGTCTCCTTATCCAAAAGAGGAATTGCCCGACCGGGCGGCGCTGGGTTTGGGCCGGAGACAAGGCCTGTGCGGTCCAATACAATGAAACGGCTTCCGGGAATATCCCGAAGGTGGGTGGAAAGCGCACGCAGGTTTTCTCGCGTGGTGCCCGAAGAAGACTGCAGGGCGGTTGCTACCTGTTGACCCTGCTGGAGCAGTTCTTTTTCTTTGAAGGAGTAATAGAAGTTGGCAAACAGGCTGGAAGTGGTTATGCCGACGGCCAGCAGGGTAATTAGGGCGACTGCCAGGTAGGACAAAAGGAGTTTGCCAAAAAGGGTGCGCGGCAGCTTCGGCTTCATCAAAAGACTACCACCTTTAATCTTTGCTTACTTCAAACTTGTAGCCCTTTCCCCAAACGGTCTTTATGTAGGATATTCCGGCAGGCCGCAGCTTTTCCCGCAGGCGACGGACGTGGGTGTCTACCGTGCGTGCGTCGCCCAGGTAACTGTAGCCCCAAACGGCTTCAAGCAGCTGTTCGCGCGTAAATACGCGTTCAGGCCGAGAGGCAAGAAACCAGAGGAGGTCGAACTCCCGCGGAGTAAGCTGCACCTCTTGTCCGGCAACCTCCACCCTGTTGGCGGCTTTGTCAAGTACGAGCTGTGGGAAACTGAGCACCTCACGGTGTGCATTATCGGCTCCGTGGGTACGCCTTAGAACTGCCTTCACCCTGGCCACCATTTCGCGGGGACTGAAAGGCTTAGAAATATAGTCGTCCGCGCCGAGCTCCAGGCCCAACACCCGGTCAAACTCCTCCGACTTTGCCGTGAGCATGATGATCGGGGTAGAAGAGGTCCTGCGGACTTCCTTGCAGATTTCCCAGCCGTCCACTTCCGGCAACATGATGTCGAGGAGGATAAGGTCGTACTTGTTCTGCATCACTTTCTCGAGCGCTTCGCGGCCGCTGGTGGCTACTTCGACGGCAAAAGATTCCTTTTCGAGGTAAACGCGCACCAGATCGCAGACCGGCTGTTCGTCTTCTACCACCAGAATCGTGGGCACGGTAAACACCTCCTATTTTCGTTATTCCGCGCCAAGTGAATCCATCCCTGCAAAAATAACAACCGGCGAGGGAGAACGTGCTCCCTCGCCTGAGCCATCGAGGTTAGGCTTGTGGAGAAGCGGTGGAAGGTGTAGGTACTCCAGCTGGTGGAAGTCCGAAGCTTCGACCAAAACCTTTCGGGCCATGTCCTATGCGTCCGGTGCCGAAAAAGCCCCGCCTGGACTTTGCCTTTTCCAACTGCTCGGGGGTGAGGATAGACTCAAACTTCTGCTGGAACTCTTGGGTAGCTTTCTGTAGCTGGGCCCGGAGGTCGTTTACTTCTTTGGTCTTGGCGTCCAGGGTGGCCTGATCCGGGTTCTTTTCCCACCTAAGCTGCCTGAGCTCAAACATGGCGTCTTGCAGCTTCTGTCTCAGGTCTTTGGTCTCTTCGTACATTTCCCGCTGCAGCTCTTGAATCTTGGCCACTTGCTCATCGGTCAGGCCTAATTCTTCGACCGGATTATTGCGGTTGCCGAAGAAGCCGGGGAGAGACTTTGCCTTTTCCAGCTGCTCAGGCGTCAAGACGGACTCAAATTTCTTCTGGAATTCTTGCATGGTTTGCTGCAGCTGGCTCTGGAGGTCTTTCATTTGCTGCACCTGTTGGTCCGTCAGTCCCAGCTCGTTGGCCAAAGCCGCAGGATCTCGCCCGAGAAACCGGCCCCCGAAGCCCCAAGGGGCGGCCGCCGCCAGCTGGGCGATACCAACCACCAAGAGCAGGGTTAACGTCAACCACAAAATCTTCTTTTTCACGCTATCTCCACTCCTTTTGCAAAAATTTAGCCAGGGAGGTTCGTACGGGGTTGGTCGGTAGGCTACCTCCGGCAACTCGCCTCCTTTCCTTGACCCGAGGAGTGTGCCTGTCGGTAAACCACTCTCAGCAGCTATTATAACCAGGTTTTGTGACGAGTTTGTGATAAACCTGTGAGGAAACGTCGAATTCTTAGGAGGCGTTCCTTCGGTTTTTGGAAAAGGTCTGATCACAATTCGTTCACAATTTTAGGATAGAATTACCACATGGGTTTACTCTGGAGGGCACGGTGTAAGACCGTCGCAGGACATTGTGCCGGGTTTAGGTATTGTGGCAAGATGGAAGGAGGTAGTCTTAATAGCAGTTTTCCTTCATCGAGTTGCAGAAAACAACTTTGGAGGGGTGACCGCTGTGCAGAGTAAATCGCGCACTCTTGTGTTCATATCGGTAGGACTGGTGCTCGTAGCCATTCTCGGCTACCTCGGTTTCCGCGCCCTGCGGCGCCCTGCGGCGAGCGCCCAGGGAACTGCGAAGATGGTCCAAGTGAGCCGCGGATCCATTGAGGTTAGCGTGAGCGGCAGCGGTAATGTGGCTTTTGCCGAAGACGTTCAAATTAGATCCCAAGTTTCAGGAACGGTAGTGAAGGTGCTGGTTAAAGATGGCCAAAAAGTTGAAGCAGGCCAGCCGCTTTTTGTCTTGGAAAATGATACGCTTAAGCTCACTAAGGAGAAGGCCCAAAGCAACGTCGAAGACCTCACCCGTTCAGTAAGAGAGCTGCAGGAGGATATCGCGGCGCTGCGCGTCGTAGCTCCTCAGGCAGGCCGGGTAACAAATGTAGCAGTGAGCGAAGGCCAGCGGGTAAACGAAGGAGCTACCCTCCTTACGCTAGTTGATGACAATACCTTTTCGGTGACCGTTCCCTTTCTCAAGCCTGAGCGCGATCGGATAAAAGTGGGCGACGCAGCCGAAGTCTTCTTGCCAGATTTCTTAAGCTCTCTCCTGGGCAAAGTAGTCAAGGTGTCTCAAACGAGCCTGCCGGGGAGCGGCGGGGCGGTTGTTTACCCAGTGACAGTAGATTTTCCGAATCCAGGCGCATTAGAGGAAGGCACAAGCGCTCTCGTTACCGTGAAAACCAGCCAAGGCCCAGTGGAGGCGCTGGAAGCTGGAACGATAGGGTTTAAGAAAGTTGCGGAGATCCGTAGCTCCGTCGCCGGCGAAGTGGAAAAGGTAGAAGTGGAAGCCAATGATAAAGTACGCGCGGGTCAACTTCTTGTTGAGCTGGTCAACGATGAGCTTCCCAGCAACCTTACCCGACAAGAAGCTGCATTAGCCCAGGCTAGAATGGAGTTGGCGAATCAGGAGAGCCAGATGGCGAAGCTTACCATTACCGCTCCCATTAGCGGCGTCTTTCGTGAGAATGAAGCCAGTTCATCAAACAACAACACCAGCTCTATTCAGGGTCCTGTGCAGGTCGGCGATGAGTTGAAGCCTAACGACCCAGTGGGAAGAATCGTGAACAACTCCAATTACAAAGTTGTTGTCAACATTGACGAGTTGGATATCAGCCAGGTGAAGGTTGGGCAGAAGGCGGAGATAACGATAGATGCCCTGCCGGGACAGACCGTAGAGGGGACGGTTACCCAGATTGCCGAGGAAGGCGTGGTACAAAACGGAGCGGCTTATTACCCTGTCACGCTGACTCTCCCGCCAACACCAGGCCTTAAAGCCGGGATGACGGCGAACGCGCGTATTCTTGTGGCGAAAAAAGACGACGCGCTTCTCTTGCCTGTTGAGGCTGTACAGGAGCGAAATGGTCGGTTCTTCGTTGTTCTTCCTGCGGACACGAACTCTGCATCCATGGAACAAGGGACACGGCGACAGATGAAGGAGATTAAGGTGGGCCTGTACAACGAGACATTCGTTGAGGTGCTGGAAGGGCTCAAGGAAGGCGATACTGTTGTCGTGCCGCAGGCTGTCCGGACCACGAATTCTGGAAGCCAGGGGAGTCAAAGCTCCGCGCCGCGCACGCCGATTCCCGGAATGATGCCGCCGGGCGGCTTCGGCAGTTTCCGTCCCCGCACGTAGGAGGCGCAGCAGATGATCGAACTCAAAAACGTGAAGAAGACGTACCGGATGGGCAAAATCACTGTCGACGCGCTTAGGGGGATCAGTCTTTCGGTGGCGGCGGGCGAACTGGTGGCGATTGTGGGGCCCTCCGGTTCTGGAAAGACGACGCTCATGAACATTATTGGCTGCTTGGACGTGCCGACGAGCGGTGAGTACTGGCTGGAAGGAAGAGAGGTAGGGAAACTGCCGGACAACGAACTTGCCCGCCTGCGCAACCAAAAAATCGGTTTTGTCTTCCAAAAGTTCAACCTCCTGCCGCAGCTCACCGCCTGGGAAAACGTGCAGGTTCCCCTCGTTTACGCCGGGGTAAAGCTTAAGGAACGGCGAGAGCGCTCTCTCGAGGCGCTGCGACAGGTCGGGCTGGCCGAGCGCATCCACCACCGCCCGAACGAGTTATCCGGCGGGCAGCAGCAACGGGTGGCCATTGCCCGGGCACTGGTAACACGCCCTTCTTTTCTGCTTGCCGATGAGCCCACGGGTAACCTTGATTCTCGAGCCGGCCGAGAAATCATCGACCTTCTCTTTGAATTAAACAGCACCAACAGTACCACCGTTATCGTCGTTACCCATGATCTCGGGTTGGCTCGGCGTTTTCCGCGGGTGATTTCCATTCAAGACGGACAAGTGGTTAGGGAGGGGACAATCTAAAATGGAATTTCTTACGGCGGTTTCTCTGGCCTGGCAGGGAATTGTCGCCAACAAACTCCGTTCTCTTCTCACCATGCTCGGGGTGATAATCGGCGTCGCCTCGGTGATTTCTCTGGTCGCCATCGGTGCGGGTACGAACGAGCAGGTGACGCAGCGCATTCAGTCGCTTGGCTCTAACCTGCTCACCGTTCAAGTTTTTGGCCGGGGCAGCACTACTTATCTTGACTACGAAGAGGCCATGCGCATTAAGGAGCTTCAGCATGTGAGCGCTGTGGCTCCGACCATGAGCGGAAGCGCCACCGTCAAGTACGGGAACAAGTCCCAGGATACTACGATTGAGGCTACCAACGCCGACTACTCTATTGCCCGGAACGTAGGGGTGCAGGCCGGCCGTTTTCTTTAGCCGCTTGACATCATATTCCATCAAAAGGTGGCTTTAGTAGGGACAGAGGTGGCCCAGAATCTTTTCGGGGGCGTTAACCCTGTGGGTAAACGGTTGTTGATCAAAGGAACGGAGTTTACAGTGGTGGGCCTATTGGAGAGTAAAGGCGGAAGCGGCACTATGTCTTTGGACGACCGTGTCCTTATCCCTGTGACCTCGGCAAACTTAATCCTAGGCGGCCGGAACATCCGTACCGTTTACGTTCAAGCCGATTCGCCCAGTACTGTAAATGACGTAGCCACAGCTTTGAACGAGTGGCTGCTCAAGCGCTTTCGAAACGAAGACAGCTTCCGAGTCTTTAACCAGGCCGAGATGCTGGCGACGGTCAATGAGGTAACCAATTCGCTCACCTTTATGCTCGGCGGTATTGCCGGAATTTCGCTCATCGTGGGTGGCATCGGGATCATGAACATAATGCTGGTTTCAGTGACCGAGCGCACTCGTGAAATTGGCATCCGTAAAGCCCTCGGGGCTAAACGGCGCGACATTTTGAACCAGTTTCTCATTGAGTCCATGGTGCTAAGCGGAAGCGGAGGAGTTCTTGGGCTGGTTTTGGGCATGAGCTTTTGCCTGTTCTTAGAACGCTTTTTAAACATTCCTACCCGGCTATCCTTCTGGCCGGCCGCCGTGGCCTTTGGATCTGCCGTCATGGTTGGCGTATTTTTCGGGTTATACCCGGCCCGCCGCGCTGCCGAGCTGAACCCTATAGACGCCCTCCAGTACGAATGAGTTGGTTCAGAGAAAAAAGCGCAAACCCCTGCCGCTTTTTGCTGCAGGGGTTTACCATGATTAAGTAAGCCTCGGTTGCCGGTGCCTTTTAAGCCTTTTCTATTCCGGTGGAAATTCACCCCAGAGGCGGACTTCGGGTACCATCGTGATGCCTCGGGCGGCCGCTTCCTTTTGCACCAGGCGAATTAACGCATAGACGTCGGCAGCTTTTGCCCCGCCCAGGTTGACGATGAAGTTGGCGTGCTCAGGTGAAATTTGCGCCCGGCCGATCTTAACACCTTTCAGGCCGAGTTCTTCGATAACCTTGCCTGCATAGGTGCCCGGGGGGTTGCGGAACGTGGAACCGCAGCTGGGGAGCCGGGGATGGCGGCGGCGCTTTTCTTTGGTTGCGGCAATGCGCTCCAGGATCTCTTCGCGGGGGCGTGGTTCCACCTTGATAAGCGTCTCCAAGACGATAAGATCCTGCTCTTGAAAGACGCTGTGACGGTAAGAAAAGGCGTGCTCGGCATGGGGCAGCCGGCGGATAAACCCCTGAAAGTCCATCACTATGCTCTCCTGGACGAAGTCTCCCAGAGTAACGCCGTAGGCGCCGGCGTTCATAAAGATCCCGCCCCCGACCGACCCGGGGATGCCGGCCAATACTTCAAACCCGCCCAAACCTTCTTCTGCTAGTGCTGTCACCAAGTGATCGAGCAGAAGTCCGGAGCCAACCTGAACGACTCCGTCCTGAAAAGAAAGATAGGCAAAATTGGCGGCTATGCGGATGACGAGCCCGTCGACGCCGCTGTCGCTTACCAGGACGTTCGTGCCGCAACCCAGAATATAAATGGGAAGCTTGTGCTCCTCGGCAAAGGTTAAGGCATCCTTGAGTTGGGCGATGGAGTGGGGTTCGCAAAAATAGCGGGCCGGGCCGCCGATCTTATAGGAAGTATAATCTTTTAACGCGACTCCTTCCCGGATTTCTAAAGACAAAGAGGCCACACCTCCTTGAGATTCTGGGTTAACATTCGCGAGTGCGCGACGTTTCCCTCCTACGTGTAACACAAAAAGCAAAAGAAGGCAACCGACAAAGCTGGGTGGTTTGCTATATGACAATTTGGTTACAAATAAAAAAGCTTGGTTGAGCTGCCAGGGAAAATCCCTGCCGCGTCGAATATATTATACGAGGAGGTTCAAAGGCATATAACCTGAGGGGGTGCCCTTTCATGCAACGAGGGCTTGGGCGTGCTTCGTTTGTTCTCTTGGTGATCATTATGCTCTCGCTGTGGGCCCTACCTGGTTGTGCCGAAGAAAACGTACTACAAGAGAGCGCACGAGCCGAGGTACAGGAGGTCTCCGGCAGCAAAGCACGGGCAGTTACGGTTTTTTACCAAACCGAAGAAGGCTATCTGGTCCCCTACAACACCCTGGTTCCGGATGACGAGAATGTGGCCCGCCATATAGTGGAAAAGCTTATCGCCGGGCCGCCTGAAAAAGAGTTCCTCAAGGGTACTCTGCCCGAGGGTGTCATCGTCCGCGGTCTTTATGTGAAGAACGAAAGTGCCTTCCTCGACCTGGGCGGGGTGAAAGAAAAGGAAGGGGCGGCTTGGCATCAGGCGGTGGAGAGCATCGTCTTAAGCCTTACAGAACTTCCCGATGTCACCACTGTGCAGATCCTGCTCGACGGCAAAGAAATAGATAAACCCCTGCGCCGGCCCGGGATCATCAACCCCATCTCCGGTGGGCCACCTGACGGGCGTCCGTCCCGCCTTTACTTCAGCTATCATGATGTGTACCTGGTGCCAGTTACGGTAAATTTACCCCCGGAAACGGAAGAAATCGTTTCTGCTACCATAAACTGGCTTATCAGTGGGCCACAGGGGATCCCGGGCCTCTCCCCAGTTTTCCCTGAGGGTACGCGCCTTTTAGGGCTAAAAAGGGAAGGAGATCTAGTATACCTGAACTTCTCCAAGGAAGCCGTGCTTGGGGATAAAAAGAACAATTTTAGCGAGCAAAAGATAACCTTGGCTGCTCTGGCTTACACGCTGCGGCAGTTTCCCGGTATCAAGCGTTTCGCCGTGTTGGTGGACGGTGAACCCTATGCGATTCCCGGGCTTAAGCAGCCGATTACCGTACCCGAAACTTACCGCGATTGGTTTGGCGTTGCTTCATCGCGTGGCCTGCTGCGGCTCCTGACAATAAGTGGCTAGGAGCTCTTTTTCTTTTACTGCAGGATTATGGGGGAAGATGTAGAAATTAGGAGTCGAAACATATATTAGGAAACCAATCCGTGTAGGGGGAAGGTCGGTGCTCGCAAGATACCGGGTATTTTTTTGTTGCCTGCTTTCGGTGCTGGCCGTCGTCATAGCGCTGGCCAACCTACCGGCTAAGGCCCAGGCGGGAGAAATAAAACTCGTCATCGATGGTATGCCGGTGCTGCCGGACGTCCCACCCGTTATTAAAAACAACCGCACGCTGGTGCCGCTGCGTGTCATCTCCGAGGGCCTGGGCGCCCAAGTAGGTTGGAATGCGAGTACCCGGACGGTTACCGTGCAGGCACCCGGCCAGGAAATAAAGTTAGTTATTGGAAGCTCTACCGCTACGGTCAACGGCAAAAGTGTAAAGTTAGATGCGCCGGCTGAAATCATAAAGAACCGTACTTTCGTCCCTTTGCGTTTTATCGGTGAAGCTTTAGGGGCGGAGGTTCACTGGGATCAGAACAGCCGGACGGTCACCATAAGCTCCGGTCGCGCCGAGGTAACGGCCATTACAGTCCGTGCGGAAGTGGGAAGCGAGGTAGTTGCCATCAAGGGCACGGGACGCCTAACCGGTAGCGCAATTCAAGATGGACCCCAGGTGGTGCTGAAGCTTCCCAAGGCCATTCTGAAGATGGTGCCCGGTGCCGTTCCCGTGGACAGTGGTTTAATTCGCGAGATCAGGGTGGCGGCCACCGGCACGGAACAAGAGCCGGGAGTGGAAGTAGTCATCGAGTTAAAAGAGGTGGGACCTTTTTCCTTAAGTTCTACACCGGGAGAACTGCAGGTAGCCCTGCCCCACCGGGTGACCTCGCTGGAGTACGCTCAGGTTGAAGGAGGAGAGGTGCTCAGGGTAGCTACCACAGGCCGCGTGGCTTATACCGTGCAGCAGCTGGGTGCTCCGGACCGCTTGGTGATCGATTTGCAGGGGACGATACTCGGCGCGAGTGCTTCCAGGGAATTGAACGCGGACACGCTCCTCACCGAGCGGATACGTGTGGGCGAAGGTGCAGGCGGCGTGAGGATTGTCGTCGACCAGAGGAGGGTGACCAAGTACCGTGTTACGGCCATGCCTGCCGGGCTGGAAATACATTTGGCTGCGCAGATAATCGGCCTTTCCTATCAGTCGGGGCCGGGTGGCGGCGAGGTACGGATCCGATCTACCGGACCCGTGGGACTCCGCGAGCTGCGTCTTACCGATCCGGAGCGGCTGGTGCTTGATTTTCCCGGTGTTGTTCTGAATATGGCGGAACCCGTCCTTAAAGTGAACGACACGACGGTGCGCGAAGTACGGGCCGGGCAGTTTGCCGTGGATCCGGACCTGGCGCGGGTGGTAGTCGAGCTTAGCGCTTATGTAAGCCATGAGATAAGCGCCGGCGATACCCCGGGTGAAATAGTAGTCAAGGTGATCTCCAGTCCGGTTGCCGGGCGCTATATCGCTGTGGATGCCGGCCACGGCGGACG
This sequence comes from Bacillota bacterium, assembly GCA_030153805.1. GTDB lineage: Bacteria > Bacillota > DTU030 > DUMP01 > DUMP01 > DUMP01. The sequence goes on along the minus strand of JASKLG010000014.1, from coordinate 5,045 downwards.
AGAACCGGGGGCCGTTGGCCCTTCGGGTCTCATGGAAAAGGATGTAAATCTGGATATTGCCCTTCGCCTAGCTTCGCTTCTGCGCACGGCCGGGGCGCGCGTCTACATGATTCGCTCGGGGGACGAAACGATTGACTTCCGCGTGCGACCCGACTTGGCCAACAACGAAGGAGTTGAAGCCTTCATCAGCATCCACTGCAACTCTTTTACGGATGCCACCAAGCGCGGAACGGAGGTTTATTACTACAAGGACGGGCGGGACGGGCAAAAACTGGCTGAGGCCATTCATGCAGCGCTTATTCCGGTTCTGGGCTTGCCGGACCGGGGCCTGCGTACTGCCGATTATAACGTACTGCGCTATACAAAAATGCCGGCGGTATTGGTCGAAGTTGCTTTTATTTCCAACCCGAGCGAGGAAAAACTACTGGCTGACCCGGCCTTCCGCGAAAAAGCAGCGCAGGGAATCTTTAACGGTATCCTATCGTATTTCCGTATTAAGTAAACCCTTCCAGGATGGGGTCCGGAGTACCGGCAGTATCCAGCAGGAACTCCTGTCCCGGACCCCGAATTACTATCCCGCGACATTCTTTTGAGAGGGGATGCCGGTGATACTGGAAGGCGTCATCAGTTATCTCTTTATTTTCTGCGCCCGCGTGATAGATATGTCGTGCGCCACCATCCGTACTATAATGGTGGTACGGGGACAGCGGGTCATTGCCGCCATAATAGGCTTTTTTGAGGTGACCATTTACATTCTGGCTCTCAACCAGGTAGTGGGTAAGCTGAATAACCCCCTGAACCTGCTTTCTTATGCCTTGGGCTTCGCCACGGGCAACTACGTCGGCAGTCTAATTGAAGAGCGTATGGCATTGGGTTTTGTAACTGTAGAAATTATACCCAGTTCCCGGGATTCCGACCTTCCTGAACGCCTGCGCGCCGAGGGATACGGCGTCACCTGCTTCCAGGGAGAAGGAAAAGAAGGACCACGCTTGGTGATGCGCGTTTTGCTAAAGCGCAAAAAGTTGCCTCATCTCCTCGATACATTAGCTCAAAGAGATGAACGGGCCTTTTACACCATTATGGACGCCAGATCTATTCATGGAGGTTTTTTTGGCCGGCAGGGGAAGTAAGGAGGTGAACTGATGGCGTTTGTAATCACGCGTAAAAACGGCATTCCCATTTATATTCAGCTAAAGAACCAAATCAAAGACCTGGTGCAGCGGGGCGTTTGGGCGACGGGCCACAGGCTTCCCACCGAGCGCGAACTGGCGAGCCAGCTGGGAGTAAGTCGCAATACGGTAAGCCTGGCTTACGATGAACTGGAAGCCGAAGGAATCATTGCCCGCCGGCAAGGGTCGGGCACTTTCGTTATTGCTGGGGAGGGAAGCCTTGAACGGGTGGGCCGCAGGGAGCGCCTCCTCAAGATCATCGACCTTGCTTTAGAGGAAGCCTCCCACATGGGTTTCTCCATCGACGACTTTCTGGCCATCGTCCTTCTCAGGGTGCGGGAACGCAAGGAAATTCTAGGACGGGTGCAAGTAGCTTTTGTCGAATGCAATCGTGAACAGCTAGATTACTTTACCCGTGAGTTGGAGCTGGGATCGGGGGTGGCCATCCATGCCATCCTCCTGGACGACCTGCGCGCCTCTCCGAGCGAGGCGCGGGCGCAGCTGAGTAAGATGGACCTGGTAGTGACTACTTTTTACCACCAGGATGAAGTATGTGAACTGGGAGTGGCTCCTGAAAAAATCCTTGGGATCGCTTTGGAACCTGACCTGGCGAGCATTGTGCGCATTGCCCGTATCCCGCGCGAGAGCATCCTCCCGGTAGTTTGTCTCTCTGAAAGCTTTGCCCAGAGCATTATCCAAGCTCTGGCAAGTACAGAGCTCACCTTTGCCTCCATGCCCATTATTACTACTAAAAACAACGAGGAGTTAAAGCAGGCGCTTCAAGGTACACGCGCGGTGATCGTCTCACCGGGCCGTAAACGAGATGTTAAAGAAAATGCTCCCCCGGGAACTGAGGTGGTGGAGTTTATCTTCCGCCCGGATGCCGGTTCCATCAATATGCTAAAGGCAGCTCTGCTTAGGATTAAGGACAGCCCGGAGAAAGAGCGGGTGGCGGGGCCAAAGAAAAATATCTGAGGTTGAGCCGCTCTGCCGTCAGGTGGCACCCGGCCGAAGGGTGCTCCGGCCGGGCTTCCCGGCGGCGAGGCCTGGTTTCAGGTGGCGGTCTCTTCAGTTAAGCAGACTTCGGCCGGAGTAAAGTTGGTACGCATGCCGGTCTTCCAAGCGGTAAAGGCTAGGGGGTAAAGGCGTTTGCCGCTACTAAGCGATGCGGGAAGAGGGCCTTTTCCCTGGTGAATCAGACAGATATCGGCCCGCTAAGCGCCTTTACCTTCAGGTGCGCGGTGGCGGAGCGGAGACAGACGCGATGGGAGGAAAACAGTGGATGAGGGCAGACGGAAGAAAGGTTGATGAAATCAGGCCGGTGGAGATCATCCGCCGCTTTACCAAGCATGCCGAAGGGTCTGTGCTGATAACCGCAGGGGACACTAAGGTGATCTGCACCGCCTCGATAGAAGACAAAGTGCCGCCTTTTCTGCGCGGGAGCGGGCAGGGGTGGATTACCGCCGAATACGCCATGCTGCCCAGGGCAACTCCCGTTCGTACCGTTCGGGATGCCGTCCGCGGCAGGATGAGCGGCCGCAGCGTAGAGATCCAGCGCCTCATCGGCCGTTCGCTACGCCCGGCAATCAATTTACATGCCCTGGGCGAGCATACCATCTGGCTTGATTGCGATGTGATCCAGGCGGATGGAGGGACACGCACCGCTGCCGTTACCGGAAGCTTTGTGGCTCTGGTGGACGCTGTAAAATTTCTCCTGGAAGAGGGGAAGCTTACGGCTTCGCCCCTGGTGGATTACGTTGCCGCCATTAGCGTAGGGATCCTGGAAGGGGAGCCCTTACTTGACCTTACCTTTGCCGAGGATTCTCAGGCCGACGTGGACCTGAACTGCGTCATGACGGGAAGTGGGACCATTGTTGAAATTCAAGGCACGGCCGAAGCGGTCCCCTTTTCTCGAAAAGAACTGGACCGTCTGCTGGACCTGGCCGCCGGCGGCATCGCACGCCTTATTGAGATACAGAAAAAGGTGCTGGGTGAAGACGCAGCTCTGATAGGAGGGCAGGGCTGATGGCGGTGCCGACCCTCGTCCTGGCCACGCGCAATGAGGGTAAAGTGGCCGAGTTTAAAGCCGGCCTTGCCGGATTGGGAATCACGATCCTTTCTCTCAGCGACTTTCCTACATGTCCCGAAATAGAGGAAGACGGAGAAACCTTCAGCGCCAACGCCCTAAAGAAGGCCAGGGCCGTCTTTGCCTACACTGGTCTTGCCAGCCTGGCCGACGATTCCGGCCTGGAGGTAGACGCCCTCGGTGGGGCACCGGGAGTTCTCTCCCACCGCTTCGCCGGGCCAGAGGAGGACGATGCGGCCAACAACGCCAAGCTCCTAGCGCTCCTTAGCGGCCAGCCGGCAGAGGCGCGTACGGCGCGCTTTCGCGCCGTACTGGCTCTGGTGTGGGGAGCCGGGAAAGAGACTCTCGTAGAGGGGACATGCGAGGGCCGTATCCTGGAAAAACCTCGGGGAGAGGGAGGTTTCGGCTACGACCCGCTGTTTTACGTACCTGGTCTTGGGCGGACGCTGGCTGAACTTAGCGTTGGCGAAAAAAACAGCATAAGCCACCGGGGAACTGCCATTAAGAACTTGCGCCCGGTGCTGGCTGAACTAATCGAGAAAGGGGAACTTACGGCGCATGCGCATCGCGGTGGTAAGTGATACGCACGGCTACTTTGCCGAAGCGGACGCGGCGCTCGCAGCACTCAAACCCCTAGATGTTCTCCTTTTCGCCGGTGACCACTTCCGCGATGCCTGGGCTTGGGCGCGGCGGGAGAAAGTCGAGGTAGTCGCAGTAGTCGGGAATTGCGACGTAGGGGTTCAGGGCCCGGAAGAGGAGGTGCTGGATTTAGGCGGTGCCCGGATCCTTCTAACCCACGGTCACCGGTACGGCGTCAAACGAGGGCTGGAGCGCCTCTACTTTCGGGGCCTTGAGGCAGGGGTGAAGGCGGTTGTTTTCGGACACACCCACGTGCCCACGGCCACCTATGGCGAAGGAGGACTGCTTCTTTTCAACCCGGGCAGCCCAAGCCGCCCGCGTGGAGGGCACGCGTGCACGGTGGGGCTGCTCGAGGTGGAAAACGGATTCATTACGCCGCGTCTTTACAAAACACAAGAGCTCGCCGCAATGAGCAAAAACCTCTTTGACGAACCAAACAAAATAAGCTATAATATATAACGCAGGCCGGGGCGTGGCGCAGCTTGGTAGCGCACATGGTTTGGGACCATGGGGTCGTAGGTTCGAATCCTATCGCCCCGACCAGTCTGGAATTTGATGAAGTGCTCGCGCGGCGGGCGAAATATGCGGGAGTAGCTCAGTTGGTAGAGCACCAGCCTTCCAAGCTGGGTGTCGCGGGTTCGAGTCCCGTTTCCCGCTCCATTTGCTTTTATAGGGGTCCTGGTAGCTCAACGGATAGAGCAGCAGCCTTCTAAGCTGTCGGTTGGGGGTTCGAGTCCCTCCCAGGACGCCAATCCCTTGACGATAAAGTTGTTCTCTGCTATACTAAGTCCGTGATAAGTTTACATGGTGAATGTAGCTCAGTTGGTTAGAGCACCAGATTGTGGCTCTGGGGGTCGTGGGTTCGAATCCCACCATTCACCCCAAAAAAGCGAGTAAAGAAATCGCCGCGAGCGGTTTCTTTCTTGGTCTATGCTGGGGCGTAGCCAAGCGGTAAGGCACGGGACTTTGGATCCTGCATTCGTTGGTTCGAATCCAGCCGCCCCAGCCAATTTTATACGTGCGGATGTGGCGGAACTGGCAGACGCGCCAGACTTAGGATCTGGTGGGGGCAACTCCTTGGGGGTTCGAGTCCCCCCATCCGCACCAGGAGAAACAACTAAATCCGGCTAACCTGAAAAAGCCTTCGCACA
>JASKLG010000068.1 GCA_030153805.1 Bacillota bacterium | reverse complement strand
GAGCTTCGGCGACCTCATCCTGGCGCGCCTGCCGCTTCTCCCCGACGACGTTTACGGCCGGGCCGCGCTGGATGAGGTGGTGGCGTTACTCGCCCGGCAAATAGCGGCGTGAGCGCGGTAAATGGGGAGAGTCCATGGGCACCCATAAGGACCGGAACTACACCGAGGAGGAAATCAACGTGGAAATCGCCGAGCTTTTGCCCCCCCTTATCAAAGGGCGCTTCATCGCCCGCCCGAACCGCTTTCTTGCCCTGGTCGAGTTAAGCGGAGGGGAGATAGGCGCCCATGTGGCCGACCCGGGGCGGCTGAAAGAGCTTTTAGTGCCCGGAGTCGGCGTGTATGTGGCGCCGGTTAACCGGCCCGGGCGCCGCACGGCGTATGACCTGCGCCTGGTGGAAGGGCCGGCGGGGCTGGTGGCAGTAGACAGCCGGGTGCCCAACCGCCTGGTGCGGCTGGCGCTTACCGCCGGCCTGTGGCCGGAGTTTGCCGGTTATGCCGGCCTAAAGGAAGAGCCCCGCGCAGGCGGAGGCCGTTTCGATTTTCTGCTCACAGATGGCCGAAAGCCGGAGTGCTATATCGAGGTTAAGGGCTGTACCTTAGTGGCCGACGGTACGGCCCTTTTTCCCGATGCCCCGACGGCCCGCGGCGCCCGCCACATGCGCGAACTTGCGGCGCTGGCCCAAAGCGGGCGGCGCGCAGCGGTGATCTTTATTATCCAGCGCTCTGATGCCGTCTCCTTCCGCCCCCATGCAGCACTGGACCCGGTTTTTGCTCAAGAGCTCCGGGAGGCCGCGGCGAAAGGCGTAAAAATCCGGGCCTTTCGCTGTCGCGTGAGCTCTGCCGCCATTACCCTGGATCGAGAAGTGCCGGTTCACTTCTGACGGCGGGACTTTGCTCCCCGAGGTCCTTTGGGCTCCTGGCCGGTGGTCCTTCGCTCCCAGGCGAAAACTTTTTCCAGGGCAGGAATTTGCGGCCCGGGCGTCTAAATCTAGCGAGGCTGGTTATGAACGGCAGTCCCAGAAAGGAGAGCCTGAAGGTGGCAAAGGGCGCCGTTTTTCGCTTTATCTTAGGTCGTGCGGGAACGGGCAAAACCTATACCTGTCTTAAAGCTATTGAGGATCTGCTTCTAAGAAAAGGCGAGGAAGGCCCTCCCCTCATCCTCCTGGTCCCGGAGCAGGCAGCTTTTCAGATGGAATATGCCCTTTTAACAGAGGGACGGGTTCAAGCTACTCAACGGGCGGAGGTCCTGAGTTTTCGCCGCCTGGCCCGGCGGGTGCTGGCCGAGGTGGGTGGTGTCGCCCGGCCCTGGCTGGGCGAACTGGGGAAGCGGATGGTGCTGCGCTCGTTAATCCAGAAGCACAGGGACGAACTCGTGCTCTTGGGGCACAGCGCTTCTACGCCGGGTTTTACCGAAAGGCTGGCCCAGGCCTTAGCCGAGCTCAAACTCTACTGTATTTCCCCGGAAATGATGTCGGCCTACCTGACCCAGCTTACTGCCCGGGGCGAAGGGCAGGGTCCGCTGGCAGGGAAGCTTCACGATTTAGCGCTCCTTTACCGGGAGCTCGAAGCTTTTCTTAAGCCGCGCTACACGGATCCGGAAGGTTACTTGTCGTATCTCGCCGAACGCCTGCCGGAGGCGGCCTCGCTGCGTGGGGCGCGGGTGTGGGTGGACGGTTTTACCGGCTTTACGCCTGAGGAGTACCAGGTGCTGGCGGCCCTCCTCGGCGTGGCGGCCCGGGTTGAGGTAACCCTCTGCCTGGATGCGGCGGAGCTTAACCGGCCGCCGGCCGAAACGGACCTTTTTTACCCCACGCGGGAGACGTACGACAAACTTCTTGAGGTGGCCCGTGCCCGAGAAGCGCAGGTCTTACCTCCTTTGATCCTGGACGACCCCGCTTCGCTCCCACCCCGCTTTGCCCGGTCCCCTGAACTGGCTCATGTGGAACGGTATTTCTTTCGTTACCCGACCCGCACATGGGTAGGGGCTGTTCCCGGCCTCAAAGTGGTGGCGGCGGCCAACCGGCGGGCGGAAGTGGAGGCGGCCGCGCGCGAGATGCTGCACCTGGCCCGAGAGGAGGGCCTTCGCTGGCGGGAGATGGCCCTGGTCGTGCGCGACTTAGAGCTCTACCACGAACTGATTTCTACCGTTTTTGCCGACTACGGCATACCCTGCTTCATCGACCGCAAACGCCCTGTTCTGCACCACCCCGTGGCCCAGCTGGCTCTGGCGGCCTTTGAATTAGTGACCGGCAACTGGTCCTATGAGGCCGTATTCCGCTGCCTCAAGACCGACCTCTTTCCCTTTACCCGCGAAGAGGTGGATCGCCTGGAGAACTACGTTCTGGCCTTTGGCGTGCGCGGGCAAACCTGGCTTAAGGCCGAGCCCTGGGACTTCCACCTCAAGTCCCCTGAAGGGAAGAAGAGAGCGGCGTTCTGGGGCGATGTGGATTCCCTGCGCCGGAAAGTGGCGTCCTACTTTACGCCTCTTTGGCAGGAGTGCCTGCGCGGTTCGACCACCGGCGCCTCCCTGACCACGGCCCTCTGGCGGTTCCTCGACGGGCTAAAGGTCGGCCAGACCCTGGAAAAGTGGGCCGAGGCCGCCCGGGAACAGGGGGACCTCACCGCTTTTCAGGAGCACGGCCAGGTTTGGGCCCGGTTCCTTGGCCTCTTAGATGAACTCGTCCTGGGCCTGGGGGAGACGCCGCTCACCCCAGCTGAATATGCGGAAATTCTGGGCAGCGGGCTGGAGAGCCTGCGCCTGGGACTGGTACCGCCCAGCCTTGATCAGGTGCTGGTAGGTGGCTTGGAGCGGTCGCGCCATCCCAACGTGCGGGCGGCCTTCGTCCTTGGAGTTAATGACGGCGTGCTTCCCGGACGGGCCGGCGAGGATGCCATATTTACAGACCGGGAGCGGGAAGAACTGGCCGGGGCCGGCCTGGAATTGGCCCCCACGAGCCGCAGGCGACAGTTTAGCGAAAAGTACCTTACCTACATAGCCCTTACCCGGGGCAGCGAGCGGCTCTGGGTGAGTTTTCCTCTGGCCGACGAAGAAGGCCGTGCCCTGGTCCCCTCCCGCGTCCTCACGCGGCTGCGCGAGCTTTTCCCAGGTGTGCCGGAGACCTACGCTGCGGCCGGGCCTACGGGTGATACGGCGGAGGACTTGAAGTTCCTCACCTCACCTGAGCAGGCTGCGGCGCATTTGGCCGCTCAGCTGCGCCTGGTGCGGGCCGGGCAGCCCTTGGGCGATGTCTGGCGGGCCGTCTACCAGTATCTTCTTTCTACGCCGGAAACCCGGGAGGTGGCCGAGCGGGCCCTCGGCGGCCTGAAACACCGGGGGAAGGTAGGGCCCCTGCCGGCGGCTGTGGCGCGCCGCCTGTACGGCAGTCCCATCCGTACGAGCGTTACCCGCTTGGAAGAGTTCGCCAGCTGCCCCTTCGGCCACTTTGCCGTGCACGGACTTAAGCTCGAGAGGCGGGCCGAGTTCGGACTGGACCTCCCATCCCTGGGGCTTTTCACCCACGGCATTCTGCGCGCCGTCACCGAACGCCTCCTCGCCGAAGGGAGAGATTTTTCAGCGTTGGATGCCGGGGAAGCGGCCGTGCTGGTCAAAGAAGAGGTGGAGAAGGCGGCGCCGGCCTTTGCCGGCGGCGTGCTTTTAAGTTCTCCCCGCTACGCCTACCTTACCCGGCGCCTTACCCGTTTTGTGAGCGGGGCGGTAGCCGTTCTGGCCGAACAGGCGAGAAAAGGGGAGTTTCGCACCCGCGCAGCCGAGCTTAAGTTTGGACTCCCGGGCGGCTTTCCCGGCTTAACCTTCAACCTGCCCGACGGCACGGAGCTCACCCTGGTGGGGCAGATCGACCGGCTGGATGTGGCTACCGGAGCGGACGGAAGAACGTACGTAAGAATTTTGGATTATAAAAGCAGCAAACGGACGCTGTCCCTTCCCGAAGTTTACCACGGCCTTTCCCTGCAGCTTTTGGTGTACCTTCTGGCAGTTCTGGCCGGCAGCAGCGCCTTAGGGCTGGCCGACCCGGTGCCGGCCGGTATCTTCTACTTCACTCTGGGAGAACGTTTCCTGCGCACGAGCAGGCCGCTTACGCCTGAGGAAGCGGTAAAGGAGTTCCTGAAAGAATTCCGCCTAGGCGGCTTGGTGCGGGGCGAAGAGGCGGCCGTAATTCTTCTAGACCGGGATGCGGCTTGTGGGCGCCCGAGCGTCATCTCGGCCGCCATAAACAAAGACGGTACGCTGCGCCGTATCTCCGGGACCATTGCCGCGGAAAACTTCGACCTTCTCCTGCGCTTCATCGGGGAGAAAGTCAAAGAACTGGGTACGGCCGCCCTGGCCGGAGAAGTAGAGGCGGCGCCGGTGAAGGCAGGGGGTGAGGCGGCGTGCCGGTACTGCAGCCTCCACGCCGTGTGCGGGTTCGACCCGCTCCTTCCTGAAAATTCCTACCGTATACTGCCCAAGCTGGCGGAAGAAGAGATCTGGCGGCGGGTTGCGGACTTCGTGGGAGGACGGGTGAGGAAACATGAAGAAGCCTGATTGGACTAAAGAACAAGAAGCGGCTATCCTGGCCCCGCCGGGAAACCTTCTGGTGACGGCGGCCGCCGGAGCCGGGAAGACGGCCGTTCTCGTGGAACGCGTTATCCGGCGCGTGTTGGATCCGGACCATCCGGTGGACATCGACCGCCTGCTGGTGGTTACCTTCACGGATGCGGCGGCGGCCGAGATGCGCCAGCGCATTGCCGCCGCCCTTGAGGGCGCCCTGGGGGCGGCGCCGGGGAACGCCTATTTGGAACGGCAGGTGGCCCTCCTCGGGCGCTCGAGCATCTTTACCCTGCACTCTTTCTGCCTAAAGGTCGTCCGCCGCTACTTTTATGAGTTGGGGTTAGATCCTTCCTTCCGGATAATGGATGAAATCGAGGCGACCCTCCTGGCTCAGGAAGTGCTGGAGGAGCTGTGGGAAGAAAAGTACGCCCAGGAGGCCGAAACCGGGGGTGCCTTTACTTACCTTTTGGATTGTTACAGCGGCGCCGTAAGCGACGACAACCTGAAGGAACTGGTGCTCAAGCTTCACGAATTCAGCCGGAGCCAGCCCTGGCCGGAGGCATGGCTGAAGCAGGCCGGACAGGCCTTTACTCTTACGCCAGAGGACGAACTTGAAACTACACCCTGGGGAACGAAGCTTCGGCAGCATGTCCGGCGCGAGTTGGAGCAGGCTATTTACTACCTGAAGCGGGCCGCCTCCCTTGCCTCTTTGCCGGGCGGGCCCGGGCGCTATCTTCCGGCCTTGGAGGCAGAACGGGCGGCTCTTGAGGAAGTGGCCCTGCGGGCCGAGAGTGGGACCTGGGAAGAGCTGCGACAAAGTCTGGCCTTCTCCTTCACGCGCCTTCCGTCTGTGCGCAAGAGCGAAGAGGTGGACCCGGCCATTAAAGAACGAGTCACTAACCTGCGCAACGAGGCCAAGAGAATTGTGACCGATCTGGCCCAAGACATCTTCGGCCGCCGGGAGGAAGAGCTCCTTACGGAGCTTGCCCGGCTTGCTCCGGCCATGCAGGCCCTTACCGAGCTGGCGCTCGCTTTTAGCCGCCGCTTTGCGGAAGTGAAGCGGGCGCGGGGCCGGCTCGACTTTGCCGACCTGGAGCACTATGCCTTGAAGATCCTCCTTGCCCCGGATGCCCGGCCGGGGGTCCTTAAGCCTTCCCGCCTGGCCGAAGAGATGGCCGAAGAATACGCCGAGGTTCTGGTGGACGAATACCAGGATATCAATCCCGTGCAAGATGCCATCCTCAGTCTCATCTCCCGCCAAGATACCCCTCAACCCAGGCTCTTTCTGGTGGGCGACGTCAAGCAGAGCATTTACCGTTTTCGCCTGGCCGAGCCGCGCCTTTTTCTGAGCAAGTACACAGCCTATTCGCCCGAAGGGGGTGGACAAGGACGGCGAATCAGCTTAAGGCAAAACTTCCGCAGCCGGCCTGAGGTGATCGCCGCGGTAAACTTCCTGTTCCGGCAGCTTTTCACCCCGGAGGTGGGTTCTCCGGCCTACGACGCCGAGGCCGAGCTCACCCCCGGTGCTCCCTACCCCGAGCTTCCGGAGGAACTTAAGGGGGCAGACGGTCCGGTGGAGGTGCACCTCCTGGAACGGCAGGTGCCTCTCCCGGACAAAGAAGAGGCGGAAAACGACCTTTCCGCCCTGGACCTCAGCGCCCTGGAAAGGGAAGCGCTGCTTATCGGGCGGCGCATCCAGGCCATGGTGCGCGGTACGCCTGAACGGCCCGGGCCGGAGTTTTACGTTTGGGATAAGCCGGCCAGGAGCTACCGGCCGGTAACGTACCGCGACATTGTAATTCTTTTAAGAACGGTACAGGGGCGGGCGGAGGTAATGCTGGAGGTTCTCCGCCGGCTCGAAATCCCGGCTTATGCGGATCTGGGGAGCGGCTACTTTAACGCCCCGGAAGTGGCGACGATGCTCTCCCTCCTGGAGGTCATCGACAACCCTTACCAGGACATCCCTCTCGCCGCGGTGCTCCGCTCGCCCTTAGTTGGGCTGAGTGCCGAAGAGCTGGCCGAGGTGCGCCTCGCGGCACCTGAAGGGCAGTTTGCCCAGGCCGTGCGGAAGGCGGCTGCAGGCGGCGTACCTTCTTCCTGCCAGAAGAAGCTTGCCGCGTTCTTAGATCGTCTGGAGGGGTGGCGTACGGCGGCGCGGCGCGGAACCGTGTCCGACCTTATCTGGCGCATCTACCGCGAGACCGGCTACCTGGCCTATGTGGGCGGTATGCCGGCGGGGGTACAGCGCCAGGCCAATCTTCGGGTTCTTTACGACCGGGCCTGCCAGTTTGAGAGCTACGGGCGTCCGGGACTCTTTCGCTTTCTCCGCTTCCTAAAGCGCCTCCAAGCGGAAGAAGGCGACCTGGGTACGGCCCGGGCCTTGGGCGAAAACGAAAACGTGGTCCGCATCATGAGCATCCACAAGAGCAAAGGCCTGGAGTTCCCGGTGGTGTTCGTGGCCGACCTGGGCAAAAAGTTTAACTTTGACGACCTGAAGGGCGAGATTCTTATCCACCGCGACCTGGGCCTCGGCCCTCTGGTGGTAGATCTCGATCTCCGCCTCAAGTACCCCAGCCTGGCCTACCGCGCCATTCAAGTGGCCGGCCGCGAAGAGATTCTGGCCGAAGAGCTCCGGATTTTCTACGTGGCGCTCACCCGGGCGCGCGAACGCCTGATCCTGGTGGGTTCGGTGGCAGATCTTCACGGGCAGTGCGAACGCTGGGCCCGAACTGCGGGCGTTCAGGGCTGGGCGCTCCCGGCCGGGGACATCCTGAGCGCGCGCACTTACCTTGACTGGTTGGGAATGGCCCTCAGCCGCCACCGGGACGGAGCCTCCCTGCGTGCCGCCGGTCCGGAGCTTCCCCTGGATCCAGGGCCGCGCGACGATCCCTCCCGCTGGGAGGTCCACCTTTACCCTGCGGTGGAGGGGTTGGCCGGGGGTGCCGCGCAGGAAAAAGAGGGTGTAGATGCCTCCGACCTGGCCGCCCAGAAAGGAGAGGCAGCTGCGGAGCTTCTGGCCGCCGTTCAAGAAAGACTGAGCTGGCGTTACCCGTACGGCCTGGCGAGCCGACTTACTGCCAAAGTAAGCGTGAGCGAACTCAAACGGCGGCCGCTGCCGGGGATTACAGGCGAAGAGGAGGAAGCGCCCGGGCGCGAGCTTTACCCCGTACGGCTTATTCAGCGGCCGCGCTTTGCTCAGGCGGCGGGGGATCTTGGAGGGGCGGAGCGCGGAAGCGCCGCGCACCTGGTTCTGCAGCACCTGGACCTCACGCGCGACCTGACCGGGGAAGGCATTGCTGCCCAGATCGAGGAACTCACCGCCCGCGAGCTATTAAGCCCGGAGCAGGCGGCGGCTGTGGATGTGGAAGCTCTGGCAGCGTTTTTTGCCGGGCCCTTGGGCCGGCGGGTCGTCGCCCGGCCAGAGGCCGTGCGGCGCGAGGTGCCCTTCAGCCTGCGCCTGCCGGCCCGCATGGTCTATCCCGAGTTCTCCCTCACAGGCGCCGAAGCGGAGGAACCCATTCTGGTGCAGGGGATCATCGACTGGTTGGTACGGGAGGAGGATGGCTGGCTCCTTCTGGACTTCAAAACCGATACTGTAAAAGCCGGTGCCCTAAGAGAGAGGGAGAAGCTCTACCGCAGGCAGGTGGCCATCTACGCGCTGGCCGTGGCCGCCTGGAGCGGCCGGCCGGTAAGGGAAGCCTACCTGTACTTCCTGGCCTTGGGCGTGGCAGTGCCCGTCCCGGTATCTAAAGAAAAGCCCCTCTTCTCCGCCCGAGATGCCTAAAGACCGTTCAAAGAAGTAATGCTTTTTGCCGGGCAGACCCCACGAAAGGAACGGAAGGTGGGACCATGCGCATCTTGCATACTGCCGACTGGCATCTGGGGCGCACCCTGGAGGGGCGTTCCCGCCTGCCAGAGCAACGCGAATTTCTCAATCAACTCTGCGACCTGGCCGCCGACGAAGACGTGGACTTGGTGCTCGTGGCCGGCGACGTCTTCGACAGCGCCAACCCGCCGGCCGAGGCAGAAAACCTGTTCTACAGCGCGCTGGAGCGCCTGGCGGCCGGCGGGCGGCGGGCGGTAGTAGTTATCGCCGGCAATCACGACAGCCCCGAACGCCTGCGGGCGGCCGGCCCCCTGGC
>JASKLG010000067.1 GCA_030153805.1 Bacillota bacterium | reverse complement strand
GGGATTCTTCCTTGCCTTCGCCGCCGGAGCGATGTTTTACGTCGTCTCAGACACTCTTATTCCGGACAGCCACGGCCACGGTTTTGAGCGGCTTTCAACCCTCGGGTTTCTCACCGGCTTCGCGCTCATGTTGGTCATCCGCCGGCTTCTGACCTGACAGCGTGCCGGCCAGCCGAAAAAGGGCGGCGGCCAGCTCGTAGCGCGTAGCCGGTTCAGAGCCGTGAAAACGTCCGTCCGGGTAACCGCTCAGTATCCCATGCTGGGCGGCCCAGGCCACCGCCCGTGCAGCCCAATGATCGGACGGCACATCGGGAAACGGGCCGGGGGCCGGCGGGGCCACAAACCGCGTTAGAGCCGCGGCCAAGGCCCTGGCCGCCTGTTCCTGAAAATCGGGCGAAGAAAGCCGTTTTTGATCTACCGGACTCGTAAGAAAGGCCACCTCTAAGATGGCGGCGGGCATGGTTGCCTCGCGCAGAAGGTAGTAATAATCCTGACCGTCTTCCCGAAGGCGGGTCTTGAGGCCACGGTCAGCCAGCCCCGTAGCCTTAACTAAATATTCCTGCACCAGAGCGGCGAGGCGCCGGCTCTCCGGACGGCGAGATTGATAGTACGTCTCTGCCCCGGCAGCCGCGGGCGAGGCGGCCGAGTTATGGTGGAGGGAAAGCAGGACCTCCGCTCCTACCCGGCGCGCCTTGTCGATACGTGCCTTAAGCGGCACTTCCACGTCGTTCTCGCGGGACAGGAGCACTTCCAGGCCCGCTTTTTTTAGTTCTTCTCTTACCTTTAGGGCCAAGGTGAGATTTAACGTCTTTTCGAGGAATCCGCCCGCCTCGGCCCCGGGGTCCCGCCCACCGTTTAGTGGCCGGGATCGAGAAAGATCCGCGGCACAAGAACCACCTCCTTAGCTTCGTTCCAAGGTTCTGCGGAAAACCGCAGTTTTTAAAGCCTACAGAAACGCTGAGGAATAAGAGAAAAACCAGCCTTTTTCCCCGGAGTTGACAATGGCGGCGCGTTTGCTATACTTTTCCCCAAGGTTTTTCTTTTTGGGGCCGAAAACGGTCATCTCTTTGAATGGGGTGTCGCGAGTTTGCAATAAGTTGTAAACATGAATTCTCCTCAGAAAGGAAGTGTGGTAGAGTGGGTACAACGATGAGTCCAATTACTGCCTTTTTACTGGTAACGGCCATTTTCGCCATTGGGGACATCATCTCGACTAAGAGCAAGGCCTTTATTCCGTCTGTTTTTGTTGCCGCCGTGCTTTTTCTACTCGGCTACTGGACCTTCTTCCCCAACAACATTATTGATCTTCCCGGCCTCGGTATGCCGCTCGCCCTCATGTCCATGTATATGCTCCTCGCGCACATGGGAACCCTGATGAGCGTGCAGGAACTTATTGCCCAGTGGAAAACGGTAGTAATTGCTCTCTTTGGGCTGGTTGGCATGTCGCTTTTCATGTTAACGGCCGGCAGTGCTCTCTTTGGCTGGCAGACCGCCGTCGCCGCCACCCCGCCGCTGGCCGGAGGTATTGTAGCCGCCCTGTTGATGTCGGAAGCGGCCAAGGCCAAAGGGCTCATGGCCGTAAGTGTTCTGGCCTTGGTAATGTATGTGGCGCAGGGGTTTGTCGGCTATCCGCTAACGGCCATGTGCCTGCGGAAGGAAGGCCTGCGCCTTCTCGACCTCTACCGCAACCACGGTTACAAGGGCAATACCCAGACGGCGGCCGCCACGCAGTCTTCCGCCCGCTGGCGTATATTCCCGCCCACGCCGCCGGAGTACCAAACCACCTTTGTGCTCCTGGCCAAATTGGCTGCCGTGGCCTGGGTTGCAGTATGGGTGGCCGGGCTGACCAAGAATGCTGTTTCCCCCTTCGTGGTCGCTTTGGTGGCCGGTGTAGCGGCCGCCGAAACCGGCTTTATCGAAAGAAGGCCGCTGAACCTCTCCAATTCCTTCGGCTGGCTGATGCTTTCGCTCATGGCTTACGTGTTCGCCGGTTTTGCCAAGGCCACCCCCCAAATGCTGGCCCAGATCGCCGTCCCCCTTATTGGCCTTATTATTCTGGGCGTGCTGGGCATGGCCATCTTCTGTATCTTCCTCGGTACCCGGCTCGGTTTCACCAAAGAAATGGCCTTCGCCGTTACCCTCACTGCTCTTTACGGTTTTCCGCCCAACTATATACTGACGGAAGAAGCGGCTAAGGCCCTGGCCAAGACACCTGAAGAAAAAGAATTTCTCATGAACGAGATGTTGCCGAAAATGCTGGTGGGCGGCTTTACTACCGTAACCATCACCTCCGTGCTCATGGCCGGCATCATGTCTAAGTGGCTGTAAAGCTGAGGGGCGGTTCGGCCGCCCCTTTACCACATAATAAAGGAGGAAAGACTGTGGAAGCCAAAGTAGAACGTCTCCAGCGCGACATAGAAGCCTTGGCTCAGTTCACCGCTACGCCGGGGGCCGGCGTCACCCGTTTCTCCTTTACGCCGGAGGACCGGGCGGCACGCGAGTACATCAAAGGCGAAATGGCCCGCGCAGGCCTTACCGTGCGCGAAGATGCCGCCGGCACCGTAATCGGGCGACGGGAAGGGGAAGTGCCCGGGCCGGTGGTCATGGTTGGCTCCCACTTCGATTCGGTAAAACACGGTGGCCCCTTCGACGGCACGGCCGGGGTCGTAGCCGCCCTGGAGATTGCTCGGGTGTTCCAGGAACATAACGTAAAAACCCGTTACCCCATCGAGTTCATCGCCATGATCGAGGAAGAAGGCGGGCGCTTCGGCGGCGGGCTCTTCGGCAGCCGGGCCATGGCCGGCAAAGTAAGCCGGGAAGAGCTCCTTCGCAACAAAGATGCCCAGGGCATTAGCACCGCCGAGGCCATGGCCGCCTTTGGTTTTCCGCCGGAAAACATTAAAGCGGCCGAGCGCCGCCCTGAAGACCTAAAAGCGTTCTTTGAACTGCATATCGAACAGGGGCCCGTACTTGAAGCAGAAGGAATCGATGTGGGCGTTGTCGAAACCATCGTGGGCATCGTGGAGTATGAGGTGGAGATCGGCGGCCGTCCGGATCACGCCGGCACCACCCCCATGACCATGCGCGCCGATGCCCTCGTGGCCGCCAGCCGCGTGGTCCAGGCCGTAGAGCGGCTGGCCAGAGAGGCCGGCGGGGGCGCGGTGGGCACCGTAGGGCGTCTGGAGGTGGCGCCGGGTGCCGCCAACATCGTGCCGGGGCGCGTACGCTTCACCGTCGATTTCCGGGCCAAAGACGGCCGGACGCTCGCCGACCTGGTGGCCGGCTTAAAGACGGCTTTGCACGAGGCCTGCCAAGGGGAACTTACCTTTACTCTTACGGAAAAGCTTTCTGTACCGCCCGTAGTTCTGCCGGAAGCTATCCGCGCCCTTCTCGTGCGCGAAGCCGAAGCGCGCGGCATCTCGACGAAAGTAATGCTGAGCGGTGCCGGGCACGACGCTATGGTGATGGCCGGCCTTACCGATGTTGGTTTAATCTTTGTTCCCAGCCGCGGCGGACGCAGCCACTGCCCGGAAGAATGGACAGACTACGCCGCCTTGAAAAAGGGCGTCGACGTCCTTCTGGGGACAATTCTTCAAATTGCGGAGGGATAATTTATGCAGGTCAAAGAACTCGCTGCCAAGATCCAGCCCGAGCTGGTAGAGCTCAGGCGCTACTTCCACCAGCACCCGGAGCCGAGCTGGGAAGAGGTAAACACCGCCAATCGCATCGCCGAGGAACTGGCAAAGCTCGGCATCAGCGTGGAGCGTAAAGCCAAAACGGGAGTTGTGGGAACGCTCAAGGGCACCAGACCCGGCCGCACCGTGGCGCTCCGGGCCGACATCGACGCCCTCTCCATTAAGGAAGAGACGGGGCTGCCTTTTGCTTCGCAAAATGAGGGCTACATGCACGCCTGTGGCCACGACGCCCACATCACCTGCCTTTTGGGCGCGGCTAAGATTCTGTCCCAGCTTAAGGACGAGATTGCCGGTACGGTTAAATTCATCTTTCAGCCGGCCGAGGAACTGGCCCAGGGGGCCAAAAAGCTGGTGGAAGAGGGCGCCATGGACGGCGTAGACGGCATTTTCGGCCTGCACGTCTGGGGCGACCTGCCGGCCGGCAAAATCTCGGTCGATCCCGGGCCGCGCATGGCGTCGGCCGATATGTTTGTAATCACCGTTGAAGGGAAAGGTGGCCATGGCTCGGCACCGCACCAGGGCGTCGACGCAGTAGTGGTAGCTTCGGCCATTGTAATGAACCTGCAGACCATCGTCAGCCGCGAGATAAGCCCGCTTGAACCGGTAGTAGTTTCCATCGGCAAGATCGTAGCCGGCGACCGCTTTAATATCATTGCGAGTAAGGCCGTGCTCGATGGTACCAGCCGCTGCTTCAACCCTGAGATCAGGAAAAACCTCCCCGACATCATCCGCCGCATCGCCGAGAATACCGCCGCCACCTTCCGCGCTAAAGCCAAGGTTGAGTACCAGTTCGGTTGCGGCGCTACGATTAACGACGAACACCTGACCGAGATTGCCAAGGGCAGTGTGAAGAAGCTATACGGCGAAGAGGCTCTGGCGCCCATGCCGCTACTCACCGGCAGTGAAGACTTCTCCTTCTACGCCGAAAAAGCCCCGGCGACTTTCGCCTTCCTCGGCATCTGCAACCCGGAAAAGGGCACCTGCTTCCCGCAGCACCACTCCCACTATACCATCGACGAGGATGCCCTACAGGTCGGCGCCGCGGTCTACGCCCAGTTCGCGCTGGACTTCCTGGCCGAGAAGAAGTAAGATAAGTATACCTTAAGACGCCCAGGCACGCGCCCGGGCGTCTTTGCGAAAGGAGAAGGAAACTATGCACCTTCCCCCGTTTGCCGTCGAGCATTGGCTCAACACCCATGAGCTTACCGCCCGTTACAACCTGGCCGAAACCGATGCCAAGCCTTTCACCGTGCGGGAACTCCTGGCGGTGACAGGTGCAAGTCCGGACTCCCTGCTCGACACCCGCCTTTCCTACAACCCCACCCTGGGCTCTGACGCCTTGCGGGAAATTATCGCCTCCTTCTACCCCGGCTCAAGCGCAGCCAACGTCCTCGTCACGACAGGCGCCATGGAAGCGGATTTCCTCCTGGCCAACATCCTGGTGGAACCCGGCGACACGGTGGTGGTAGAGTACCCGGCCTACCAGGTGCTCTACTCGGTAGCCGAGGCCCGCGGCGCCAAAGTTAGGCGTTGGGAATTGAAGAAGGAAGACGGCTTTCGCCCGGATCTTAAGCGCCTGGCCGAGCTCATCGACGATAAAACCAAGCTTGTGGTGCTCAACACCCCGCATAACCCTACCGGGTCAGTGATCAGTGAACCGGACCTGAAAACCATTCTTCGCTGGGCGGAAGAGCAAGGTTTCTGGGTTCTCTGCGACGAAGTGTACCATGACCTGGCCGCCCAGCCGGGCGAGGTGCCGCCCTATGCCCGGACCCTGAGCAGCCGGGCCATTAGCGTCGGCAGCATGTCTAAGGCCTTTGGGCTATCGGGCCTCAGGCTTGGCTGGTTTGTCGGGCCGGAGGAGCTGGTGGAAAAGGCCTGGAGCTGGAAGGACTACACCACCATCTCTAACTCGCCCCTTTCCGATTTCCTCGCCCGTCTGGCCCTCAGCCATAAGGAAGCCATTATCGCCCGCAACGCCGCCATCGCCCGCACCAACTGGGAACGCCTCGCCGCCTGGTTCGAACGCTGGCAGGAGCTCATCGGCTACGTCCCGCCGCAGGCCGGCGTCTTAGCCTTCCCCTGGCTAAAGAAGCCCGGGCTCTCCGGCACTCGCTTCTGCCAGGAAGCGTTCGATAAAGAGGGTGTTCTTCTCGTTCCCGGCGAGGCCTTCGGTTGTCCTGGCCACTTCCGCATCGGTTTCGGCGGGGACCCCGAGGCCTTCCAAGACGGTCTCACGGCACTAAGCCGCTTCATGGAAACGTTACGCTGAAGATGTGCGTAAGCCCCGGGAATACCGTTTCCCGGGGCTTTTCTGTTCTTAAAGGGGCTCAGGTGGCTCTCTGCCCCGCCCGAACCACCGCTTCTATTCCAGTCTTAGTTCCGCATTAACTCCCGCCAGGATCTGGTTCACCCGTTCCACCACACTGGCCGGAACTTGTGCGTTGCCTTTCAGTTCTACACGCAGGTAAAAGCCGAGGTCATAGCCCACCGCTGCACTGAGAAGTTCCCCGATTACATCGGCGAGGTCCTGTATTTCGCTTGGCCTAAGTTCAGCTGCCGCCACTTTGACACCTGCCCGTGCAGCAGGCGGCGGAGCTGCTGGGAGCGGAAGAACCGCAGGCACCCGCAGTTTTACGTTTTTTGCTCCGCTGATATCGCAGGGCCAAGGGCCGGAATCCACAGTCCGTTCCAGCAGGCGGGCGCGGATGGCCCCGTCAATGGCAGTGGAAATCGTGGACCACGGGAGCTGTTTCCCGGCCTTGGCTGAAAGGGCCACCGCGATCGCCCAGCCTGTAGTGGTGCCGTCTTGCCAGGCGGCAGGCAGTCTCTCCGGCAGCAAGTCCGTAGCCGGCACAGGCGCCGGGGGCGGCTGTAGCCGGGCAGTATCCATGAGAAGGCCCACCGGAATGGGCTCACCGAGGAGGCTGGCAACCCCGGCGGTGAGCCAGAGTTTGCCGGCGCGCACCGCCTCCGCTACCGCCCTCTCCACCACAGGACGTTCGGCCCGCGGGATAATGTACTGTTCCTCATACCCACCTTTGTCCACGTTCACTACGTTGCCGCCCTGGAAGTACCGGACCACGTCTCCGACGGCAATCTCCGGCGGGTCAGGCCAAAGCCCCGGCAGGACCCCTGGGAGGAGCACCTCCGGCGATAGGTCGGACAGAGTGGCCGCTTCGGGCAACACCACTTCCAGGGCCGGGTCCTTAAGATCGCCGTCGGCCGGCTCCTGCCGCCAGATGGTGCGCACCGACCGGTCGGGGCGCACGAGCCGCAAGACAAAGATGCCGTCGCGCACCCCCTGAATAAGCGTGGCCAGTATCTCCCGGCGCTGGAGCATTTTCGGCAGGTGAGGGAACTGGGCGAAGGCTCCCACCAGGTCCTTCACCCGGCGCGCCGTCTCGCCTTCGCGCCAGAGGTTATAGGGTCCGCCAGGTAAAAGGGCCTCCGCGCTCACGGCGGACTCCTGGATGCGCACCCGCTTGTCCGTCTTGATCACGTGAAAGAGGGGCTCCAGCCCAACGGTCAGCTTGTATGCCTGGACTTCGTTCTTCTCCGAAACCGTCACGGCAAGGCAGTATGCCTGCCGCACTGCTTCGGGGATCCGCTTCTTGGCCGCCTCCGTGAAACTTACGAGGAGCTGAACCCTGAGCGGGTCAATCTCCTTTTTCTGCAGCTCTTGCCGCACCTCTTCCCAACCCAGATACTCCCGTACCCGTTCCCTGGCCACCTCCAACCCTTCCCGGGACGGCACCGCCAATACCACGGCGTTGCGGTTCACCCGGGGCCGGTCGGGCCCGGTGGTCTCGTCTATAAACCGCTTGGCCCAGGCGCTGGGGTTTCCCGGCGCGGAGGCCGCCTTCGGTCCCAAGACGGCGTAATGAAACTCGCCGTCGTCCTCAATGTCGCCCGGGCGCTCGGGCAGGTTGTGCACCCGTACCCCCGCCGGAACCCCGGCGGTAAGGCTCTTCTGGGTACGTATGGCTTCCATCAGCTTGGCTTCGACCAGCTCCCCCGGTACCCGCCGGCAGGCGTCACTATGCATTTGTTTGAGGTTCGGCTTGGAGCCCAGCCGCCAGTACTTGGGCAGTCCCCCGCCACCCTCGTCTGCCGGCCCGGCCTCGCTCAGGGCCTCCTCGTCCAGGAACCACGAGGCCTCTGCCCAGCGGCGCAGGGCCTTCTCAAGCTCAATCTTGTCCGGGCGGGTCGGTCCCAAGAGTACCATGAGGTCCCGCGTGGAGGCCTTCTGGCCGATGGGCTGCGAGTGGATAAAGGTAGCAAGCACCGCCTGCTCCAGTTCGCGGAACCTGAGGCCGGGGAGTTCCTCCTGAAGGGTACGGGCCTTTTGCAGCTCGCCTTCCAGGATTCCCGCCCATTCCTGGCGTTTGCCCTCGTAGGACTCGGTAGCCGCGATGGAGGTCAGCTCGCGGGCCGCTTCCGAAATCTCGTCCCTTCCGGGAGCGCTTAAGAAGACGTTCGGCCCCACCAGAGGGGAGTGGTCCCACTTCTCGGCCTCACGCAGTGCCAGGGCAAAGGTGCGGAGTACTCCCCGGGTACGCTGGAAACCCTCCAGTTGGGTCCACTTGGTGTAAAAGACCTCGGTCAGGTCCGGGTGGAAAGGAAAGCTCTTCAGGAACCGTTCTTCCGCTGCCTTCCCTTCCTTGCGCGTCTGGTCATCCAGGCCGGCGATGCCTTTGAGCGCCGCCACCACATGCGGGCGGAATCCTTCCCGGTCCCGGATGGACTCGGCGGTGAAAAAACGGCGGCGCAGGACCTCGGCCACATCTTCCTTCACCACGGGCTGGATACCTTCTTCCTGCTCGCGGCGGAAGATGTCATAGAGTTCCTTGGCAATCTCCTTGCCCAGGGCGTCGCTCTTGCGCGGGTCGCTGGCTAACAGAGAAACCACCACCGCGCACCGCTCCACCTTTGTGGCCGCTTGGGTCAAGTACTGGAAGAAGTTTTGCAGGCGCCCGCGCCAAACTGGGTCCAGGCTGATCTTTTCCCGGGCGTACATTAGCACCTCGTCCAGCAGGATGAGCGTGGCCAGCCCTTCCCGCTGCGGCAGCGACAACAGTTCCTCCAGGAGGTTTTCCGCCGGTGCGCTCTCGCGCTCCGCCTCGTCGCCTGCGGCACTCAGCAGCTTGAGCCCTGCCGGCCCGGCAATCTGCCAAGCCAGAATGCTCCAGGGCTGTTTGAGCCAGCGGGTATTGCCTTCCGGGTCCTTGACCGCCATACCCTTCTCCACGTCCAGTTTATCACAGGCCAACACCGCCACGCGCGCCCGGGGTGGCGTGATACCGGCATGTTCAATAAATTCCCGCACGGCGGGCAAATTGGGCAGCCGGCCGGGGTTAGAAACCAGGTGGTACAGGGTAATCAAGGTATGCGTCTTGCCGCCGCCGTAAGTAAGTTCCAACTGGCGGACGGCCTTGTCGTTCTTGCCGGCCAGGCGCAGCAGCACGTCTTTGGCCAGTTCCCGCAAGTTGAAGGTGGGATAGGTCAAGGCGAAGAACTCGGCGGGATCACCGTACACCGGCTTGGCGCGCCCCATGACCACGTCGTAGAGGTCCGCCGCGAAAATGGACAAGGAAAGCTCTCCCGACTTCAGGTCATCGCGGAGCTGAACCACCTTGTGCCACGGCTGCCAAGAAGGACTACCCATGTTACGTCACCTCCCAAACCAACTCTGCAGCAATTCTTTGAACTTTCGAAATGCAGAATCAGTACACCGTTTAAGGCTCACCTGCCTGGCCA
>JASKLG010000013.1 GCA_030153805.1 Bacillota bacterium | reverse complement strand
TACGCTACGTGCTTCGCCTGTTAGCGGAAGCAGGGTACGTTGCTTAATAAACATCTCGGGATTTGGGTGGAATCTCGCCTACTAAACGTTGACACTAACCCACTGCTTCTGCCCCTTGCGTAAAGGCTGCATCGCGAGTATAATATCTACCGTACGGGGAATGCCGACAACAGAAAACTGCCGATGTAGCTCAGTGGTAGAGCAGCGCATTCGTAATGCGCGGGTCGAGGGTTCGAATCCCCCCATCGGCTCCAACTATGAAAAATAGCGCCTCATGATTTGAGGCGCTTTAGTAATTTTAGCCGGCGTAAGGCGTAAGGGGTAGCCTGTCTTGCCGGAACGAAAGCAAACATCGAGGGCTAAGGTGTTTTTTTCTACCTCCTCTGGTATAATAGGGGTTAGCTTGACACTGCTCAGTCTTAAGATTGGCCGGTAGTAACTTCAGCCTTTGGAGGTGGTCGGCGTGAACGTATGGTTCTACGAGGAGCATAAGGAAAACCTGCGCATAAGCTACCGGGTAAAAAAGGTCCTCGCTCACAAAAAGACAAACTACCAGGAACTGGTGGTACTGGATACGGAAAACTACGGGCGGACCTTGGTACTTGACGGTGCGGTGCAGACCACGGTACGCGACGAGTTTGTTTACCACGAAATGATTGCCCACGTCCCCCTCTTTACGCATCCCAACCCGGAAAAAGTTCTGGTGATCGGGGGCGGCGACGGCGGTACCGTGCGGGAGACGCTGAAACACAAAGAGGTAAAAGAAGTTCACCTGGTGGAAATCGATCCGGAAGTTGTGGCGGCCGCCCGGGAATACCTGCCGGAAATCAGCTCGGGGCTTAGCGACGAGCGGGTACAGATCCACCATGCGGACGGCATCAAGTTTGTGGCCGAAAAAGAAGCGGCCTTTGACGTGATCATAGTCGACTCTTCCGATCCGGTTGGGCCGGCGGTAGGGCTTTTCGGGGCCGAATTCTACGGTAATGTGGCCCGCGCGTTGAAGACCGACGGGATTTTTGTAGCCCAGACCGAATCTCCGTGGGGTAATGCCGACATTCTGCCTCGGATTTACGCCGGCATTCGAGCTTCTTTTCCCATTGCACGGATGTACTTAGCCACCATTCCCACCTATCCCGGGTGGCTCTGGAGCTTTACTTTGGGTTCCAAGAAGTACGACCCGCTGGCCGTGGACGTAAGCCGCATTCCAGACCTGGGTTTCCGCTACTACACCCCTGAACTTCACCGGGCGGCCTTCGCTCTGCCCCGTTTTGTCTCCGAGCTTCTCGAAAGCCCTGCAGAACCGTTTAAGTAAGGGGGGCGTTCATGCTTAAATTAGAAGAGGTTACCGCCCAGAACGCCCGCTTCCTGGCGGCACAAGCGGATTTGGATCAAGCTAAAGTGGTGCTTTTAGGTGTTCCCCTCGACGTTACCGTGAGTTACCGGCCGGGGACACGGCGCGGTCCTACGGCCATCCGGCAGGCTTCTTGGAATCTAGAAGAGTTCAGTCTTTACCAAGAACGCGATCTTGGGACCGTGCCTTTTGCCGACGCAGGAGACTTGGCCCTCCCGGCAGGAGGTTTAGAGCGCTCACTAAACCTCATCACCCAGGCCGCACACTCTCTGGTTGAGACCGGCAAGGTGCCTCTTTTTCTCGGCGGTGAGCACTTGCTCACCCTAGGAACGGTGCGCGCTCTGGTGCAGGAGTATCCGGATTTGGCCGTGGTGCAGCTCGACGCCCATGCCGACCTGCGCTCCGAGTACGAGGGAGAGGAACTTTCCCACGCCACGGTGATGCGGCGGATTGCCGATTTTCTGCCGCCGGAGCGCATCTACCAATTTGGCATCCGTTCGGCCACACAGGAAGAGGTAGAATTTGCCCGGGCCCGTACCCGTTTCTTTCCGCGTGAGCTCGAGACTCCCCTGCGGCGCCTTCGCGCGGAGCTGACTGACCGGCCGCTCTACCTGAGTATCGACCTGGACGTTTTCGACCCGGCCTTTGCCCCCGGCGTGGGTACCCCGGAGCCCGGCGGGGTGAGCGTGCACGAAGCCCTGGCAGCCCTCGGCCTCCTCAAGGGACTTCGGGTGGTGGGTATAGACATTGTCGAGGCCTGTCCACCTTTTGACCCCAGCGAGCGGACTGCCGCCCTGGCCGCCCTGTTAGTGCGCGAACTGGTGCTTCACTGGGCGATGGAAGATTATGGCGAAAAATAACTTCGCCGGTTTGGCAGGAATTTTTTAGGGCGCGTCGAACGAAGTACAACATAAGTTGTCGGTTACAAATAAGTTAATAAGTGGAGGTGGTGCGGTGCCCAGGAAGGTAAACCCGTGGGTGGCGCTGGGAAAGCTATCCGAAAAGGTGCACCGCAAGATGGCGCCTTTAAAGGCTTTTCTTACCGGGCAGAGACTATTGGCGGCCGGTATAGCTGTATTCCTTCTCCTTCTTTTGGCCGGTGTGTTGCCTATGACGCAAAGGGCGTGGGCCGTCAGCGTGGACGGCGAGATTATCGGCTGGACTGCCGACAAAGAAGCTACGGCCGCTTATGTTCAAGAAATCCTAGGGCAAGACGGCGCTGCCTCAGAGGCGGCCGGGCGGATTAGCTATACCCCCGTGCCGCGCAACAGAATCGAAATTACCCCGCCGGAGGCCATGAAAGAAAAGCTTGCTTGTGCGCTTCTCGGCCTCACCGAGGCCTGGGCTATAACTGTAGACGGCGAGGCGTGCGTGGCCGTTGCCAGTGAAGAGGAAGCTCAAGCCGTGGTGGACGGCCTTAAAGCGGCGTTCCCCCCGGAAGAGGGGACAATGGTAAAAGAGATAAGCTTTAAAGAAGAGGTTGCCTTCGCGCCGGAACTGGTGAAAGAAGATCAGGTGCACAGCGTACAGGCCGCAATAGAGTATCTCCTGCGCGGGACGGACGAAATGCGCATTTACGAAGTTAAACAGGGCGATTCACTGTGGAGCATTGCCAGGGCGCACGACTTAAGAGTGGCCGACCTGGAAAAAGCTAATCCGGGTGTAAGCGAAAGGCTGCAAATTGGACAAAAGCTCAATTTGATTGTGCCAAAACCATTTGTTACGGTAGTGAGTCGGGAAGAAAAAACGGTTACCGAAAACGTTCCTTTCCCGGTTGAGACGGTTAAAGACAGTTCGCTTTATACGTACGAAAGAAAAGTCCGCACGCCGGGGCAGCCGGGCAGTAAAAAGGTAACTTATTCTATAGTCCGGGAAAACGGCCAGGTGGTGGCACGCGAGGTTTTGGATTCGGTAGTGGAAAAAGAGCCGGTTACCCAGGTGGTGGCCGTCGGTACCCGGCAACCGGCTATTGTGGGGACAGGGCGTTATATCTGGCCAATTAGCCGTGAGGGAGTCATCACTTCCCGTTACGGTACGCGTGGACGCGAATTCCATGGAGGGGTAGATATTGCCGCTCCGACCGGCACGCCCGTGCGGGCGGCAGATAGCGGGCGGGTGATCTTTGCCGGCTGGAAAGGCGGCTACGGCAAGTGTGTGATCCTGGAACACGGTAACGGGAGCGCTACCCTTTACGGGCACCTTTCGCAGATCATGGTTAAAGAAGGACAAAAAGTAACCCAGGGCCAGACCATTGGCCTCGTCGGATCCACGGGAAAGAGCACGGGACCGCACCTGCACTTTGAAATCATGCAGGGCGGTGTGAGGAAAGACCCGCTTAAATATTTTAATCATAAGTAAAAGAGAAGGAAATGGGGCCAGGGCCGCCTGGCCCCTTTCCTTGGTTTTGGGAGGGGAGCAGGATGGAGGGGTGGCCGGAATTCAAGGCTGCCATCCTGAAACGCACAGGAATTGACCTGAGCGCCTACAAAGAACGCCAAATGCTGCGGCGCATCACCACTTTAATGACCAGCCACGGCATTTCCGATTTCTCTTCGTACCTTCGCCTCTTAGGGAAAGATCAGGCGGCCTATCAGGAGTTTCTGGAGCACATAACCATCAACGTTTCGGAGTTCTTTCGTAATCCCGAACGCTTTGAGGAGTTAAGGGAGCGCTTCCTCCCCGAACTTCTCTCCAGGGCCGGCGGGGCCACCGGGACCGGGCACCAGCTCAAAACGTGGAGTGCCGGTTGCGCTGCGGGAGAAGAAGCGTATTCCCTCGCCATCCTTCTCCTGGAGGCGGCGCCGGGCCGGAGCCTGCCCGTCCTGGCTACCGATATCGACGCAAATGTGCTGAGAGAAGCTGAAGCGGGCCGTTATCCCGCCTCCCGCCTTAAAAACGTCCCTCCACCTGTTCTGGAACGCTACTTTACTCAAGAAGGCGATTTCTACACCGTTCGCCCTGTTTTACGCGCGCGGGTGCACTTCAGGCGCCATGATCTCCTGCGCGACTCTTTCGAAGAGAACTTTGATCTCATTCTCTGCCGCAACGTGGTCATTTATTTCACCGAAGAGGCAAAAGAAAAGCTATATGCCCGCTTTGCCCGGGCTCTGCGCCCCGGCGGCATCCTCTTCACCGGCTCCACTGAACAAATCTTCCAGCCTCAGCGCTACGGTCTGCGTTCCATTGCGCCGTTCTTTTATGAACGGATCGTGTGAAAGGCGGCATCTTGCATAAGGGTGGCAAAGTTTATCTTCTCTCGCTGGCTAAAAGCTCGCTTACCGTTACGGGTTGGAGTCCCCTTTCCTTGAGACCCTTAAGGATTTCCGGCAGCGCTTCGACCGTGGGTTGCGTCGGGTGCATGAGCACAATCCAACCCGGCCGAATGTCGGCCAGTGCCCGCTCCACAATCACCTCTTTCGGCGGCCGCTCCCAATCCACGGTGTCGGCGCTCCACATGATAGTCCGGTAGCCTAACTCGCCGGCTACCGCTACCACTTCTTTGTTCCATTCCCCGTAAGGCGGGGCAAAGAGTACCGGTTTTTGGCCGGTCAACTCAGTGAGAAGTTCTTCGGTGCGCTGAATTTCTTCTTTCAGTTCTTTGCTGCTTATCTGGGTTGGGTGCGGGTGGTACCAGGTATGGTTGCCCAATTCGTGGCCTGCCGTAGCGATTTCCTTGGTCAGGGCAGGGAACTGCCGTACCCAATCTCCTACCATGAAGAACGTAGCTTTGGCGCCTTCCGCTTTAAGCGCCGCGAGAAGGCCGGGGAGGAATTCCTCGCCCCAGGCCACGTTAACCGTAAGGGCTACGAGGGGTTCTTGCGTATCCACTTGAAAGACCGGATTGGTATGGCCGGCGCTCGCCGGGAGAAGCTCCTGGATCTCTTCCCACGAAAATAAGGCCAGGCCGGCCAGGGTTAATGCCAGTGCTGCGGCCAGGAGGTGCCGCAATAGGCGTACCGGTATATGAAGGAAGATGACGCGCAAAAGATACCCTCCTTTCACTTTACCGCCAAGACCCGAACCTCCTGTTTTATCCGTATGAAGGGAGCTGGGCCCTTAGACCGGAGCAGGGCGCTCCCAAAGCTAGGGAATGTAATAGGCCCGTAAAAAAGGTGTAATGGCCGTGTAACGCCCCGGTGGTATGATATTGTCGAACCCAAGCGAAAACCTTTGAACCCCCTCTCAGATAGCGCGGGCGATCCGCGCTCCTTTTTTGCCCGTTCCTTTAGGCAAGCAGCTTCCTTGTAATAATCTGCCATTGAAGCGGCCCGTCCGGGCCGTTATACTTTTTACTAGGGGGTGGGGGAGTGGCTGAAAAGATCTTGGTGGTGGATGATGAGGCCACCATTGTAGAGTTTATACGCATTAATTTAGAGAAGGCCGGATTCGAGGTGGTGACCGCCGCCGATGGGGAAACGGCGCTGGCTCTGGCCACCTCCGAGCACCCGGACCTCATCGTCCTCGACGTGATGCTACCCAGACGCGACGGCTTTGAAGTCTGCCGCGAGCTGCGCCGGATTACCTCCACGCCCATTATCATGCTTACCGCCCGAGATGATGACATCGACAAAATCCTGGGACTGGAGCTCGGAGCAGACGATTATATGACCAAACCTTTCAACCCGCGCGAACTTGTCGCCCGTATTAAGGCGATCCTGCGGCGGGTGGATCGCTCGGCGAAAAGCGACGGCCACGTTATCGTCCGCGGCCGGGTGCAACTCGACCTGGACCGTCACCAAGTGACGGCCGGGGGGCGAGTGGTAAACCTCACACCCAAAGAGTTTGAACTCCTTGAGCTCCTCATGAAGAACCCTGGCCGCGTATTCTCCCGTGAAGTGCTTCTGGAGCAGCTCTGGGGCTATGATTTCTTTGGCGATTCGAAAACCGTAGACGTGCACATCCGGCGCCTGCGCGAGAAGGTGGAAGAAGACCCGAGCTCTCCCACCCACATCCTCACCGTATGGGGTGTGGGATATAAATTCCGGGAGTTCTAGCCATGCTGCGCACCATCCGCGGGCGCCTTACCCTAAGTTATGCTCTTCTACTTTTCCTTACAGTAAGCCTTATGGGCACCTTTCTAGTAGGAGCCCTTGACCACTATTACCTTAAAGAGAGCACGGCGAACCTCGAGGCCCATGCGCGCGTCTTTACCCACTACGCCGAACTTTCCTTCCTGGGAAACGCTCTGGCGCGGCGCTTCAGCCAGGATGTCGACGCCCGCGTTCAGATTCTGGACGTGAGCGGCACTGTTGTAGGCGACTCCCGCTGGCCTGAAGAACGCACCATAGGCCAGACCATCGGCGGCGCCTTGGTGAAACGCGCCCTCTCTGGCGATGTGGCCAGCGAAGTGGTACCGGCGACCGGCGGGCGCCTGCTACACGTGGCCGCCCCACTCAAGGCAGATGGAAACACGGTGGGGGTCGTTTACCTGACTTCTTCTCTCGCTTCCTTAGACCGAACTTTGACCCTTGTCCGGAACTTGCTTCTTTTCGGCGCCTTGGCGGCGCTGGCGGCGGCGCTCCTTGTCGGCTCACTTCTTGCCCGCAGCATCACCCGTCCCCTGGCGGACGTTACGGCTGTGGCGCGCCGATTGGCCGGCGGGGATTTTTCTCTCCGCCTTACCCCGCGCCCTCCTGCCGAGGTAGAAGAGCTTTCGCGGGCCTTCAACTACCTCACTGAACGCCTGGCGACCAGCTTGCGGGCCATGGAGGCCGAACGGCAAAAGCTGAGCACGGTGCTGGCCAGTATGGGCGATCTTCTCCTGGCCGTGGACCGGACCGGTACGGTAGTTTTGGTAAACCCTGCTCTGGCCCGCGTACTCGAGACGGAAACGGATGCGCTTATCGGCCGGCCGCTTCCGGCCGAGCTCCTAAATTCTGAGTTGGGGCGGGTGCTCGCCGCCGTGCTCGACGGGGGCTGGCCGCAGGTGGCGGAGCTCACGCTTCCGGGAAGGTGTGCCGTCTACCGCGCTCAGGTTACTCCGTGGCGGGGCGGGTCCGAAGAAGCAGGTGCTGTGGCGGTACTGAGAGACATTACCGATTTAAAGAAACTGGAAACAGAACGCCTGGAGTTTTTAGCTAACGTTTCCCACGAACTCCGAACCCCGCTTACCTCTATTAAAGGCTTTGCCGTAACCCTTCAAGATGAGCTAGGTTCAAACCCCGAGGCCGCCCGCTATGCCCGCATCATTGAACAGGAGACCGACAGGTTGTCCCGCTTGGTGGGCGAAATAATGGATCTTTCCCGGCTGGATGCCAAAGAGATCAGCCTGGACCTTAAAGCCATCGATCTTACTGGCCTGATCTCTCAAGTAGTGGAACAGTTTCTCCCGCGGGCAGAAAGTGCGGGCCTGCTCCTTGGGGCCGACCTGCCGCCGGCCCTGCCGCGAGTACTCTGCGATGCCGACCGTATCCATCAGGTACTCGTTAACCTTCTGGACAACGCCATTAAATACACTCCGGTCGGCGGGAGTATTACCGTCATCGCCTGCACCCGGGACCGGGAAGTGTGTGTGGGCGTTCGCGACACGGGCGTGGGGATTCCGCCGGAGGATTTGCCTCACATCTTCGATCGTTTCTATCGCGTAGACAAGGCCCGTTCCCGCGCCCTGGGCGGTACGGGGCTGGGGCTGGCCATTGTCAAAGCCATCATTACCGAACACGGAGGAAAGGTTAGCGTTACCAGCCGGCCGGGAGAGGGAAGCGAGTTCTACTTTTGTCTCCCGCAGCTTTAAAATCACGTAACCGTTCGTTACTTTTTGCTAATTCTTCTGTAAAGGCTGGGGCATATAATGAAACTCAGCCGGGAGGGCCGGCGCCGTCCGGAGCCTTCGGCGGCCGGCCCGCCAGGCCACTCAGCAGTGGCATCGCCCGCCCAAACCCCGGCCCTTTAAGCTGTATTGATCCCTCAGACCAGGCTGAACCCAGTGAAACTTAGAAAAGGAGGCGGGTGCGGTGAAGCAGCGGACGAAGCTTGGTCTCGCGCTTGTAGCCTTTATTCTCGCCGGGGCCCTGCTTTGGGGCCTTAGCAGCCGCCCGCACTCCGAACATGTTGCACCGGCGCCGGTCGCCCCTACCGAAGAGAAGGGCGCAAAATCCGTCAGGCTCAAGCTTCACTTCGTTTACGACGGAAAGGATCACGTGGTCAGTCGCGAAATTCCTTTTACTCGTGCAGTTGCCCGCGCAGCCATAGAGGAACTCCTGAAGGGTTCTTCCGGCCCCGAAGGGGAAAGAACCGTGCTTCCTCCCGGCACTGAGCTCCGTGACATCACCATTTTGGACGGAATTGCCTACGTTGACTTCTCCCGGGAGTTTCGGGACAACCACTGGGGCGGGTTGGCCAGCGAAGTGGATACCATCTATTCGGTGGTCAACACCCTCGGCGAGTTTCCTACGGTGCGGGCCGTCCAATTTCTCCTGGAAGGCAGTCCTTTAAAAACCATCGGGGCCGGGGCGGTAGACCTGGCCGGCCCGGTAAAGCCCCACCTCATTACCCCGGCTTTCTATACGGAACTTACCGCCCGCCTCGGCGGGCCGTCGGAGAAGGCGTTGCCCTGGAGCGCCTGGGTGAAAGGCGAGGAACGCATAGCCCTGCGCGAGGGATTTCCGGACGAGGTATTTTGCGGCGACCTGGACGGTGATGGGGCGGACGAGCTGGTGCTGGTTGTGGAGAGGAGGGTAAGCATCTGGGACCGGGGGGCGCGCGACTATCTGAAGGCCTGGGAGCGCAAGTTCACTTCTTCCCCTTCGGTACTTCTCGCGGCCACGCGGGAAGCCGGGCAGGTCGATCTTATCGTGGCCTCCGAGGAAGGCATATTTGTTTTCGGCTGGACCAGTCACGGTTACGTCGAACTGGGCTGGCACGGCCTTTCTAACCGTCCAACCGATATTGCCGCCGGCGATACCAACGGCGACGGCCGCGCCGAAATACTCGCCCTTTTCGGCCGGGAACGGCCGGAAGACGACAGGTTCCCAAGTGGGCGCATTGTTATCTGGGAGTGGAACGGCGAAGCGTACGTGAAGCGGCGCGAGGAGTCTTTTCCCTTCCGGCGCCTGCTTTTGGCCGATGTGGACGGAGACGGCCGGGCGGAAGTACTGGCTTTTGGCCAGCGGGGCGTTACCGTCTACGGCTGGCAGGGAGCGGCTTACGTGGAGCTGGGCAGCAACCCGGCTGCAGGAGGGGTTCTGGCGGCGCTTCTTTCCGCCGATGTGAACGGCGACGGCCGGGAAGAGCTGGTAGTGCGGGATGACGCTTCGCCAGACATTTACGTTTATTCCTGGGAAGACGGCTCTTTCAGTAAGCTCTGGCAGGAGCCGCCTGCCGGTGACACCCTGCCGGGGTGGGACTTGTTCTCAGGCCCCCGCGCCGGCGCCTATCCGACGCTTCTTGCCGGAACGAATGCTCCCGGGCACTATCTCTTGTATCGTGTCCACCCTGAAGGCTGGCAAGAGCTGCTCCTTTCCGGAAGGAGCGGCGAACAGGTGCTGGCCTTGGGGGATGTGGACGGCGATGGTACCTTAGAGCTTATCTTCCGCCGCCACCAGCTCCTCTCCAACCCGGTACAGTGGCTGTACGTAGGCCGGCTCGGCTCCCTGCCCTGGCCGGCTTCCTCCCCGTAAGGCAGGGCGAGAGGAGAACTCTTAGGATAAAGGAGGCCGGATCATGCGTTTCCTCAGTAGTTTTAGGCTGATTTTGCTTCTCCAAGTTGCGGTGCTCGTAGCCGGCTGCAGCTTCTTCGTGGGGTCGAAGCCGGAGGCGGCGCCGGTACCTCCCGAAATTACCGCCCCCCTTGATGATGAGGGCTATGGCCGGGTGGAACTCTTGGCCAGCTTGGCCGGCGAACCTTTAAGCTCTCCTGCCGGCGTCGCCGTAAGTCCTACGGGGGACGTCTATGTAAGCGACGCAGCCAGGCAGGTTGTTTTCAAGTTCCCGGGTGGAGACCTTCAGGCACCGCCGGAGCTCATCGGGAGCGAAGGGGGGCGGCCGGGACAGTTTGTACACCCGCGGGACCTGGCCGTGGACGGTGCCGGGAACCTCTACGTCCTCGACGACGGTAATTCCCGGGTGCAGAAGATTGGTCCGGACGGCAAACCCCTGGTCCAGGTGGGGAGCAGGGAAGAGTTTGCTGACTACTTCAACCTTCAAGACGGTTACGATGAACCCTTGAGCGCTTTAGCGGTGGACGGCAGTGGCTATATCTACGTGGGGGTAAGCGGTGCCAACTACGACATTTCGCCCCACGCGCTGGTAAAATATGCCCCCGATGGACGTAAGCTGTGGGAGGTAAAAAGCACCTTAGAAGGGGACGTGGATGTGGCGCCTTTTGCCTGGCCGGATGCTCTGACGGTGGATGAACACGGTACCCTTTATTTGGCGCATGGGGCCAACGGCACCGGGAAGATCCTTCTTTTGCCGCAAAAGGACGGTCACGTGGACAAAGCGACGGTACGGGATTTTGGCCTCCTCGGCAAGGGACCAGGTGAGTTCATGCATACCCCGGCGGGAATCGCTCTCACCGCTTCCGGAGACATTCTGGTGTCCGACACCTACAACAACCGCCTGCAGCTTTTTAACCCGGAGGGCAAGCTCATAGCCATGTACCGCCTTAAGGGCCTGCCAACGGCGGAATTCGACCGCCCGGGGCCTTTGGCCGTAGCCTCCGATGGCAGTGTCTACGTGGTGGACGAAGGCAACAAACGCGTCCTTAAGCTGCGCCTGGTACCGCCTCCCGGCGCCGGTGTGGCGGGCCCTGAAAGAGGTTAGTTTCACGAATAAACTTCTACGAACTTGGGGAGAGGGGAGGAACCGCACCCATGGAAATAGTTTCCGGGCTGGCCGGGCGCGGGCCAATTTCCCGCTCCCTGCTGGCCGCAACCTGTGTGGGACTTCTGCTCCTAATTCTCGTTCTCGTCCAAACCGCCTCTTTTCGGTCTCTGTCCTACTACTTGGCGCTCGAGATGGCCAAAGCCAACCTTCTTAGCAAAGTAACCGGTTGGGAAACCATGGAGAGCGAACACTTTGTGGTGAAGTTTTTGCCCCAAGATTGGGATGTGGCTCCGTTGGTGCTGGAGGCGGCCGAGGCGGCCTACGGGCCGGTAACTCGGGATCTGGGCTATGCCCCACCCGGGCAAACGGTAGTGGTAGTCTACCCCACCCGCGAGGATCTTAACGCCAGGTTCGGCTGGTCGGCCCAGGAGAGCGCCATGGGAGTATACTGGGGTGGGGCCATCCGCGTGCTTTCCCCCAAGGCCTGGGTCGAGGGCCGAAACCTGGAAGAAATCGCCCAAGTCTTCCGCGCCATGGGGCCTATGGTGCATGAGTTCGCCCATTTGGTGCTGGACTACAAGACGCGAGGTAACTACCCACGCTGGTTCAGCGAAGGTTTGGCTCAGTATTTGGAAGTACGCCAGGGCGGCGTGCTCTGGAATGAAGGGCGGGGTAGTCCTGAAGAAAGGCACTATAGTTTAGCCGAACTTGAGCGGTTCGAGGAATTGGATCAAAATCTGGCTTACAGCGACGCCCTTTCGCTTGTTGAGTATATGGTAGAGGCTCGGGGAGAAGAGGGGCTTACAAAGATTATTGAAGCCCTAGCAAGGGGCGCCCCGTTCTCTGAGGCCCTTGCCGCCGCAGGCTTTACTTCGCCTGCCGCACTGGAAGCGGGCTGGAGGTCTGCGGGCCGGTAATGAGCGAGGGAGGATTTTGGCCCTGCGGGGCCGAAATTCTTTTTTAACGAGGGGGGAAAAGAATGCCCGAGAGGATCCTGGTGGTAGACGACGAAGGACCCATTGCGGATATTTTGGAGTTTAATTTAAGAAAAGAAGGGTATCAGGTAGAGATTGCCTTTGACGGTGAAGCCGCCCTGGCCAAGGCGGTCAGCTTTAAACCGGACCTTATTATTCTCGACATCATGCTCCCCAAACTCGACGGCTGGACAGTTTGCCAAAGGCTGCGCCAAAACTCTACCGTGCCCATCATCATGCTCACCGCTAAAGACGAAGAGACGGACAAAGTGCTTGGGCTTGAGCTCGGGGCAGACGACTATGTTACCAAACCCTTCAGCCCGCGCGAGCTCCTGGCCCGGGTGCGGGCCCTTCTTAGGCGCGCTCAATCCTACCGCGGGACCGAGGGCAATTCTTCCATTTTGACCTTTGGCGACCTGACGCTGGACCTTACCCGGTACGAAGTAACCAAGCGCGGGAAAAATATCGACCTTACCTTAAGGGAGTTCGAGCTTTTGAAGTTTTTGGCGCTCTCGCCGGGGCGCGTATTTTCCCGGGAAACCCTCCTGGAGAAGGTTTGGGGTTACGATTTTTACGGGGACATCCGCACGGTGGATGTGACGGTACGGCGCCTGCGCGAGAAGCTGGAAGATGATCCGGCCAACCCCACTTACGTTCAAACCAAGCGCGGCATCGGGTATTTCTTTAGGGGGCAATAGGATTGAGGAGCATCCAGGGGAAGATAGTTATCATTTTCATTCTCCTGGTTATTGTGGCCATGGAGATCATCAGCGTGCAGCTCACCCGCCGGCTGCAGAACTATTATGAGACGAACTTTCGCACGGCGCTGGAAACCCAGGCCAACCTTCTGGCCGGTTTTGCCGTGCGGTATTTTAGCGGCGAGCAACCGGAAAGTTACCTGGGCGATTTGGTGGGCGACTTCCGGCTGCAAACCAAGGCGCAGATTGTGGTCGTGGATGCCGGCGGTATGGTACTTGCAGGGACGGGGGAGGCCCGCACCCAGCTGGGCAAACGCCTGCAGCAGCCCGAGCTGACCCGGGCCCTGTCGGGGCTTTCGGCGAGCGAAGTGCGCCGTGATACGGTTACAGGGGCCCGCATCCTCCACCTGGCCGTCCCGGTACGCCGGGAAGCGCAGGTGGTGGGCGCAGTGGGCCTCAGTTCGTCTCTGGCCGAAGTGGATCGAACTCTGAAGGAAGTCAAGGGAATTCTGCTCAAAGCTACCGCCTTGGCTCTTCTGGCCACCATCTTTCTCGGCTTTGCGCTCGCCCGCACCATTACCCGGCCGATCCTGGAGGTAACCCGCCAGGCGGCGGCCATCGCCGCGGGACGCTTCGGCGAGCCGGTCACCGTGTACTCAAAGGACGAGATCGGCGAACTCGCTGCTGGCTTCAACTACCTGCGGGAGCGGCTGCGCGAAACCCTGGATGAGATCTCCAGCGAAAAAGAAAAAGTGGAGGCCATCCTGGCCAACCTTACCGATGGAGTACTTGCCCTGGACCCGAGCGGGCACATCGTGCATATTAACCCTGCCGCCCGAAATCTCCTGCGGCTCCAACAGCCGGCAGCCGCCGTGCTGGGGAGGCACTGGCAAGAGGTATTCCCGGAGCTCGAGTTGGAAAAAGAACTCGAGCAGGTCCAGGCGAAGGGCTCGGTTTCGGTTCGCCTGGAAGAGAAGAAGACGGGCGGGCGGATGCTCAAAATCCATCTGGTGCCCTTCAAAAGCGGTTCGGCTCAGGCCGGGGTAGTTCTAACCCTTCAGGACGTTACCGAAGAGGAGCGTCTAGAATCCCGCCGGCGGGAGTTTGTGGCCAACGTTTCCCATGAACTCCGGACGCCCCTTACTACTATAAAGAGCTACGTCGAGACCCTGCTCGACAACGAGGATGCCCTTGACCCGGAGGTAAGACGGCAATTCCTGAGCGTGGTTAGCGCAGAGGTGGACCGGATGACCCGCCTGGTACGCGATCTCCTCCAGCTGGCCCAGTTGGATGCCGGCCAGGTTCGCTGGGACAAGCGTCCTTTGGATATGGGAAAGGTAGTTCAGGAAGTGGTCGAGCGTTTTCGCATGCCCGCCGAGAGGGCAGGA
This sequence comes from Bacillota bacterium, assembly GCA_030153805.1. Classification (GTDB taxonomy): domain Bacteria; phylum Bacillota; class DTU030; order DUMP01; family DUMP01; genus DUMP01. Next base: position 16,048 of record JASKLG010000013.1, on the reverse strand, counting down.
CTTACTCTCACCGTACACCAGCCCGAAGCCCTGCCACCGGTCATTGCCGACCGCGACCGCGTCGAGCAGGTTCTGGCCAACCTCATCAGCAACGCCATCAAGTTCACGCCGGCAGGTGGTCAAGTGCAGCTCTGCTTAACCCAGGATGGGCAAATGGTGCGAACCAGCGTGGCCGACAGCGGCGTCGGCATTCCGTACGAGGATCAACCCCGCATCTTTGAACGGTTTTACCGCGTGGACAAGGCTCGTTCTCGCGCTTTTGGCGGCACGGGATTGGGGCTTTCTATTGCACGGCAGATTGTGGAAGCCCATGGCGGCGAGATTAGCCTGACCAGCGAACCCGGGAAAGGCACGGAGGTAACGTTTACCCTCCCGATCCAGCGCTCAGGGGGTAATAAAGGTGTGGCTTGAGCGCTTAAAGAGCGGCCTCTTAGTTCTTTTCGTGGCCCTGAGCATCTACCTCAGCCTGCTCCTTTGGGAGGGAATGCCTCCCGTTGAGGCTCCGGCGCCCGACCTTCCTACCGGCGGCACTTACTGGGGGGCCGGGCGGGACCCAATTTCTCTCTTGGCGCCGTCCCGCTTGGTTTTCTATCCCGGCGAAGGCGCTCCTACTCTTGTTTATCCTGGCTCGTCCTACTTCCAGAAGGCGTGGGAAGCCGCGCTGGATGTGCTGCAGCAGCTGGGCAGCTTAAAGCCGGAGGAGTTGACGGGGGAAAAGCGCTCCCGGCGCGAGTGGGAGACTGCTTTCAAGGGTCCGGCGGTGGAACTTATCTTTCCTGTAGCGATTACCGGTGACATCTGGGGGCCGGTCCTTGACTACCCTCCGGATTTTAAGCTTCCCTGGCCGGTAAAGCGCGTCGTGTTCTTACCTAGTCGCCAGCCGGCACTTCTTTTGGTCGGTGGAGGCAATGATGAGGCGCTCGGCCTAAGAATCCCGCGGGCGCCGGCGGCCCTGACCTCGATTCTGGAGGAACTAGAGAAAATGCCCCGGGCTTCGTATCGCGAACTTAAGCCTCCCCTTCCGGTGCAGGCCGGAGTGTACGTGCCGGCCCAACCCGTTTCCTTGCCCGTTCTTAGAGTGAGTGGCGAGGCGGTAAACCCGGAGGTAGTAGCGGGAAGCTTCTTTGCCGACCTCTCGCTTACGCGGCGTATCCATGAGCGAGATGGGGCGATTATTTTCAGCGATGGCCGCCGCGGAGTGCGCGTAGCTCCGGAGGGATCGGTGGAATACAGCGCGCCGGAGGTAGCGTTGGGCGGCACCTTCCTTCCCGCGCAGGCGCTGGAACGTGCGGCGCGTTTCGTTACCCAGCACGGCGGCTGGCCTGAGGAGGCGCGGGCGGCCGCCCTTACGCCGGTTTCCACCGCTGCCGGAGCCTACTGGCGTTTGGCCTTCAACCAGTACTTGGAGGGTCTTCCCGTTCTGACCCCATCCATAGAGATTGAACTTACCGACCGCGGCATCGGCCGCTACCGGCGTAAGGTGCTGCAGGAAGAAATGCACGTGGGGTGGGTCAAGGTCAGCGCGGATAAGCTGGAAGAGCAAATTCTCTCTGCCGGCAGGCTCAAGAAAGGCGACCGGGTGGCCGACGCCTTTCTGGCGTACAGCATAGATGCCGGTCCGGACGGCGAGGCGCTGTTGCGTCCGGTCTGGGCGGTGGAGACCGCGGCCGGCGATGAGTTCTGGTTGCCTGCAGAAGGGGGCGACCGGTCGTGAACTGGGGACGCGCGAAGACAATCCTGCTCGTTGCCTTTTTCTTGCTGGACGTAGTACTGGGCGGCCTATATATTAACCTGCGTCAAGTTCCACCTGGCCGAACGGCGCCTGGGGGGCCGGAACCGGAGCTGGTGGCCCAACTGGCCGAAAGAAACGTCGCTCTGGCTACGGAAGTACCGCGGGAGACGCCTTCTTTAGCCCTTCTAAGGGTAGGAATTGAAAAACTCAACCCTTATCCTTTGGCCTTGACCTTTTTCGGCACCCTTGACGGTGTCGAGGTGACCAGAGGGGCCGACCCGCTCCTGGTGCTGGCTTTCAGCCGGGGAGAGGAGGAACTTCGTTTTTTCAGCAGCGGGGTTACCGTCTACACTAGGCACGGGTTGGAACAAGCTGGGGGCGAGCAAACGGCCGCCCAGGCCGAAGAGAAGGCACGGGCTTTCCTGGCCGCCCACGGTGGGGCAGACGGCCTTGTTCTGACCCGTGTGGTTCCCTACCGCCGGGACGGCACATACCTGGTAGAGTTCGGGCAAAGCTATGGAAGGTTTCCTCTGGTAGGGGCGAGCGGGGCCGTGCTGGTGGTTACGCCGGCCGGTGTGCAGAACTACTGGCGCCGCTACCTTACCGTGTTCGGCGAAAGTGGCCGGCCGCGCAAGGTGGTTTCCGCTGCGGAAGCCCTCCTTGCACTGGCGTTCGAACGGCCGTATGCCGAGGCGGCTCCCCTTACGGTGCGCGAGATAGTCCTCGGTTATTACAGCCAGATTTACAATGCCGATGAATGGGAAGCAGCGCCGGTTTGGCGCATCTGGACTGGGGGCGATACGTATTTTTACGTAAACGCCTATACGGGTGAACTGGAAAACTTGTCGGGTTAAATTTTTAACAGGCATAAAGAAAGTTGTTTGCTGGTCACTTTTTTCTTGTGTTATAATTGTACTGGTTTTATTATCTGGGGCTTACCATGCAAAAGAGGTGGTGATGTATTTGACCATCGAAGCCCTGCGTGCCATACGAGAAACCGAGACGAGTGTGTTGGAGCTCAGGCGTGCGGCACGGGAGGAAGCCCGCCGCATGGTCGAGCGGGCGGAGGCCGAAGCCGAGGCTCTGGTAGAACGGGAAATGCGGGCGGCCGAGGAAGAGGCTAGGGCGTTGATTGCTCAAGCCGAGGCCGAAGCCTTACGCGAGGCTGAGCCCATTTACCGGGATGCAGATGAAGCCTGCGCCCGCATGCGGGAGGAAGCGGCCGGTCGTCTGGCCCAGGCAGTAGCGCTGATCGTGGAGAGGATAGTGAAAGCCAATGGCCATCTCTGAAATGAAGAAGGTCTTCCTGGTTGCCCACCGCGAGGACCGGGAAGCACTGACGCTCCTCCTCCAGCGCCTGGGCGTGCTCCAGGTGGAGGATTTCCTGGAGGAAATTCAGGAACTGCCATCAGATGATGCGCCGATCGAACTGATGCGGGACGAGCCGGGGGAGCAGGCGGCCAAGTTAGACGCCCGCCTGGCCGAACTCAAGTTCTGCCTCGACTTTCTCCAGCGGCTTGCCCCGGAAAAGACCACCTTTATTCAGCAGTTTGCAGGTACTAAAGTGTACCTCAAAGAGAGCGAATTTAGAAACTACCTCAAAGACAAAGAACGCGTTGCTGACGTGCAGCGCGCTCTGAGGGGCATTGATGAGGAACTTACTTACCTCCGAAACGAGGAGACGAAAAAGGAGAATCTCCTTACCCTTCTCACCCCCTGGCAGGCGCTCGACGTTCCGCTTCAAGAGCTGAGATCCAGCGCTGAGGTCGGGTTGGAGCTCGGGACTCTCACTCTGCCGGCGGCCGAAGAGGCAGCCTTTACCGCAGAACTGGAAGAGATTTCGCCCGGTGCCTACTTTGAGGTGATAAGCCGCGAACGCGAGGAAGCCCGCGTTATCATCCTTTATGCGCGGCCCGACGAGGAGAGAGTCCAGACCTTCCTCCACCGGCGTTTCTTCAACCGGGTCACCTTCCCCGAGCTGAGGGGCACGGTAAAAGAGGTGCTGGAGCATACCAGGGCCGAACTTGCAGAACTAAATCGCCGGCGGGAAGAACTTCTGACCGAGGGGCGCCGGTACGTGCCGGACAGGCTCCTTCTTAAAGCTGCCTACGACGAAGCCAACCTCGAAAGGTTGCGCCTGGACCTGGTGCAAAACTTTGCTCGCACTGACGAGACCTTTGCTCTTACCGGCTGGGTTCAGGCTAAAGATTGGCCGCGCTTAGAAAGTGCGGTGGCCCGGGTGAGCCCTACGGCCTACCTGGCTGCGCGCGACGCTCAAGAAGGTGACAATCCTCCGGTTGTGCTCCAGAACAGCCGCACCGTTCGTCCCTTCGAAGCCGTGACGGAGCTTTACGGGCTACCTGTACCGGGGGGTATCGACCCTACGCCTTATCTCGCGCCGTTCTTCTTCATTTTCTTCGGCTTAATGTACGGTGACGCCGCCTACGGCCTTATCCTGGCCGGGCTCTGCTGGTACGCCATGCAGAAAATCCGTATGGCCGGACTGGCCCAAAAGCTTTTCACACTCCTCATCATAGGCGGTGGAGCGTCTTTCCTGGCGGGGGTTGTTACCGGCAGCTGGTTCGGCAGCCTGCCCATACCGCCAATTTGGTTCAGCCCCATGGAAGATCCGATAAAGATGCTGGCCGTGGCCATGGCTCTGGGTGTAATCCAGATCTTTACAGGGCTCATTATCCAGATGATGGCAGGCATCAGGAGCGGCAAAGTCTTAGATGCCATCTATGACCAGGGGTTATGGTTGGTCTTCTTAACGGGGTTGATCCTGCTTCTTCTTGGGTCGGCGCTGCCTTCTCTGGCTCCGGCGGGTAAAGCGGTGTCCTTGATCGGAGCCTTGGGGCTGATCCTTACTCAAGGGCGGGCCAACAGGAACATCGTAAAGCGGCTGCTCTCCGGGATTGTCAGCCTCTACGGAGCCAGCGGTTACCTGAGCGATGTTCTTTCCTATTCCCGCATCTTGGCCCTAGGCCTCGGTACCAGCGTCATCGGCATGGTCATCAACAACATGGTGGCAATGGTCGGCCAGGGCGGGCCGCTCGGCTGGGTCATCGCCGCCTTGATTGCCGTGGCAGGCCACAGCTTCAACCTCATCATCAACGTCCTCGGGGCATATGTGCATGCCAGCCGTTTGCAGTACATTGAATTCTTCACCAAGTTTTACGAGAGCGGCGGGCGACCCTTCAGCCCGTTTCGCCTGAATACCAGATACATCGATCTTGAGCTGGAAGAAAGGGAGGCTTAAAAGAATGTCAGGTTTTGAAGGAATCGTCATTGCCCTTCTGGGGGCGGCCATTGCGGTAGGTCTGCCGGGGATCGGCTCGGCCATCGGCGTAGGGCTTGTAGGTGAAAGCGCTTCCGGCTTAGTGACAGAACAGCCTGAGCGCTTCGGCCAGACACTGCTTCTTCAGGCTCTTCCCGGCACCCAGGGTATTTATGGTCTGCTCTCAGGATTTCTCATCATGATCAGGATTGGCGTCTTCAGCGGCCAGCTCGCGGACCTTACGGTCACCCAGGGTCTGGAACTTTTCATGGCCGCCGTCCCGATCGCCATCGTCGGCTGGCTTTCCGCCATTGCCCAGGGAAAAACGGTTGCCGCCGGCATCGGTGTCATCGCCAAACGGCCGGAGGACTTGGGTAAAGTCATCACCTACGGCGCCATGGTCGAGACTTACGCTGTGTTGGCCTTCCTTTCAACCCTGCTCTTGGTCAGAGGGGTGGCGATTTAATGGCCGGTGTAGAAGCGCTGGCCCAGCGCATCCGGCGGCGCGCAGAGCAAGAGGCTGAAGAGGTGAAGGCCGAGGCTCGCCGGCGGGCGGAAAACATCCTTGCTCAGGCGCGCGCCCGCGCCCAGAAAGAGCGCGAGGTAATCTTGGCGCGGGCCGGGAAGGAGGCGGCGGAAAGAAAGCGACGGCTCCTCGTCCAAGCAGAGATGGAGGCGCGCCGGCAAAGGCTGCGGGTGAAAGATGAGCTGGTGGATAAGGCTTTTGAGCTCGCTATCAAGAACCTAAGAGAGCTCCCGACCGCCGAGTACCAGGCCTTCATCGAGCCTCTTCTTGTAGCTGCGGCGGAAACGGGCGAAGAAGAAGTTATTGTGGCTCCGCATGACCGGGAGCGCCTGAACGAGGCCTTCCTGGCTCGAGTGAACGAAAAACTAAAGGCGCAGGGCAAGGCCGGTAGGCTTACCCTGGCCGCGGAGACGCGCCCGCTGGAGGGCGGCTTTATCCTGCGCGCCGGCGGCGTGGAGAACAACTATTCCTTTGAACTGATCCTCAAGCTCAGCCGGGATGAGCTGGAGCAGGAAGTGGCTGCCGTCCTCTTTCCTGCCGGCTAAGCTCAAGCCGGGAAAGGAGGAGGAGAAGTGAGAGGCGATAAGACTGAATACGCCTACGCGGTAGCGCGCGTGCGGGCGCTCGAGACGGGGCTCCTCGACAGAAGCAAGATTGAGCGCATGGTGGAGGCCAAAGATGCCGCTGAAGCCTTCAAAGTCCTTACTGAGACCCCATACGCGTTTTCAGTAGGGCAACTTAACAGCGTGTACGAATACGAAGTTGTACTCCGCCAGGAAATGGCTGCCGTAAGGGAGCTCTTTCGCAAGATATCGCCGCGCCCGGAGCTTACCGATCTCTTTTTCCTCAAGTACGACGTTCTCAACTTGAAGCTTCTTATTAAAGGCAAGGTGCTCGGGCAGGAGGTAAGAGAATTGCTCGTGCCCGCCGGGACCATTCCACCGGAGAAGCTGGCGGTGGCTGCCGCCAACAGCGATTGGAAGGAGCTTCCCGGCGAGCTCGCGGCGGCTGCCCGCCGGGCGGAGGAGTCTCTGGCGGAGTCGGGCGACCCGCAGCTGGTGGACACCCTCCTGGACGGGGCCTACTATGCCCACATTACCCGCGTCCTCGATGAGCGGGGCGAAGAATTCCTGCGCACGCTGGTGAGCCTGCAGGTAGACCTCACCAATATTAAGACCTTCATCCGCGTCCGGCACGTCGCCGGTGGCGATGCTGTTCGGGCCCGTGAGCTGCTGCCCCGTTTCTTCCTACCGGGAGGGAAGCTCGGCCTGGACTACTTCCTCGCCCAAGTTGAGGAACCGCTTACGGCGTTCGCGGACCGCCTGGCCAAGGACTCCCTCGGACCGGTGGTGGGAGAAGGGGTTGCCTTTTGGCAGCGCGAGAAAAGCCTTACCCGTTACGAAAAATTGGCCGATGATTTTCTTCTGGCCTACGTAAAAAAGAGCCGCCTTATCGCCTTCGGCGCCGAGCCGCTGGTGGCATACCTCTGGGCTAAAGAAAACGAGATCAAGCTCATCCGCATTATCCTGGTAAGCAAGATCAATGGCCTCCCGGCGGCGGAAATTAGGGAAAGGCTGCGTGATGTCTATGCCTAAGATTGCCGTGATCGGCGACCGCGACTCCATTCTTGGTTTTAAGGCCGTTGGGGTTATCACCTTTCCGGTAAGCGGCCCCGAGGAAACAAAGCAGGCCCTGCGCAAGGTCACGGAGGGTGATTACGCCGTAGTCTTCATCACCGAACAGGCGGCCGACCAGGTGCATGAAGCGGTAGAAGAAGTAAACGCGCGTCCTACTCCCATCCTAGTTCCTATTCCGAGCAGCCGGGGGAGCCTCGGGCTGGGCATGGCCCAGATCAGGCGCAGCGTCGAGAGGGCTGTCGGCGCGGACATCTTATTCGGGAAAGAGGGTAGGTAGGTTTGGCCGTTGGCAGGATATTAAAAGTCTCCGGCCCCCTGGTGGTGGCCGAAGGAATGCAGGAAGCCAAGATGTACGACGTAGTTCGGGTCAGCGAGGCGCGCCTGATCGGCGAGGTGATCGAGATCCACGGGGACCGGGCTTCCATTCAGGTTTACGAGGAAACCGGTGGTATTGGCCCTGGAGAACCGGTATATCTTACGGGAGCGCCCCTTTCCGTGGAGCTTGGCCCCGGACTCATTGAATCCATCTACGATGGCATTCAGCGACCTCTGGACGTCATCAAGGAAAAGGTGGGCGACCGGATTACCCGCGGGGTAGAGGTATATGCCCTGAACCGCGAGAAGAAGTGGGAGTTCGTGCCGCGGGTGAAGGTGGGCGACAAGGTGTCCGCCGGGGACATCCTCGGCACGGTACAGGAGACCAGCCTGGTGGAGCACCGCATTATGGTACCCCCGGGCATTGAGGGCGAGGTAACCGAGATCTTCGCCGGCGAAGCCACGGTCACGGATACCATCGCCAAGATCCGCACCGAAGACGGCGTGCGCGAGGTCACTATGATGCAGAAGTGGCCGGTGCGCCGGGGGCGGCCTTACCGGGAGAAACTTTCCCCCGAAGAGGTCATGGTGACCGGGCAGCGCGTCATCGACATGTTCTTCCCCGTGGCCAAGGGCGGCACGGCCTGTATTCCAGGACCTTTCGGGAGCGGCAAAACGGTAGTCCAGCACCAGCTGGCCAAGTGGGCCGACGCCGAAATCATCGTCTACATCGGCTGCGGGGAGCGCGGTAACGAGATGACCGACGTTCTCCTCGAGTTCCCTGAACTTAAAGATCCGAAGAGCGGCGAGCCCCTCATGAAACGTACCGTTCTTATTGCCAACACCTCCAACATGCCGGTGGCGGCGCGGGAGGCTTCTATTTACACGGGCATCACCATTGCCGAATACTTCCGCGACATGGGCTACAGCGTGGCCCTTATGGCCGACTCTACCTCCCGGTGGGCCGAGGCGCTCCGCGAGATGTCCGGCCGCCTGGAGGAGATGCCAGGTGAAGAAGGCTACCCGGCCTATTTGAGCTCCCGGCTGGCGGAGTTTTATGAGCGGGCCGGACGCGTCCGCTGCCTGGGTTCGGACGGCCGGATCGGAAACCTTACCGTCGTAGGGGCTGTTTCACCTCCCGGCGGCGACCTCTCCGAGCCGGTTACCCAGAGCACCCTCCGGATCGTTAAGGTCTTCTGGAGCCTGGACGCCTCCCTGGCTTACGCCCGGCACTTCCCGGCCATCAACTGGCTCCTCAGCTACTCCCTGTACCTGGACAACATCGACGCTTCCCTGCGCGAGCGCTTGGGCAACGAGTGGGTGGAGATGCGCACCGAAGCTATGCGCATCCTCCAGGAGGAAGCGGAGCTTCAGGAGATCGTGCGCCTGGTGGGGGTAGACGCCCTGTCATCGCGTGAGCGCCTCACCCTGGAGACGGCAAAATCGGTGCGTGAAGACTTCCTTCTCCAGAATGCCTTCCACGATGTGGACACTTACTGCTCGCTGGAGAAGCAAAAGCGCATAATGCGCCTCATTCTCCTCCTCTACCACGAATGCCAGCGGGCCCTGGAAAAGGGCGCGCCGCTGGGCAAGCTCCTGGCGCTTCCCGTGCGCGAGCGTATCGCCCGTGCCAAGTACACGCCGGAGGAGCAGCTTAAAATCTTTGACCAGATCGAGGCGGAGATTAAAGAGCAGGTGGCCCGCGTGACTGCCGAGGGAGGTGAGGAGGTTGCCTAAGGAGTACCGTACCATCTCAGAGATCGCCGGCCCTTTGATGCTGGTCCAGCAGGTCGCCGGCGTGAAATATAACGAACTCGTGGAAATCGAGCTTCCAGACGGGAGTATCCGGCGCGGGCAGGTGTTGGAGGTTAGCGGCGACACCGCTCTGGTTCAGGTGTTTGAGGGCACAACCGGCATCAACCCGGGCACTGCCAAGGTGCGCTTCCTCGGCCGGGGCCTGGAGCTTGGTGTCTCGCCGGACATCCTGGGCCGGGTTTTTGACGGCTTGGGCCGCCCGCGCGATAACGGACCGCGCATCATTCCCGAAAAGCGCCTCGACATCAACGGTTATCCCCTTAACCCTACTGCCCGGGACTACCCGTCCGAGTTCATCCAGACGGGAATTTCGGCCATCGACGGCCTCAACACCATGGTCCGCGGCCAGAAGCTGCCCATTTTTTCCGCCTCCGGCCTGCCGCATTCCCGCCTTGCGGCCCAGATCGCCCGCCAGGCCAAGGTGCCGGGGACGGAAACCAAGTTTGCAGTGGTGTTTGCCGCCATGGGCATCACCTTTGAAGAGGCCGATTTCTTCATCTCGGACTTCCGAAAGAGCGGCGCCATCGAACGGGCCGTGCTCTTTCTCAACCTGGCCGACGACCCGGCCATTGAGCGCATTGCCACGCCGCGTATGGCGCTCACGGCCGCCGAGTACTTGGCTTACGAGAAGGACATGCACGTTCTCGTCATCCTTACCGACATGACTAACTATGCCGAGGCCCTGCGCGAGATTTCCGCGGCCCGCAAAGAGGTACCCGGCCGGCGCGGCTACCCCGGTTATCTCTATACCGACCTGGCCACCATCTACGAGCGGGCCGGGCGCATCCGCGGAAAAGAAGGATCGGTTACCCAAGTGCCCATCCTGACCATGCCCGAGGACGACAAGACCCACCCCATTCCGGACCTTACCGGGTACATCACCGAGGGACAGATTATCTTGAGCCGTGACCTACACCGGAAGGGTATCTACCCGCCCATCGACGTTTTGCCGTCGCTGTCACGGCTTAAGGATAAGGGTATTGGCAAGGGTAAGACGCGTGAGGACCACGCCGACACCATGAACCAGCTCTATGCTGCTTACGCTCGCGGCAAAGAGGCCAAGGAGCTGGCCGCCATTTTGGGCGAAGCGGCGCTTTCGGAGACGGACAAACTCTTCTCGAAGTTCGCCGACGAGTTTGAGGCCAGGTACGTCAAGCAGGGTGAAAACGAGGACCGCACCATCATTCAAACACTGGATTTAGGTTGGGAGCTTCTCAGCATGCTCCCGCGCAGCGAGCTGAAACGTATCCGCGACGAGTACCTGAATAAATACCTCCCGGTCCAAAAGGAGGAGTAGCCCATGGAGATACGGGTGAATCCCACCCGCATGGAGCTCAACCGCCTTAAGCGGCGGCTGGCCATGGCCCAGCGCGGGCATAAACTCCTCAAGGATAAGCGCGACGAACTGATGCGGAAGTTCTTGGTGCTCGTTAGAAAAAACAAGGAACTTCGGGAAGAAGTGGAGGAGCGCCTGGCCGGTGCCTTCCGCAAGTTTATGCTGGCCAGGGCGGTAATGTCTGCCGAGGCGATTGAAGAGGCCATCCTGTACCCCAAGGAGCGGCTCGAAGTTAAGGTGGAACACCAAAACGTTATGAGCGTCCATACTCCGAAACTTACCTGGGAGAAGGTAAGCCGGGAGACGGAAAGTATCTACCCCTACGGCTTTGCCGAAACCTCTGCCGAGCTGGACGATTCCATCAGCACTCTGGCCGAGCTTCTACCGCGGCTTTTGGAACTCGCTGAGGTGGAGAAGGCGGTAATGCTTCTCGCGGCAGAGATCGAACGCACCCGCCGGCGCGTGAACGCCCTGGAGTATGTGATGATACCGCGACTGGCAAGCACCATACGTTACATCACCATGAAGCTGGACGAAAACGAGCGGGGGAGCCTAACGCGTCTTATGAAAGTAAAAGACATCGTGCGGGCCAAAAGTGTCTGAGCTCAAGATTCATACAAGGGGCGACGGTAAGCCGCCCCTTCCTGCATTTCTGCCGCTGCCAAGGAAATACTGAAAAAGAGGTGCCGAACGGCAAACGAGTTTAAGCGAGCGGAGGGAGTAGCTAAATGCGGGGAATTGCTTCGCGCTGGTCCTTGGTGGCGGCACTGGTTGTGGCCTTTCTTGCCGGAGGAGCCCTGGTGGGCCCCAGGTTTTTACCGCGGGCGGAGCTTCTTCCCGCCCCTGAAGGGCCTCTTTCTTTCGGGGCCTCGCGCGCCGCCGACGAAGTGGAGCTTCACCCCTACAGCACCATCACGGCCATCGCGGAGCGTGTCGGTCCGGCTGTTGTAGGCATTGCCACCCGCGAGCCGGCGTACGATTGGTTTTACGGTGCTTACGAAAAAGAGGGTGTGGGCTCTGGCATCATCTTTGACCAGGCAGGCTACATCCTGACCAACCACCACGTGGTAGGCGGCGCTCGGCGTATCACCGTCACCCTGGCCGACGGACGGCAGGTACCGGGCAGCCTCGTCGGTAGCGATCCTGCGATAGATTTGGCCGTAGTGAAAATCAACGCCTCCGGCCTTACTCCGGCCGTGATGGGAGATTCCACCAAACTGCGCGTAGGGGAACTCGCCGTGGCTATCGGCAACCCATTAGGTCTTGAATTTCAGCGCAGCGTCACCGCCGGCATTATCAGCGCCGTGAATCGCACCATCGAGACCGACGACGGCAAATTGCTGGAAAACCTTATTCAGACCGACGCTCCCATCAATCCCGGCAACAGCGGCGGGCCGCTCCTTAATGCGCGCGGTGAAGTTATCGGCATCAACACGGCTAAAGCCCGGGCCGCCGAAGGGATGGGCTTTGCCATTCCCGTGAGCCTCGCGCGCCCGGTCATAGAGGAGCTCATGGCCCACGGGCGCGTGCTGAGACCCTGGCTCGGCGTTTACGCGGCCGAGGTGAACCGGGAGATAAGCGCCTACTTCGATCTTAAGGCGACGGCGGGTATCGCCGTGCTGGACGTCTACCGCGGCAGCCCGGCGGCGCGGGCCGGCATCCGCCCCGGCGACGTCATCCTCGCCGTGGCCGGGCAGAGCGTGCGCATGCTGCCCGAATTTACCGCCGCTCTCGCCCGCCGGAAGGTGGGAGAGCGCATCGCCCTAGATGTCGACCGGCGGGGGGAAAAGCTGACTGTAACCGTAATTCTTGCACCTCGCCCGAACGATTAAACGATTAACCTTGATCTAGTTGCTTCAGGCCGGTTTGGGGCAAATGCCGGACGCCAAGGAGGAATAGTATACTGTATGCAGAATTAGATCAAAAAGAAAAGCCGCTGCGGCGGGAACAGCCGCCGGGCAGCGATAAGGAGGAGAGATGGAGATGGCAAAGGCACGGCCGGTCCGGCTCTGCGACACCTCGCTGCGCGACGCCCACCAGAGCCTTTTTGCTACGCGTATGAAGACCGAGGACATGGTGCCCATTCTGGAAAAGCTCGACTCCGTGGGCTACTATTCCCTGGAGATGTGGGGCGGCGCCACCTTTGACACCTGCATGCGCTACCTCAATGAAGATCCGTGGGAGCGACTCTGGACGATCAGAAAGCACGTCAAGAACACCAAGCTCCAAATGTTGCTTCGCGGCCAGAATCTACTCGGTTATCGTAATTATCCCGATGATGTGGTAGAGGAATTCGTAAAGCGCATGGTTGACGGCGGCATCGACATCGTGCGCATTTTCGATGCCTTAAACGACGTCCGCAATATGGAAACGGCCATTCGCGCCACCAAGGCCGCCGGGGCACATGCCCAAGGTACGGTCGTCTACACCATCAGCCCCGTCCACGACATACCCCTTTACGTGCGGATGGCCAAAGACCTCGTGGAGCTCGGGGTCGACTCCATCTGCATTAAAGACATGGCAGGGCTGCTTACCCCGTACGCGGCGTATGAGCTGGTGACAGAACTCAAGAAGGCTGTTAATGTGCCCATCCAGCTCCACTGCCACTACACCAGCGGCATGGCGTCTATGACCTACCTTAAGGCCATTGAAGCCGGGGTGGATGTGGTAGACACTGCCAGCTCACCTTTGGCCTTAGGGACTTCCCAACCGCCGGCCGAGTCGATTGTGGCCACCTTAGCCGGCACCGAGCGCGATACAGGCTTAAGCCTCGAACTTCTGTCCGAGATTGCCGATTACTGGCGGGAGATCAAGAAAAAATACGACCAGTTTGCCGCCATCGCCAGCGGTGTGGATACCAACGTCCTTTCCTATCAGATTCCCGGCGGCATGATCAGCAACCTGGCTGCTCAGCTCAAGCAGCAGGGGGCTTTGGATAAGTACCGCGAGTGCCTGGCAGAAGTACCGCGCGTGCGCAAAGAGCTGGGTTATCCACCCCTCGTCACCCCCACCAGCCAGATAGTGGGCACCCAGGCCGTCTTCAACGTGCTCCTGGGCGAGCGCTACAAGGTAGTGCCTACTGAAGTGAAAAACTACGTCCTCGGCTACTACGGCCGGCCGCCGGCGCCCATCGACGAAGAGGTGAAAAAGAAAATCATCGGCGACGAGCAGCCCATCACCTGCCGGCCTGCCGACCTGCTGGAGCCGGGGCTGGAGAAGGCCAAGCAGGCCATTGCCGCGTACATCCAGAAACCCGAGGACGTGCTGTCTTATGCCCTCTTTCCTCAGGTTGCGGAGCGCTTCCTTAAGGAGCGTCTGGCGGCCAAGACAGGGGTGGACTACAACATTGCCGAGGCGGCCGCGGCTGAGGCACCGCGCCCGTACTATCCTGCTTAAATGGCCCTCGGCATTCGGATTTTGGCCGTGGGGAAAACGCGCATGCGCTTCATCGAGTTGGGGATCGATGAGTACCTTAGGCGCCTCCGGCCTTATGCGCGTATAGAGTTGGTCATTCTTCCTGCGGTTAAGATTCCGCCGCGTATAGATGAAAAAGCGGCTGCAGCCGTAAAGCAAACGGAGGGGCGCGCCATTTTGAGCGCGCTCTCTCCCGGAGAGCACCTTATTGCGCTGAGCGAGCGCGGGCGAGAACTGACTTCTGAGGAATTTGCCGCATTGATTCAGAAGCTCACCCTCTGCGGTGAAAGCCGCCTGGCTTTCGCCGTGGGCGGGACTTTAGGCCTCTCGCCCGAGGTCCTCGCTGCGGCGCGTACGGTACTTTCCCTTTCCCGCTTCACCTTTACCCACGAATTAGCCCGCCTGGTTCTCCTCGAACAGCTCTACCGGGCCTTCCGCATCATCCACGGAGAGCCTTACCACTACTAGACAAGTTTCGACCCGGACGAACCCGGGCTTTTCTTTTGGCCATGGCACGCAGCTTTTCAGAACTCGATGATAATTTCTGCCTGCTCTGCCAGCTTTTGCTTGCCTGTCGTCTGAAAAGGAGCTATAATAAGGACTAAAGAAAAGCATAACGAGCACAAATCCCGGCCCCCAGAGCCCTGGGGGATAAGCCTTTTAAGGGGGTTGTAACATGGAGGATAAACTCTTGCGCGCCCAGGCGGCCTTGGAAAAGCACGGTATCAAAACCCAGGTGGTGGATACGCCGGAGGAGGCCAAAGCATTAATCCTTGAACGGGTGCAGCCGGGCCAGCGGGTTGGCGTCGGCGGGTCGCTGACCATCGATCAGCTCGGCGTTGTGCCGGAGCTCGAGGCCCGTGGATGCGAAATTCTTTGGCACTGGCGGGCCAGGAGCCCGGAAGAGATGTTATCTTTAAGGCGCGCCCAGCTCACGGCTGATGTTTTCTTGGCCAGTTCCAATGCCGTTACCGAAGACGGGCGCCTGGTGAACATCGACGGCGTGGGCAACCGAGTAGGGGCCATGGTCTTCGGGCCGCCAAAAGTTATCCTGGTGTGCGGGCAAAACAAGGTAGTTCCCGATCTTGCCGCCGCCCTGGACCGCGTGCACAACGTTGCAGCTCCCTTAAATGGCCGGCGGCTTAATACCGGTACCCCGTGCGCTGTTGTCGGCCGCTGCACCGACTGCAATTCTCCCGGTCGCATGTGTTCGGTCACGGTGATCATCGAACGCCGCCCGCAAAAAACGGATTTAGAGGTTATCCTCGTCCGCCAAGAACTGGGTTATTGAACTAAAGAAATTTGTTTATATAAGGGTCGTCGAGGGAGGATTTGTCTGTCAAACATCGAACTAACATATACGCCGGAAACTAAAATCATATAAACCGGAAGGGAGGAGAGGGGGAGGAAAGGGGTTTTTAGCAGGGTTCAAACAAAACCGAAACAAATCTTATTTTCAAAGGGGAGACATTGTGAAACGCTTTTTCATCATCGCCTTGGCCTTGGTGCTGGCCACAGGTCTCCTGGCAGGTTGCTCGGCGCCCAAAGAACAGTCCGGGTCTTCCCAGCCACAGGAGCAGGCGGGGACCCAGCAGGAGTCCCAGGGATATAAGCTGGGCCTCGGTATTGTCACGTCGATTGCAAAGTCAAAGGACGCCGAAGGCGATACAACGGCAGTTGGCCAGGTAGACAGCGTCATTGCCGCCGTTCTCTTCGATAAGGACGGCAAGGTCGTCAAAGTCGACATCGACACTGCCCAGAGCAGGGTCAACTTCGACAAGGACATGAAAGTTACCTCGGACAAGACGGCAGAGGTTCAGACGAAGAAAGAGCTCGGCGACAAGTATGGCATGGGTAAAGTATCCTCCATTGGCAAGAACTGGTATGAACAGATTGCCGAGCTGGAAAAGTGGATGGTCGGCAAGACCGTCGACGAGATCAAGGCCATGAAGGTTAAGGCCCGCGACGCAGAGCACCCGGCCGTTCCCGATGTGCC
>JASKLG010000066.1 GCA_030153805.1 Bacillota bacterium | reverse complement strand
GTCATCGAGGGCAACGTCTTCCGCCAGTTCTTGGAGGAAGCGACGGCCTTCGTGAAGCTGGACTTCGTAGTTAACGTGGTCCTCAACCCGCAAAAGGAGTTCGTGCGGGTGGTGGCCGGGGATCCGGTGGCCGCGCACGCGGAAGGGGTGCGGACGGCGCGCCAGGTATACGAAGTTCCGGTGGACCGGCAGGCGGATATCGTCATCGCCGCGCCGGGCTATCCCAAAGACCGAGACCTCTACCAGGCCACCCGGGCCGTCAATACCAGCGTGTACGGTCCGAAGCCCCTGGTGAGAAAAGGCGGTGTGCTCATCATCCCTGCACCCTGCCAGGATGGGATCGGGCACGAAGGTTATCACGCCTGGATGAAAACGGTGCGCTCGGCGGACGAGGCCGCGGAGAAGGCCAGGTCGGAAGGGTTCGCCCCTGGCGAACATAAAGTGTTTGTCCTGGCGCGCATCTTGCAGCATGCTGAACTGATGATCGTAGGCTCGGCCATTCCCGACCAAACGCTGCGGGAACTCCTGCTCACGCCGGTGCGCACCATGGAGGAGGCCCTGGAGAGGGCCTTTGCCAAGCTTGGGCCGGACGCCAGCGTCTGGGTGCTGCCCTACGGCGTAATCACCATCCCGGTGGTGAAAGAGTGAGTGGGGGCCTTGAGCGAAGCGAGTAACTTCTCGTTTTCGGGAGGGAGGGGATGAGGTGAGGGCGATAGTCATCAGTGAAAAGGACAATGTGGCTACGGCTCTGGAGGATATACCCGCTGGGGCACAGGTGAAGGTTCGGGTCGGCGCAGAGGAACGCGAGATCCGAGTTGCGACGGCCATTCAATTCGGGCACAAGTTTGCGCTGAGGCCAATCCCTAAGGGTGGAGAGATCATCAAGTACGGCGAGGTCATGGGTAAGGCTACGGTCGATATCAATCGGGGCG
This sequence comes from Bacillota bacterium, assembly GCA_030153805.1. GTDB lineage: Bacteria > Bacillota > DTU030 > DUMP01 > DUMP01 > DUMP01. Next base: position 8,873 of record JASKLG010000066.1, on the reverse strand, counting down.
AGCACGTCCACGTCCACAACGTTGAAAGCCAGCGGGGACGGGGCGACCTGATGGCCAAGGAGGCTGAGAGGTAAGTGGAGATCCTGGGTTACGTCCGCCCCTGGGGCGGCATAGGAATCCGCAACCACGTGCTCATCCTGCCGGTTGTGGTCTGTGCTGCCGAGGTTGCCCAGCGCATTGCGGACGCGGTGCCGGGGACGGTGGCCGTGCCGCATCAACACGGCTGTGGACAGATCGGCGCAGACTTCGAGCAAACGAAGCGCACACTGGTAGGATACGGGTCTAACCCGAATGTAGCCGCCACTATCGTAGTTGGCCTGGGTTGCGAAAAGGTGGCTGCCGAACAAGTGGCGGCGGAAATAGCAGCCCGCGGCCAAAGGGTAGAGCTCGTTGTTATCCAGAAGGAAGGCGGGTCGCGGCGGGCGGTGGAAAAAGGGGTAGAGATCGCCGGGAAGCTCGTCGCGGAGACGGCACGGATCGCGCCGCAGCCGGTTCCGGTGAAGGCCCTCATTCTGGGTCTAGAGTGTGGCGGATCAGACGCGACGTCGGGTCTCGCCGCCAACCCCGCGCTCGGTGTGGCCTCGGACCTTCTGGTGGCGGCTGGTGGAACCTCGATCCTTTCGGAAACGCCCGAGATCATGGGCGCGGAGCACCTCTTAGCGCGGCGTGCGGTGAACGACCAGGTGGCGCGGCGCTTATATGAGATCGTGGCCAGGGTGGAAGAAGGCGCCAAGCGCATGGGCGTAGACCTGCGCGGAGCCAACCCCGCGCCCGGCAACATCGCCGGAGGTATTACCACCATCGAAGAAAAGTCGCTGGGGTGTATCTATAAAGCGGGGACGGCCAAAGTCCAAGGCGTGCTGGAATATGCCGAGGCGCCTGCCGGCCCCGGCCTCTGGGTGATGGATACCCCTGGGCACGATGTGGAATCGGTGACGGGCATGGTTGCCGGCGGCGCGCAGATTGTCGTCTTCACTACCGGGCGCGGCACCCCTGCGGGGTGTGCAATTGCCCCGGTGATCAAGGTTACCGGCAACAGCCGTACTTTCCGCAACATGGAGGAAAACATTGACGTCAATGCCGGAACCATCATCGACGGCCAGGAGACGATTGAAGAAGTCGGGCGGCGCATATTTAGCCTCATGTTGGCCGTAGCCCGGGGCGAACTTACCAAAGCCGAAAAGCTCGGCCACCGGGAGTTTGCCATTACCCGCGTTGGCCCGACCTTTTAAGGGGAGAGAGACATGAATTTCCCGCTCTTTTACCGGGTGAAACAGAACCTTGAGTGCCCGGTGATAAGCGACGTGGAAGGCGCCGTCCGTGCTGCCCTGTCTACCTTGAGACTATCCGAAAGAATACGGCCTGGGGCGCGGATAGCTATCACTGCGGGCAGCCGCGGCATCGCCAATATACCGCTTATCCTTAGGACAGTGGTACAAGCCATCCGGGAAGCAGGAGGCGAACCTTTTCTCGTACCGGCTATGGGCAGCCATGGGGGTGCTACCGCCGAGGGACAGCTGGCCATCCTGGCGAGCCTCGGAATTACTGAGGAAAGCGTCGGGGCACCTATCCACTCCTCTATGGAGGTCGTCGAAATCGGGCGGACGGAAAAAGGCGTGCCCGTCTACTTTGACAAGAACGCGTGGTCGGCGGATGGAGTGTTCGTTGTTAACCGGGTAAAGCCGCACACGGGCTTTCGCGCCGCCAACGAGAGCGGCCTAGTCAAGATGATCGCCGTAGGCCTGGGCAAGGAAAAGGGCTGTACGGCTATGCACAAGCACGGGCTGGCGGAGACAATTCCGGCTGCGGCCAGGGTGGCCCTTAAGGTGGCCCCCATCATCGGGGCGCTGGGGATAGTCGAAAACAGCCGGGAGGAGACGGCGGAGGTACGAGCAGCACGCCCGGAGGAGCTTTTCGATGTGGATGCCGAGCTTCTGCGCCGGGCCAAGGACTACCTGCCGCGTTTGCCTTTCGATGATATCGATGTCCTCATCGTGGATGAGATGGGGAAGAACATCAGCGGCACCGGCATGGACGTAAACGTGATCGGGAGGATGTACAAGCTGGGCGAACCGGAGCCCGAGCGGCCGCGGATTAAGCGCATCGCGGTGCTCGATCTCACCGAGGCCTCCCACGGCAACGCCCTCGGCATGGGGCTGGCGGACATAACTACGAAGCGCTTTTTGAGCAAGGTGGACGTTGCGGCTACGTACGCCAATGTGATAGCCGCCGGGGTTCTGGAACGCGGTCGGATGCCGGTGAGCGCGGAGAACGACCGCGAGGCCATACGGATAGCGCTGGCTTCCTTGCCGGGGATCCCGGCCGAGAAGGCCCGTGTGGTCAGGATTAAGAACACGCTGGAACTTGAGGAGTTAGAGGTTTCGGAGTCACTCCGGCCAGAGGTGGAGGCAAGTCCCCGCCTCCAAATCTTGGCTGGGCCCGAGGCACTACCTTTTGACAGCGCAGGTAATCTAATAGGAAGGAGTATAGGATAATTGAAACCAAAAGTCGTTGTGGTACAAAGAGTGCACCAAGCAGGGTTGGATCTTTTGGCACAGGAGACGGAATGGGTGTTGGCCCGCGATCCGGCGCCGGAAAAACTCGTCGAGGACGTGAAGGACGCGGATGCTATTCTCGTCCGGACTACCCCAATCACGCGCGAAGTCCTCGAAGCAGCTCCTAGGTTAAAGGTCGTTGGGCGGCACGGCGTCGGCGTAGATAACATTGATGTGGCTGCTGCCACCGAACTCGGCATTCCGGTGGTTTACGCACCCGGCTCCAACACTTTAGCCGTGGCCGAGCACGCCGTGATGCTGATGCTGGCCCTGGCCAAGAACGTGTTCAGCGCCGACAAGGCCCTCAGGATCGAACACAACTTTGCTTCCCGTTTCACTATCCCCAGCAACGAGCTTGCCGGGAAGACCCTCGGCCTCATCGGCTTTGGCCAAATCGGGCAGGCGGTGGCGAAGCGGTGCGGATTGGGCTTCGAGATGCGGGTGATCGCGTACGATCCTTATCTCAATGCCGATGCCGCCAAGGCTATGAATGTTACACCCGTGTCTTCTGTAGACGAAGTTCTAGAGCAGGCAGACGTGGTCAGCCTGCATGCTCCGGCCACTCGAGACAATTATCACTTGATCGGCCGCGAACAGCTGAAGAAGATGCGCCCGCACGCCCTCCTCATCAACACCGCCCGCGGGCCGCTGGTGGACGAAAAGGCGCTCTACGAGGCCCTCAAAGACGGCAGAATTGCCGGCGCCGGTCTGGACGTCTTCGATCCCGAGCCGCCTGAACCGTCGAACCCCCTGTTTGAACTTCCGAACGTCATCGTTACCCCGCACATGGCCGCCCACACGGACGAATCCCTGCGGCGCATGGCCACTTGGGCGGCCGAAGGAATCCTTCAAGTGCTCAGGGGTGAGTACCCGACCCGCATTTTTAATCCTGAGGTCTGGGAGAGAAGGCGTAAATAACTGGGCGCGAAGGCGACCGATGCGTCTGTCTCCGGATGCCCAATAGCGGTAGAACCCGGGTCATCAGCCCGGGTTCTTTGCTTCTTCCTCGTCGGGGCCGGTGACGATGAACGTCCCCTTGCCCTTGGCCACGAGGTTTTCTTGGCAGAGGATTTCTGTTTCTGCCATGATAAGGCGCCGGCCTTGGTACACGGCCCGTGCGGCGGCGACAAGGCTACATCCTGGGTAAACTGGCTGGAGATAGTTCACAGCCAGTTCAACCGTGACCACCTTAAGCTTTAGGGTGCGCAGGGCGAGCCCCATGCTCATGTCGGCCAAGGCGGCCAAAACTCCACCGTGACACGTGCCGTACGTGTTTAGCAGCTGTTCGGTCACAGGCACAACGACGGTTGCGCTTCCCGCCTGAAGCTCAGCGATTTGTGCATCGAGGAAACGAAAGAAAGGGGCATGGTCAAATTTTTCGCGGATGTACTCTAACCACCGGTTGTCCACGTAAATCCTCCTTAACGCTTGCCCCAAACGCCTGCTGGGGCGGTTTCTTATTCTTCTTTTTCGGCGTCGCGCAGGCGCCCTTTAGCTTCTGCCGCCGCTTTGTCCCGGGCAATCCCCGGCCGCGGCCGGTAGCCGGCCGCTTCCAGAGCGGCCAGGAATTCCATATAGCGGTCGGGATCCACCCGCAGGTGGCGTGGTGTAAACTCGCCGCGTAGATAAGGCTTAAAGCGCGGGTCGGCAGCAATCTCAGAAGCCAGTTCTGGGGTGCGGCAGGCGAGAAGTAAAGGTTGTTCCAGGTAGACAGCGCCGTAACGGTCGCACCAGTCTCTAAGGGAATAGACTACGTTTTCCGGAAGAGGCGTGCGGACGTGTTTCTCCAGAAAAGTAAGGAACTCATCGGGATGAAATCCACGCTTAAAAGCGCGGTAAACGCTTTGCTCGCTGATTTTTAGAACGACTACGCGGTCATTTTTGACCAAATCTGTGTAGGCTTCAAGATTCCAACGTATTTTTGGTTTGAGCTCCTGGGGAACTAAGACCTCGTAATTTGGTTGGACCAAAAACTTAGTATCCTGCTTGATGGCCGGCAAGAGGCCAGAACGAAAACGCTTGCCACCTACGGTCAAACGAATAAGTTGCTGGCCGTTAATATAGGCTTTTTCCACCAATCCGAAGCTTGTAAGCCACTTTATTGCCTGCGGAACTTCTCGTTCCGGTAGGTACCAAGGGTCGACTGCCCACTCTGTCAGGGAGGGGATCAAGGTAGTCAGGTTGAGCCACCCTTTATCCGATATCACACTGGCCGGCAGAAGGAGCATCCAAGGCAAAGGTCCGTGTAGGTACTGGAGATGGTCGTAAAGGTACTCGAAAACCTCTTTGGCCTGGCGGTTTAAGCTTTTCTGCATCCACTTGTCGGCTTCAGGAGTTGTGCCTAGGTAAGTGTTGCCCGCTGAATCGGCAAAGGGCGCGATCAATTCATAGGTGTCGCAAAAGCTGACGAGAAAGCGTAGGCGGGGTGGGTAAGGTTTTTCCTGTTCAGCGTCGGGTTCTTCTGGCGGATTAAAGTAGGAGAGGAGGCGCTGTTGCTCCCGCCGATAGATATAACCTGCCTGCGTCAGGCGTACCGGTTCGCGCCTCAGCCAGCCGAGAAAGAGAAAAAGCTCGTTCAAAACTGAAAGGATGTCAAAACCAAAAGCCGGCTCTTGAGGGAGGGGAGGTTGGTTGGGTACGGCATGGCGCTGCGCCAGAAGACGAAGAAGAACCCAGAAAACTTCGTCTGGCAATACATAGAGGCTCCGGTAAGAAGAATCCCGGCTGGTAAAAACCAGGCCGCGGCTGACGAGCGAGGCCATGATTCTTCCACCGGTCCGTCCGGTTTTCTTGCAGAGCTCGTTCAGGCGGTTGTGGACACTTTCCGTGGTCGGAAAAAGGTCTTTGCGCCCGAAGGCCGTCACCATCAGGCCCATCTGTTCAACTTCCGGTAGCTCGCGGATGTAGGATTCCAGGTAGGTCGGGTCGGCGAGGCGCGCACATAGTTGTTCTCGCATTCTGGCCGGCGACTGGCGCGGGCTAAGGTCCAGCCCATGAAGCCGTCCTAAGTAGCTCAAGGTCTGGCTGTCGCCGATATGAGCCAGGAACTCCTGATATTTCATGCTTCACTACTCCCCAAGCGGTCAGTCAGTTCGGCTGCGTCCAAAATCGTGTACCGGTAGCCTTGCTCGGTCAGAAAGAGTTGCCGTTTTGCGGCATATTCCTGGTCCTTGGTATCACGGGTCACCAGGGTATAGAAGTAGGCTTGGTTGGCGCCCGCTTTCGGGCGTAGGATCCTTCCTAAGCGTTGGGCCTCTTCCTGGCGCGAGCCGAAGGTCCCCGAGACCTGGATGGCCACGTTGGCTTCGGGCAGGTCGATGGAGAAGTTCGCTACCCGGGAGACTACCAGCACCTTCTCGCGCCCTTCGCGGAAGGCGGCGAAGAGCGCTTCGCGTTTTTGGGTGGGCGTGCGGCCGGTGATAAGCGGGGCTTTAAGCTCAGCCGCCAGCTCTGCCAGTTGGTCCAGGTACTGGCCGATCACGAGAACCTGGTCGTCTCGGTGGCGGGCGACGAGCTCGCGCACCACGGCGAGCTTGGCCGGGTTTTCCGCGGCGAGGCGGTACTTAACGTGCGGGTCGCGGGCCAGAGCATACTCGAGGCGCTTTTCCTGCGGGAGGGAAAGGCGGATTTCCGTACAGGTGGCAGTGGCGATCCATCCCTGCTTTTCAAGAACCTTCCAGGGCACGTCATAGCGCTTGGGCCCGACCAGGGTGAAGACATCTTCTTCCCGTCCGTCTTCGCGCACCAGGGTGGCGGTGAGTCCCAGGCGTCGCCGTGCTTGAAGGTCCGCCGTCACCCGAAAAACGGGGGCAGGCAGGAGGTGTACCTCGTCGTAGATGATGAGCCCCCAATCGCGGGCGTTGAAGACGGCAAAATGTGGAAAGTTCTCAGTTTTGCTCGGTCGCCAGGTGAGCACTTGGTAAGTGGCGATGGTGACAGGGCGGACATCCTTGAGGTCACCGGTATACTCTCCCACTTCATCGGGGCCGAGGGTGGTCTTGTCCAGGATTTCGTCGCGCCACTGGTGGACGGCTGTGGTGCTGGTGACGATGATCAGGGTATGGCAGCGGGCGCGGGCCATGGCGCCCAGGCCCACCATGGTTTTTCCTGCGCCGCAGGGCAGAACGACCACCCCGCTGCCACCGCGTTCCGAGCCGCTGGCCCAAAAGGCGGCCACGGCTTCTTCCTGGTAGGAACGAAGGGCAAAGGACTTACCGCTTAGCGTGGTCGAGCGGAGGTCGATGGCGAGGGGTGCACCGGGTGTATAGCCGGCCAGATCCTCTACCGGCCAGCCGAGCTTGATGAGCGCCTGCTTGAGATAACCGCGCTGGGCTGGCGCAACTTTGAGGCGGTTCGGGCCGCCCCAGCCCTCTATATAGCGGGAAAGGCCCTTGCTGTTCGCAATCTCCGTTATGAGAAGCGGGTCGTCGGATACCAGGAGCAGCGTCTCATCCTGGCGAATAAGCTTAAGTTTGCCGTAGCGGGAAAGGTAGTCGCGGATATCGCGCAGGATGTTATCTGGGACGGGGTAGCGGGAGTAAGCGCTCAGGCTTTCCTCGATTTCCCGAGCGCTCATGCCCGTTGCGGCTGCATTCCAGAGGGAAAGGGGTGAAAGGCGATAGGTGTGTACGTATTCGGGGCTTTTCACCAGCTCAGCAAAACGCGCCAGGGCGTCGCGGGCCTCTTCGTAATAAGGCCCTCCTACCTCCAGGAGAATACTGCCGTCGCGCTGGACGATCACCGGTTTTTCGTTCACAGCTATGCCAACCATCCTTTTGGGGACAAGTTCATCTTTCATTATACCGCTTAGTAAGAAAAAAGGAAAAGCAGGAACCAGGACCAGTTCAACGAATATGTACTGCAAAGAATGCATACACGAAAGGAATAGACAGCTAAAATAAAAAACCGGTCGGTACCGGGATAGAGGCGAGGGGGGTTAAGATATGCCGGGCCCTTTAGAGGAGCCGGACGTCATTGTCGTAGGAGCAGGCCCGGCTGGATCCACGGCGGCCCGGGACCTGGCTGCGGCGGGTCTGGCCGTGCTGCTTCTGGACAAAGATGCTTTCCCGCGCGACAAGCCATGCGCGGGAGGGCTTACCAATCGGGCCTTGGCCAACCTGGGTTTCGAGCTCCCGGCGGACGTGGTGCGGGAACGTTGCCGCGCCTTCCGTGCTGTTTGGGGTAGTAAGGTCCAGGAGGTCGTGTTTCCTGAGCCCTACGCCGTCACGGTAGACAGGCGCGATTTCGACCGGGTGCTCGTGGAAAAGGCCCAAGCGGCCGGGGCGATCTTTTGCCCGGGTGAGGCTGTGCTGGGCGTGGAAACCGGCACGGGGCGAGTTACGGTACGCACTACCCGGCGCCGCCTTTCTGCACCGCTCGTCATCGGGGCCGACGGCGTGCCCAGCCGCGTGGCGGCCGCTTTGGGAGAGAAGCGGTTCCCGGCCGCCCCCTGCCTGAGCGCCGAGATACCCCTTCCTGCGGGCGAGGACGGGAGACACCGCCTGCACGGAACGCTGGAGACGCATTGGGGGATGTTTCGCTGGGGCTATGCTTGGGTCTTTCCGAAGGGGAACCACGCTTCGGTAGGCCTGGGAAGCTGGGACGGGGCCAAAGTAAACCTGAAGGCTTTGTGGGTTGAGTTTCTCCAGTCCCTGGGCCTTTCCCCAACCAGGCCTCGCGGTCACCTCGTGCCCCTCGGAGGATTGCGCCGGCGGCGCTCGGGCGACGGTATCCTTCTGGTGGGCGATGCGGCTGGCTTTGCCGATCCCATCACCGGCGAAGGGATTTTTTACGCGCTGCTCTCGGCCCACCTGGCTGCAGAAACGGTTCTGGCGCTCAGAGGGCGGGGCCTGCCGTACACGTCCCATTACCTCCACCGCTACGATGAGGCCTGTGCTAAGGCTTTTGGACGGGACCTGGCCTGGGCCCTGGCCCTGAATCGGTTGGCCCGGCGTTGCCCGCAGCTCTGGCAGAAAGCATTGTTCAGGAGCCCGGTGTGCTTTCGCCAGGGCTTGGAAGTGGCCTGCGGGCGCAAGACATATCGTGAGCTGGCCTTTTGGGCCCTGAGCCGGTTACCTCACCTGCTGCGCAGCTAGCTTTGCCGGGACGTAAGGCGCCGCGCGGGGACGGCCCTCGGCCTCAGTATTTTCAAGGTAGACGTCCATGCCGCAGGCGGCACCACCAGAGGGATGAAAACTTCGGCCCTAGGCCATCCCCCTACGGCGCGAACGACCTGAGGACGAACGAACTCGGCTCGCTCGGGGCGCGGGCAGAACTCGGCCCTGCGGGCCTCAAACACCGCCCGCGCTTTCCCTCGCT
>JASKLG010000065.1 GCA_030153805.1 Bacillota bacterium | reverse complement strand
CTGCTTTGGAGCAGGTTAAGGGTGTCGGGCCTGTGGACGTGGTGGTGGGCGTTCCTTTTTACAATGAAAAGGATACCCTACCCCAGGTGCTTTCCACTGCAGTACAGGGCCTTAAGCCTTTTTTAAACATCAAGCCGCTCTTTATCTGTGCCGGAGACCCTGCCGGTGAGAAAGCTCTAAATGCGGTCAAGAGCCTGGAACTCGACGTTCCTCACCACGAATTCTTACTGCCGCCGGGCGCCAACGGCCGTGGTTTTAGTATCCGGGCCATTCTGGAAGTGGCCAGGCAGCTCGGGGCAGATGTGATTCTTCTCGAGGCCGATCTCAAGGAACGGGGTGAGTGGGGGTTTAAGCCTACATGGCTCGAACGCCTGCTTTTCCCCCTCCTTCAGGACTACGACCTGGTCGTTTCCAGCTTCCGGCGCCACTACTTCGAAGACCCGACCGGCAGCTTATTTGTGGCGCCGTTATTGGAGGCTTTCTTTGGCCTGCGCGTTACCGACCCGTTAAGCGGTATTTACGGTATTTCCCGCAGCCTGGTGGAGGATTACTGTACTAACTTGGACTGGTGGTACGGCGGTATCGGCGAATTCGGTGTGGACCCGTGGTTGCTTGCTCAAGCTGTGGTCTGGGACAAGAAAATCTGCGAAGTCAGCCTCGGGGCCAAGCTCAGCCTACCCTCGGCGAGCAAACGGACGCACGTTTTCAAGCAGGTCGCGCGGGCTCTTTTCGACTGTATCAAGAACCATGAGGAGTACTGGTTGAAGTCCCAACTCATTCTGAAACAGCCGGACATTTACGGGCTGGAGTCCCGGGACCGCCCCTTAGAGGTACACTGCCATCTCGCGGATCTAATTGCCAACTTTACCACCGGGTTCGATCATTTTAGTACGCTCTTTTCCCGCATTTTGCCGGAAAAAGAGTTTAAAGGGCTGGAGCGGTTGGCAGCCGGCCGGCGCGAGGCGGAGTTTCGTTTTAGCGAGGAGCTCTGGACCCATGTGGTGTACTATTTGCTCCAGGCCTACTCTTTCGATTCGACTCTTCAGGCAGACGATATCCTGGAAGGCCTTGCAGTACTTTACGAAGGGCGTTTGGCCGGGTTTGTCGCCACCATCCAGAGCTTCCGCGCCTTGGTCGGCGAGGTGAAGAACCTGGACCTGGAGGACCTGACTTACGAACAGGTTGCCCGCCTCAAAGAGAAGCAGGTAAAGGAGTTTCGGCGCTTTAAGGGCGGGTTTGTCAAGACCTGGGTGGAAAAGGCAGCTGAGGTCCGTCCGGTTATAACACCTCTCGATTACCTGGAGTTTATTCCGGGAGTACCCGTCACTCTGCCTAAAGAACTTAAGGGCTTAGGCGGAATTCCGGTGCGGACGAACACCGTTTTCCGCAGGCTGCAGGAAAGATACGGGGAAGCCTTTCATCGTTTTCTGCATGAGGACCTGAAACTGGCGGAAGGGTTGCCGTCGGCGGAAATCGGGGCCGGCCTGGAGCGTTTCATGCTGGAACTGGAGCAGGCTGCACACCGCCTATTTCCGGGGGACCTTTCGACTCCGGAGGGTACACGGGCCGTTGTGGAAAGAGTTTTTTCCCTGGTACCGCACCAAAACATTCTGGCGGTAAAAAACGAGATTCTGCGCCGGCTTCTCATGGAGTTTCCACCGCCAAACCTGTTGATTAGGCTCGGGTACCACAGCATTTCAGAGCTGCTCGATAACCTGGATGTGCGCGATGCCTTTACTTTGGCCGGAATTTGCGAGGAACGTGAGTACACCGACCGGGTGCTGTGGTGGCTGGAGGACAACCTGCGGCCTGACGGCCTGGAGGAGGTGGAGATAAAACCCCTTATTTTTACCCCGGAAACCTTCCCCGGTGTAGGCGAACTGCGCGACATATCCCACCTGGACCGGCTGGCGGCACGCATTACGGTAAGCAGCCTGCCCAAAGGGATGGGCGGAGCCTTTCCGAAAATCCGCTACTTCACCCGCATTGTCAAGAGCCTGGTGGAGGCAGAGCATTATTCTCTTATCTGGCAAATTTATGCCCGCGAGCGCAAGGAATTTGGGACCAAGCTGGTCAACTCGGTCATCAAGCACCGGGGGCGAGAAATTTTTTCGGCGGCAAATATCTTTGAGAACTGGCACCAGCGCGACCTTACTGCCCGTACTCACATTCTGGCAAAAGAGCTGGCGAAGGCCGGCCGGCAGGAAGAAGCCCGCCTGCTGGAACTTATGGTCAAAGGCTACGGTCTGAGCCTTACCCTTGACGACGGCACCTTTATCCCTTGTTCTGCCTGGACCTGGGCAAGTTACAGTTTCCGCGGGGGAAAAGGGGTGCCGACGCCGCTTTCGCTGCATGTTGAACGCGATTGGTTCCACCATGACCTTCTGGAAGAGATGTACAAAGAGATGGGTTTTCGCCCTCAGGACATTATGACGGAGGTAATCCAGCGCATCGGGGAAGGGCGTGAAGCCAGCGACCTACTTGATGTGCTCCTGGGGAGGCGCCGGACGGAAGAAGTAGTACTGGTGCAGGATGTTGGGGCTTTTCCGCAGGCCGGACAGCTCCAGCGGGAGGAGAATAACCCGCTTCTACGTCCTATTCTGGAGCATCCGTGGGAGAACCGTTATGTACTCAACGCTGCGGCGGTCCGGCTGAACGGCAAGGTATATCTCCTATACCGGGCCTTCGGGGAGGATGAGATTTCCCGCATCGGCCTGGCCGTCTTTGACCGCAATAAGCTTATCGAACGGTTGCCCGAACCCATTTTTGTGCCGGCTACGCCTGAAGAAAAGCGCGGGTGTGAGGACCCGCGCGTGGTGGTCATCGACGGCCGCCTGTACATGGTGTACACGGCTTACGATGGAGTGGTGGCTCAGGTGGCCGGAGCCAGCATCAGTGTGGAAGACTTTCTGGCCTACCGTTTTGATCGTTGGGAAAGGATGGGTATGGCCTTTCCCGGACTGTGGGATAAGGATGCCATACTCTTTCCGGAAAAGATCGACGGCAAATGGGTGATGTACCACCGGGTGGAGCCCAGCATCTGGGTATCTTATTCGGACACTTTGAGCTTTCCCTGGCCCAAACAGAGCCACAAGATCATCATCGGACCGCGTTCCGGCCTCATGTGGGACTCCTTAAAGATCGGTTCCGGTTCTCAACCCATCAAAACGAAATACGGCTGGCTCCTCATTTATCACGGGGTGAGTAACACCATGGTCTATCGCCTGGGGGTGATTCTTGTAGATCTTAAGGATCCCAGCCGCCTGCTCTACCGCTCCCCAAACCCCATTCTGTCGCCGGAGACGGAGCTGGAAATCGGTGAACGCGGGCGTTCCTGGGTGCCGAACGTGGTGTTTACCTGTGGTGCGGTACCGGCAACGGACAAAGAGATCCTTGAAGATGAAGATGAAGTGCTGGTGTACTACGGTGCTTCTGATACCTACATTTGCCTGGCCAGTGCCCGCGTGGCAGACCTAATTCCGGAAACGATCCGGCAGAGGGTAGCTGCACGGAACCGAGCAGCAGGAAGCCGCATGGAGGGGACGGCTGCAGGGCATCCTGAAACTGGAGGAGGTGAGGCGCGTGCCTAAGAAGAACCTCACCTGGAACGAACAAGATCGTGGTCTGGAAGAGTTCGTAGCCGAGCAGAACGACCCTCCGGGGCGACCAACGCCGCGCGAGTCGCGCGGACAGGACGCAGGTACCACAGAGCGGAAGGCCCTTGAGCGAGGAAAAAGAGTAAAGGGCCATCACTAAACCGACAAAGGAACCAGGAGACAGGTTGCCAATTGTATAGTGAAGGCTAATATGATACAGTGATTTAGGACCTTGGAAAAAGGGGAAGAGGAGAATGCCGAAAGCAGATTTAATCTCCCGGTTCCTTGCTGCACTTATCGACGGTTTAGTGGCAGGCGTGCTGTCCCTAGTACCTTTTGTGGGTTTCTTGGCCGGTGGTGTTTACACCCTGACTAAAGACAGGATTATGTACGAGCTTACCAAGAACCCGGATTACCGGAACCGGAGCTTGGGCAAAAAACTCCTAAGGCTTAAAGTTGTGCGCCTGGACGGCGGCCCGGTAGACATGGCGGTCTCTGCCAAACGCAATTTACCTTTAGCCGTAGGAAAGATCATAGGCATTGTCCCGGTGTTGGGATGGATCTTCGGTCCTGTACTGGGCTTGTTGATGACCGTGTTGGAGCTGCTCTTTGTTCTCCTGGACCCCCTGGGACGCCGTCTGGGTGACAGGTGGGCCGGTACCCAAGTGGTACCTGAGACGGCAGTGGTGCCGGAGCAGGTGTACCCGTCGGCACAACTACCAGAAGGGGAGTAGCCGGAGAAAAGAGCCGGTGCTGGCTGAAAAACTGGAGCCGCCGGGGCGAAGCATGCTAGCTTTCTTCCCGGCGGCCGGTTGTACCCCCGTCCTGGGTTCGATCAACCAAGAGTTGCTCTAGTTCCAGGAGGAAGCGTTCTTCCTCATGCGGGTCTTCGACATAGTTAAGCGGGATTTCCTTTAGAGGCGGATGGATTTTCTTATCGGCCAGGAGTGTTAGAAGGATTTTCAGGAAGATCCCTCTGGTCCCCAGTGTGTCGCACGAAGGACTTTCTTGAATACCTATAAACGCAGCGATTCTGTACCCATGCCGAACGTATTCCGCCAGTTCTTTGGCCACCTGTCCGGCGAGAATCCGGCAGTGGGCGCGGTACTCGGGGGTGTCATACTCAGCACGGGTGCGCGAGGGGCGCGCTTCGCCCAGAAAAGTAAACTCTGGGCAGGGAAGCTGGTATATTCCCACGTCATAGTCCAGGAGAAGTTGAACCACGTTTGCAAAGGCCCCTGGAGCTCGGGCCAAGCCTCGGACAACGGCATTTTGATTGAGGATGCAGTGAGCCAGAACGGCAATCTTTTTACCCCTGCGCAATTTGATTTTTCACCTTGCTTTTTAAGGGCTGTGGAAGCTTTTGAAGTAGTGCTGCTACCAGCAAAGCGCTGGCGACCTTATCCACCAGGTTACCGGCAATACGAGGTAGAAATGCGGCGGTGAAGATGCTGTTTCCGGCCTGCCGCAGCCAAGCAAAAATGAGGTCCATTCCTCCACCGGTCAAACCGCCGTAAATCCATACGGCAATAGGAGTACCAATTAGAGGAGCGATTACGGCCAACACTAATCCGGTCCAGAAAGCGGTAACGAAACCGAAACCGCTCTTACGGGCCACAAAGCCGACAATGAGCCCGATTACAAGATTTACCAGCGCAAAGGGAATATCTTTAGGATTGGTTACAATTCCTAAGAGTACGTTGGTCGTTGCCCCCGTTAGTGCACCCCAAAAAGGGCCCAGGAACGCAGCTATAAAAATAGTACCAACGGTGTCGAGGAACAAGAGTGGGATCTTTAGACTGCTTACGACCGTTCCTAGCACGACGTTGGCGGCAACTCCCAAGGCACCTAGGACTAAAGCGAAGACAACAGTATTCTTTTGCACCCTCTCAGCTCCCCGTACAAGTAAGTAAGAAGATAACCCAACTGATGTTTATTCTAGCTGGTTTCTTTTCTACAGGCTAACGAAAAGTTCTTATGGCTTCCGAGGTAGGCCCATAAGCCTGCTTTATGGTGTCCAGGGTCTGCCTTTTCGGCTCGGCGGTGCGTGGGAGTACCTGTAGGTTATTCGATGTCGCCATGATCAGCCCCGACTTAGGCCGGCCTACTTCCCGGCCCACGTCGTTCCTGCGGGCAGGTTGATGTACGACGAAGCCCGCTCCGCTTGAAAATAGCGGGGATGTTCGGCGGCGATGGCCACCAGCCTCCACTGGGGTTCGGCTCGTGGGGCCGCAAGCAAAAAAGCCTGGGTGCACGGTTTCTGCGCCCAGGCTTTTCTCTTAGGATGGTTAGGGCCGGGCTTTGGCCGGTTGGGTAGTTGCACCAACGGTGCCCAGCCAGGCGCAAACGCGTTTATACAGGAGAAAAGTTGCGGTAGAGGAAAGTAGTCCTTTGATAAGGTTGAAGGGAATCATGGCACTTAGGGTCAAAGGTAGTATCTGGTCTACAGGGATGTTCCAGAGCGGGAGGAAAATGTAAATGTTGGCGACAGCCATGGTGACCGTCATAGAAACGGTGCCGGCAAAAAGCGCGAGGACGGCGCCCTTGAGGGTGCGCACCCGTTGATAAACCAAGGAGGCGGCGACGACCAGGCTGGCTCCCGTAAGGAAATTAGCGCTCACGCCGATGATCCCGGCCTCTGAGCGGCCGGAGAAGAGAAAGAGGGCACACTTGATCGCTTCGGCCAGAATGCCGGCCAGTGGACCGAAGGCGAAGCCGGCAATGAGGGCCGGTACATCGCCAAAATCGAACTTTAGAAACGACGGCATGAAAGGAAGCGGAAACTCCAGGTACATTAAGAGGAAACCGAGGGTACCGAGAAGGGCCACTTTGACCAGGTACCGGGTATCGCGAAGACGAGCCATAAGCCGAAACCTCCTTAAAAATTTACCCCCGGAAGAAAAGCCTTCCGGGGAAAATACCGAAATAAAACAGCACCTTCTCCCATCCGGACTATACCGTCGGCTCTGGTTTCTCACCAGATCTGCCACCTCGGTGGCTCGCGGGCTAGTCTTCCGCCACTCTGGCGGAAGCATCACCGCCGGTCAGGAATTGGGGATTCTCCCCTCACCTTGCCCTGAAGGCTTTCTTCCTATGTTTTCATCATAACAAACTATATCATAGGCATGATGAGAAAACAAGGGGGACAGAACGGAAGAAAATTCATTCTGCCCCCTTTGCGGGCGAATAGACTCTGCAAGCCTGCTTTAAAACTCTAAGAGTCACTTTTTCGTCAGGCGAAGAGCTGGGGATTGAAAGTAGGGAGCGGGGCACTGCGTACCAAATAGGGCCGCAGCCTCCGGTTGACTTCTTCCCAATCGATATTGGCAAGAAAGGCATCCAGGTAACCGGCGCGGTTGGTACCGTAGTCGATGAAGTAGGCGTGCTCGTAAACGTCGAGAACGAGAAGCGGAGCCGTACGCTGGATGCCGCCCAGATTATGAGCATCGAGCAGGAAGTTATGCAGGGTGCCGCAGTCCAAGTCGAGGGCCAGGATTGCCCAGCCGCGGGCGGCCAGGCCTAGGGCGCGAAAATCCCGTATCCAGGCGTCCGTTGAGCCGAAATCGCGCTGAAGGAAAAAGCTTACTTCGCCGCTCGGCGGGCCGTCTGTTCCACCCAAGTTGCCGAAGTAAAGTTCGTGAAGTTTAACGCCGTTTAAGGCATAGGTTTCCTCAAGTTTTAGCTCGCGATAGGGGCTGTACGTGGCGTTGGCACTCTCGCGATCGGCAGTAAAGAGGAGATTCCAAATTTCATTTGTCTTATTTATATAACCGAGGTATAGCTTGTAGTGTTCTGCCAGTTGCCGGGCAGAGAGGCCGGGAAGGGAGGCATATGGAAGAGGCTGCGGCGTAAGTTGCGGCATAAGAATTCCCCCTCTAAGCCAATTTCCTCTAAAAGCCTATGCCGCCCGCTCAATGGTGGTTACCCATCACTTTTCTGCCGTTCTTACAGGAGGGAAGTAGGGGTTCAGAGGCGAATATATTTGGTTAGATTTAGCACTTCAGACAATTGTAGCTACCTGGGTTACCGGGGGTGAAAAAGATGCCGGTGGGCGTCCACATAGCGCGCACTGTAAAGAGCGAAATCCTGGCCTGGGCCCGGCAGGCGGAGGGCCGGGAAATTGGCGGCCTGCTTCTCGGGCGAGTACGCGGCGATGGTGAAAGGGCGTTGGTGCGGGTTGAGGCGGCCCTCCTCGCTCGAGGGGCAGATTCTGTGGGGAGTAGTATCCGCTTTACCCCCGAGCTGATGGCTGAGCTCAGCGCCCGGGGCAAAAAAAAGTACCCAGCGTTCCGCATCGTAGGCTGGTTTCATACCCATAAAGGTTTGGGGGCGTTTCTGTCCGGCTACGACACGGCCGTTCATAAGGAACATTTTCCCGAGCCCTGGCAGGTTGCCTTGGTCCTAGATACAGAGCTGGAGCGCGAGGCGCTCTATGTTCGCCAAGGTACGGAGATGGTGCCCGTGCACCCGTATGCTTCAGGCAGCTTGGACTCGGCACCGAGCATGCCCGGCACGGCCTGCACCCGCTACCGGCTTGCCCGCCCGGGACGGCTGTTCGGAGTGTTGCTAGTCGTTACGTTGGCTCTGGCGGTGGCTCTGGCAGGACGGGCTTGGTGGACGCGCCGGCATGTGCCGGGCGCCGAGGTGCAAACACCGGTACCGGCGCAGTCAACCGCCCGTGGGACGGTACCCGCTGCAGGAGAGGCGGCTGACGAGGCGCCTTCGGATAACAGTTCATCTGCCGGGCAGGAGCAAGGTGCGCCGCCGGGACAGAGGTATATCATCCGGCCCGGGGATACGCTTTGGGGTATCAGCGAGCGTTTCTACGGTGACGGGAGTTTCTACTCGGAGATATCTCGCCTTAACCGGCTGAGCAACCCTCGCCTGCTTTATCCGGGCGACGAAATCATTCTGCCGGAAAAGGAAACAAAAACAGAGGCATCTTCACAGTGAGCTTTCGGCCTGCTCGCACAGAAGGTCGGCAATGGCGCGCGCTGCATGTCGCGCAGAGTCTGGACGGGCAATACGGGCTGCCGCCCGGCGCATGACGGCGAGCTTGGTGGGGCTCGTTAAGATCTCCTGAACGGTATGGGCGGCTTCCTGGACTTTTTCCACGCGTACGGCCGCTCCGGCGTGTACGAGAAAACGCGTGTTGTCCTCCTCCTGACCGGGAATGGGATGGACGATGACCAGGGGAAGTTCTCGGGCCAGGGCTTCGGCGGTAGTGAGCCCGCCTGCTTTGCTTACCAGGATGTCGCTGGCCGCCATCCATTCTTCGATGTTAGTGACAAAACCGAGCACAAAGACGGGCTGCCTGCTGCCTGCGGTTACCCGCTGAACCTGGGCGCGCAGGCCTTCGTCGCGGCCTGCTACAAAAACTACCTGGAGGGGCAGTGGTGAGGCGGCCAGTGCCGCACAAAGGTCCGCGGCGTCGGGGAGGAGACCCTGCGCGCCGACCATTATGAGAACCACCGGCAGATCTGGACTGAGGCCTAGAGCTTTTCGCGTGGCGATGCGGTCACGCGGCAAAGCAAATTTGGGCGAGATGGGGATACCGGTGACGGCGATGCGATTCGCGGGTACTCCGCGCCCGATAAGGCGCGCCCGGACGTAGTCGGAGCCGGCGAGGTAAAGATCGGTACAGGGGTTAAGCCACTCGCTGTGTAAACTTTGGTCGGTAAGAACGGTGGCGAACGGCAGGGCTACCAGGCTGCGCCGTTTCATTTCGCCTAAAATACGGGAAACCACAGGGTGTGTGCTTACCAAAGTGCGGGGATTGTAATCTTCAAGGAGAGAGCAGGTGCGCCGGAAAAAGAGGCGACTTAACCGGCACTCCAGGTGCGACTGCGGCCCGGAGCAATCGGTCAGGCGATAAAGGCCTTTCCAAAGGAGGGGCGCCCGGAGAACGGCCTGGCGGTAGGAAATTTCCAGCAGGCGGTCAGTTGTGGGGCTTATCTCGCGAAAAAAGTTAACTGCGGTGCACCGAAGTTCGGGGTAAGTAAGCTGGAATCCTTCTACCAGGGCCCGTGCTGCCTGCAGGTGCCCGCCCCCGCAGGAGGCGGCTAAGATGAGCACGTCTACCTTGTCGGGCAACTTAGATCTCCCTCCACTTGAAATTACCCATACCATATTTATCTTGGTTTATTATACTATGAGGATAACGAACCTGTCTGCTTATTAAGAGCCTCGCAAAATAAAAGAAGACGTGCTAGCAAAAGTCAAGGGTCTCCCGGCAAGTGACCTTGCCGAATGAAAGCGGGCCGGGCCTGAAGGATTGTGGCCACCTTTAGCCGGAC
>JASKLG010000064.1 GCA_030153805.1 Bacillota bacterium | reverse complement strand
GTGGTGGGTTTCGGTCTTGACTTTAACGAAATGTACCGCAACCTGCCATATATAGCTGTCTTAGAACCATAAACCTCGGAGCTTAAGGTTTTGCTTTGTTGCTCCCTTTAAAAAAATATGCTACAATTAACTAGTATCGGCTCTTAGCGGGCCGTAGGTTTTGGCATTCCAGCAGGTACTTAGAGGCTGACGATTTGAGAGGAGGGCCACTGTTGAACCGTGTTTTCCGCAGCATGAGCCTGTACCTGCTGCTCATCATTATTGCCCTATCCATCATTAACTACTTTTCCACCACCGCTCCACAGGAAAAGGAGTTCAATTACACGCAGTTTATGAGTTATGTGGAAAAGGGTGAGGTAGCAGCAGTAACCATTTCCAATACTAAGATTTCCGGCGTCCTCAAGGACGGCACACACTTCAGCACTCCCTTCCTGGGTGACACCGCCCGCCTTGAGGAAAAACTAGAGGCGCATAAGGTGGAGATCTCCTACAAGCCGGTGCAGGGTCCGCCCTGGTGGTCTACCCTCTTTTCTACCCTCCTGCCGATCCTTCTCCTCATCGGCGTGTGGGTATTCATCATGCAGCAGACCCAGGGCGGCGGCAATCGGGTCATGTCCTTCGGGCGGAGCCGGGCCCGGCTTTATACGGTGGATGAAAAGACGCGCGTGACCTTTGCCGATGTGGCCGGGGCGGATGAAGCTAAAGAAGAGTTACAGGAGATTGTACAGTTTCTAAAGGAGCCGAAAAAGTTCCTGGATTTGGGGGCCCGTATCCCGAAGGGCGTACTGCTCGTGGGACCGCCGGGCACCGGCAAAACGCTGCTCGCCAAGGCGGTGGCCGGTGAAGCAGGAGTACCGTTCTTCAGCATCAGCGGTTCGGACTTCGTGGAGATGTTCGTGGGTGTGGGCGCGGCCCGTGTGCGCGACCTATTTGAACAGGCCAAGAAGAATTCTCCCTGCCTGGTGTTCATCGACGAAATCGATGCCGTCGGCCGCCAGCGCGGTGCCGGACTGGGAGGCGGTCACGACGAACGCGAACAGACCCTCAACCAGCTTCTTGTGGAGATGGACGGCTTTGGCGTCAACGAGGGCGTTATAGTCATGGCGGCAACCAACCGTCCTGACGTGCTCGATCCGGCACTCCTACGGCCCGGTCGCTTTGACCGGCAGATAATTATTGATCAACCGGACGTGGTAGGCCGGGAAGCCATTCTCAAGGTGCATGCCCGCAACAAGCCGCTTGATAAAGACGTGGACCTGAGCGTGCTGGCGCGGCGTACCCCTGGCTTTACCGGAGCCGATTTGGCCAATATGCTGAACGAAGCCGCCATCCTTGCGGCGCGCCGGAATAAGCGCCGCATCGGCATGAGCGAACTTGAGGAAGCGATTGAGCGCGTAATTGCCGGCCCTGAACGGCGAAGCCGCGTCATCAGCGAGCGCGAGAAACGCCTGGTGGCCTACCACGAGGCCGGCCATGCCGTGTTGGGTTACCTTCTGCCGAATACCGATCCGGTGCACAAAGTCTCTATAATTCCGCGGGGCCGGGCCGGCGGGTACACCCTGAGCCTTCCTAAAGAAGACCGCTATTACATGACCCGTTCTGAACTCTTCGACCGTGTCACCCAGCTCTTGGGCGGGCGTGTAGCTGAAGAGTTGGTGCTCAAAGAGATCAGCACCGGCGCTCAGAACGACCTTGAACGGGCGACCAACCTGGTACGGAAGATGATTACCGAGTACGGCATGAGTGAGGAGCTGGGGCCGCTAACCTTCGGCCATAAGCAGGAAGAGGTATTTTTGGGCCGGGATATAGCCAGGGACCGTAACTACAGCGAGGAGGTGGCCTCGGCCATCGACCGCGAGGTGCGGCACTTCATCGACCTCTGCTACAACAAGGCCGCCCGCCTCCTGTCCGAAAACAGGGAACGCCTTGACCGCGTTGCAGAGGCGCTCCTGGAGAAAGAAACCCTGGAAGCGGCAGAGTTTGCTGCTCTTATGGAAGACAAAGAATTGGAAGAGCAGAGCAGCAAATCGGCCGAGCTTAGGATTTCTTTTCCCCCGGCTCCCCAACAGGCTTGAAGAGGACGCTGGGGTAACTTTCTAGTTGCCCCAATTTGAGCTGGCACAAAGGAGTGAGAGCCATGGAATTTGATCTTAAGCCCGGGCTTACGGCGGAACTAAGTATCGTTGTAAACTCTGAGCACACGGCGGCGCATCTTGGGAGCGGCGGCGTTGCTGTGCTGGCCACACCAATGCTCATCGCCATCATGGAGGGAGCATCGCGTAATGCCGTGCAGCCACACCTGCCAGAGGGATGGACTACGGTAGGGACCCTGGTAAACATCCGGCATCTGGCGGCCACACCCGTAGGTATGCGGGTAACGGCCCGCTCTACTTTGACTGAAGTAGACGGGAGACGGTTGGTTTTCGCCGTAGAGGCTTACGATGAAAAAGAAAAAGTGGGGGAAGGGCTGCACGAACGGTTTATAGTCAACAACGAGCGGTTCCTTAGTAAGACCCATGCCAAACGGAGCTAAGGGGTGAGACGATGGGACTCCTGCTCGCCCTGGACGTGGGGAACACCCACGTTACCGCCGGCGTTTTTCGCGGCAGCGACCTTATAGCCCGCTGGCGCCTGCAAACAAACAGGACGCGCACGGAGGACGAATACGGGGTCTTCCTCCGCCACCTGTTTGCCATAGCCGGGCTTGCGCCCGAAGAGGTAGAGGGCGTAGCCGTTGCTTCCGTGGTGCCGCCCCTCAACTGGATTTGGGAAAAACTTTCCCGGCGTTATTTTGGCTGCGAGCCGCTTATGGTTCAGCCGGAAACCACCGATACAGGAATACAAATCCGCCTGGACAATCCTCGCGAGGTCGGTGCGGACCGCATAGTTAATGCTGTGGCGGCCCATACCCTGTACGGTGGGCCCTGCATCGTCGTAGATTTCGGTACGGCAACTACCTTTGACGTGATTTCGGCGGCAGGCGAGTATTTGGGTGGAGCCATTGCGCCGGGCATCCTGACGGCTACGGAAGCCTTGTTTCAGAAGGCGGCTAAGTTGCCCCGGATTGAACTTATCGACCCGGGTACGGCCGTTGGTAAGAATACCGTTACCAGTATGCAGGCTGGTATTGTTTACGGTTTTGCCGGTCAGGTGGACGCGCTCGTGCGCCGCATTCGGCGGGAATTGGGCGAGGAGGCTAAGGCCATTGCCACAGGCGGCCTGGCGACCATGGTGGCCGACCAGGCCGAGACCATCGATGTCGTAGACCTGGACCTTACCCTCACCGGCCTCAGGCTCATCTACGAGCGGCTGTACCATCGACCGTAAAGCCGGAAAGAAGACGCGCCTTCCCTGCCGACCGCTCGCCCAGGAGCGGTCTTCGCGTCTATCCTGAGAATACTGAGGCCGAGGGCTATCCCCCACTCTATTTTTCATCCCTCTGGTGGTGCCGCCTGCGGCATGGGGATGCATCCTGATATGGTTCGGCCCTTTAAGGCGCTTGGCCGCTTGGAAGTTCACGGTTGGGAGGTACATCGATTGCGTTTGGGACGGCTTACGCTGGCCAACCCCGTGGTGCTCGGCCCCATGGCCGGTGTCAGCGACAGGAGTTTCCGGCGCCTGGCCTGGGAACAGGGGTGTGCCTTGGCCTGGACTGAAATGGTAAGCGCGCGGGCTCTCCTTTATGCCAACGAGCGCACCTGGGACTTGGCGCGCCCGGCGCCTGATGAAGGGCCGGTCGTCATTCAACTTTTTGGTTCTGAGCCGGAGATCATGGCCGAGGCCGCCCGGAAGGTTGCAACTCTGGAGCCGGCGGCCATCGATGTGAACATGGGCTGCCCCGTGCCCAAGGTAGTGAAAAACGGGGAAGGCGCTGCGCTCCTCCGGGATCCTGAGCGAGCTGCAGCCATCGTCGCCGCCATGGCGGCTGCTGTGGACCTGCCTATTACTGCCAAGATTCGGGCCGGATGGGATGAGGGACACATTAACGCTGTTCAAGTAGCTCGGGCCCTGGCAGAAGCCAGGGCGTGCGCCATTACCGTGCACGGGCGCACGCGCTCGCAATTTTACAGTGGGCGTGCCGACTGGTCCGTTATTCGCGCGGTTAAGGAAAACGTAGCGATCCCGGTGATTGGAAACGGGGACGTCTTCACTCCAGAAGATGCGGCCCGCATGCTGGACGAAACCGGCTGCGACGCCGTGATGCTGGCCCGGGGGGCTTTGGGAAACCCATGGCTCATCGGGCGCACCGTGGCGCTCCTTACACGCGGAGAACTCCCTCCTCCGCCTTCCATCCACGAACGCCTGGCGGTAGCCCGCCGGCACCTGGATATGGTAGTGGCGGAGCTGGGGGAGGAGCACGGGGTGCGCGAGATGCGCAAGCACCTGGCCTGGTACTTGAAGGGGATGCGCGGTGCAGCCCAAATGCGGGCGAAGATTATGGCTGCCACTACCGTTGGCGAAGTACATGAGCTACTGGCTCATTACGAGCGAGAACTGGAGGGAGGGGGCTGATGCTATGAATCTGCTTGCATTGCCGGTAGGCAACGGAGTTTTCCCGCGCCGCGGCGGCAGCGTACGGGGCCTCTTTTTGGACGCCTTTTCTCTGCGCACCCTGGCGCAGCTGGGGCGAGGTTCGGTTGCTTTCCTCGTACCTCTCACGTTGGGTGGGCAGGCCCTCTATCCTGCAGGGATGCTCGTGCGCATAGATGACCTGGAAAAGGCCGAGACCATGGACGCCGTTACCTGGAATAAAGGGGAGGTACTGGTAGCCCGGCTCACGGGCCTCGCGCATGCGCGGGCGAAAAGATTTGTAGCCGAAAGGCGCTTCATCGTTGCCGAGGACGTGGAAGAGCTCGATCTCAATCGGCTGCGGAGCCTGAACCAACCCGTCATATCTGGGGCCGGCTGGCAGCCTCAGGGCGGGTACACCGAGCCGCGCTCTCTGAAAGACATCACCATTACCATCTACGGGCACGACTTCGATGGTAATCAAGTGGAGATAAGGGGGCAGGTGGGCGGCTTAGTGACGCCCGAACAGGCCCATACCGTGGAGCATGCCATTATCCGTATCCTGCGTGAGTGTGGCATCTGCACGCCGAAGAACCTGGCCTGGGCCATGAAACAGGAAACGACGGAGCTGAAACAGTCCCTGGCTTTAAGCTTCGCCTTCAAGCTGCCCGAAATCCTGGGGCAGACCTCCAGCGGTTACTGCGGCAACCCTATGACCAACCTGGCCCACTTTTACCTGGGCCAGGAGCTGGCGCGTTTTCTTCATGAAGGCGAAATTCTGCCTGTGGCTTTGGAGCGAGCCCGCACCCGTACCCTAGCGCGCCTCACGCGGGAGTTGGACCTTGGGAGCCAGCCGGAAGTCTTCGCGCTCCGGGGGCTTAAACTGGGAATGCTTCATGATGACAGCGAACTTCTCCAGCGCACTCTGCGCCGCGTGCTGAGTCGCTTCCCTACGGACCCCTGGAGTTAATTGGCATATATTTCCTAAGAGCGGCGTATACTTCCTGTGGAATAAAGAGCGAGGAGGTATGCGCCGTGAAGAGTTCTAAGGCTGTATTTCTCGCGATCCTGCTGGTTCTGCTCGCCTGTATCCCGGCAGGAGCGGCCAGCCCAGACGCAAAGTTGCCGGCGGCCGCACAGCCGGCCTATACAAGCGGCGGCCTGGTGGCAATCGAGGCGGGAGAGACCATGCTTACGGTTTACGGCGCCGGGAGTGCCAGTGCCGTCCCGGACCGGGCAGAGATAAGATTCGGCCTGAGTGGAAGTGGAGAGAGCATCGGTGAGGCGCGGCAGGCCGTGCAGCAGGTTGCCGAACACCTTGAAGCCGCCCTTTCCGTCGCTGGCATCGCCCATACCCTGGAAAATAACCTGTTCACTGTATGGCCGGCATGGGGGAGAGAAGAGGAAAAAGGACCCTGGTTTGAGGCCGCGGCCGACTACCACCTCGTTTTAACCGCGCCGGAACAGGTAGAGGCTGCCCTAGAAGCCGTTGCCGGGACGGGCCAGCTCAGGGTACATGAGGTGCGCTACTTCGCGGCGGACGGCGTGTCGCTCAGGCGAGAGGCCCTGAAAGAGGCCGTGAAGGCGGCTGAGGCTGCGGCGGCCGATTTTGCCCGCGTCCTGGGCAAAACAGCGCTGGAAATCGTGGCTATCGAAGAGGTGGCAAATGCCCCTACGGCCATCTACCCCGGGGTAAGGGTGGAGGAAAACGGTTTAGCTTTATATCGAGTTCATGCCTTCGTGCGTTTGACCTGCCGCTTGAAGTGAGGAGTTCAACCAAAAGGCGAGAGAATGGCTCCTCTTTCCTTACCCAAGGTGCTATAATAATAAGCGCACCGTGCGGCGGGCATCTACTTTACTGCTTGAATGGAGGACTGCGGGGTGCGGATACCGGAGCCGGTAATCGCCTGCCTTAGAACGCTCAAGGAGGCCGGTTACCCGAGCTACCTGGTCGGTGGCTCCGTGCGCGATCTTTTCCTTGGAAAGGAACCGGAAGATTTTGATATTGCTACGGCGGCGTCTCCTGCTGCGGTGATGCAGCTTTTCCCGCGGGTGGTGCCTACCGGGCTTCCTTACGGCACGGTTACCGTTCTTTTAGAGAGGCCCATTGAGGTTACCACCTTCCGGCGTGAGGGACCGTATCGAGACGGCCGCCGCCCCAGTACCGTAGAATTCGGTACGGATATCGAGGAGGATTTGGCCCGCCGCGACTTTACTATTAACGCCATCGCTTTCGATCCGCTCGATAATGTGGTGGTTGATCCCTGGGATGGCAGGGTAGATATAAAACGGCGGCTCCTTCGGGCTGTAGGCGATCCGGTACAGCGCTTTCGCGAAGACGGATTGCGTCTTCTCCGGGCCGTAAGGTTCGTCTCCCAGCTCGGTTTCCAGGTGGAGGAGGCAACTTTAAACGCACTCTATGCAGAAAATGAGCGCCTGGCGGTGGTTGCTGCAGAGCGGCGCGGCCATGAGTTTTCGCTTCTCATAACCGGGGATAATGTTAGGTCTGCGCTCTTTCTCCTGGTAGAGACGGGCCTCATGCGTTTTATTATTCCGGAACTTCTAAATGGAAAGGGCCTCAAGCAGGGGCGACTCCATCCGGACGACGTGCTCGGACACAACATTAAAACCTGCTCGCTCACTCCTCCAAGGCTTGAGGTGCGCCTGGCAGGACTTCTCCATGATGTGGGCAAAGAACGCTGGGAAGAAGGGCCTTATGGGCGCTATTTTCCCAACCATGCTTCCCGTTCGGCCGAACTCGTGCCGCAGATCCTGGAGCGCCTCCGGTTCAGCCGGCGAATCATCCGCACGGTTACCCTCCTAGTGGCTAATCACATGTTCTTTTGGCGCTCTTCCCAAGGCCTGGCTCCGATGCGTCGCCTGGCTGCGCAGGTGGGTTGGGAGCATTTCGCGGACATGATTGCGCTCATCCAGGCCGACCGTCTGGCCATCTGGGGCGATCCGGTGGCCGCCGGGGTCGAGGAGCTGGCGGCCGCCGCCCGCCAGGTTGAGGAAGAACGCCCGCCCCTCACGCCTGCCGAGCTGGCCGTATCCGGTGAAGAGCTTATGGCAGACTTAGGCCTGGCTCCGGGGCCGGACCTGGGAGCGCTCAAAAAGCGGCTTATGGAGCTGGTCTGGGAAGATCCGCAGCGGAACCAGAAGGAGGAGCTCCTCACCCTGGCCCGGCAAGTTTGGGAAGAGCTTCGCCCGCGCCGGTGAGCATTTTGAGTATTCTTCGAGCCTCACCGACACAAAACGACACATT
This sequence comes from Bacillota bacterium, assembly GCA_030153805.1. Taxonomy (GTDB): domain Bacteria; phylum Bacillota; class DTU030; order DUMP01; family DUMP01; genus DUMP01. The sequence goes on along the minus strand of JASKLG010000064.1, from coordinate 2,175 downwards.
ACGACGCCAGAGAATGGTAAAATACGCTTAAATTGGTATACTAGGCGCAAAAGGTAAACCCAACCGAAAGGTGGGGGCACAAAGCCATGGGTCTAAGGCCGAAGCGCTACGATCGCCAGGCTGCCGCAGATTTTAGCCCTGGTAGCGCCCAGGGCTTCGTTAGCTTGCTAGGAGACTAAGTGGTCTTAGGTGTGCAGAGTCAAATACCGCGAAAGGAGAGGAAGCTATGACCAAAGTGCGTTTGCCTAAGTTCCGAATTCCGCTACCCCGGCTGGGACGGCGCCGGAAGGATGCGCAAGCTACGCCTCGCAGGGAACGTACGGGAAGCATCATGACGGGCATTTTGGCAGGCTACTTTATCCTGATCGCCCTTATCATTGCCATTGGCGGCTACAGCTACTGGGGCATGCAGCGCGTGCTGACTGAATACCAGGATATTATAGACAGGGCTCACCCCTACGTTATGGCCATTGCTGATATAAACAGCTCCCTGCGTGCTCAACTTATGGCTCAGCGCACATACTTTTTGACCGGCGATGATCAGTATACGCTGCGTGCCGAGCTCGACAGCAACGCGGTCAAGGAGGCCATCAAAAAAGCGGAGTCTTACGCGCAGGAAGGCGAGGAAAAAAACCTTCTCACCCAGATCGAATCCATTCACAAGAACCTGATGGAGCAACAAAAGAACGCTTTTAGTACATATGCGGCCGGGAACCGCGAACAGGCTATCCAGGAGGGACTGGCCGGGGTCGATGAAACCCTGAAGCGGCTGACTGCCAATTTCAACGTCCTCCAGGGAATCAACCAGCGGCGGGTAGATGAGGCACGCCAAGCCGCCCAGGCGGCCGCGCAGCGGACATTGCATCTAGTTTTAGTGCTGGCCCTGGTCGGCGCGGCAACAGGGCTGCTCGTGGGCTTTGTCCTTGCCCGCCGCACTGTACGGCCGCTGCGAGAGCTGGCCCAGGCAGCGAAGACCATTGCCGCCGGCGACCTCACCCTGGCCGTCCGCGCCCAAGGACGCAATGAGATAGGGCAATTGGCCGCCGCCTTCAGCGATATGGTGAACAGCCTGCGGCACATTATCACCGAGGTGCGCACGAGCGTGCTTAAGGTGAGCGAATACGCCCGGCAGCTGACCGCGAGTGCGGAGGAGACTACCCGCGCAACGGAGCAGATTGCTTCCAGCGTCCAGGAAGTGGCCGAAGGCGCCGAACAGCAGGTGCGCGAGGTGACCGATGCTGCTGCTACCATTAAACAGATGGCGGCGGCCATGGATCAGGTTGCCGAAAGCGCCCAGGCGGTGGCGGCTTCTTCGCAGGAGACTGCGCGGCTGGCGGAAGAAGGCAAGAGCGCTATCGAAAGCGTCATTCAGCAGAACAACGTGGTACGGGAATCCATGGCCAACCTGTCCGACCTGATCCGCGAACTGGGCCAGCGCTCGCGCGAAATAGGGCAGATTGTAGAAGTTATTACCGGTATTGCCGACCAGACGAATCTTCTAGCGCTCAACGCTGCCATTGAGGCGGCACGGGCGGGAGAGCAAGGCCGCGGCTTTGCGGTGGTGGCCGACGAGGTGCGCAAGCTGGCAGAGCAGTCCGCCCAGGCGGCGAAGCAGATTGCCGGGCTGGTGGAGCGCACCCAGAACGATACCGGCCGTGCCACGAGCACCATGGAGGCGGGGAGTGCAGAGGTGGCCTCTGGTTCCAAACTGCTCGAGTCGGCCCGCCAAATGCTGGAGAAAATTTTTGCCGCCGTCGAGAAGGTAGACCACGAGATTCAAGAGGTTAGTGCAGCTGCTCAGGAGATGGCCGCGAGTTCCAGCCGGGTAGTTGCGGCTACCGAGAACATCAGCCGCATTGCCGAAAACACCAGCGCCGGTACCGAGAACATCGCCGCAGCAACGGAAGAACAGACCGCGGCAATGGAAGAAATCAGTTCGTCGGCGCAGGTTTTGGCCGATATGGCGCGCAAGCTGGAACAGGCGGTAGAGCGCTTCAAACTATAAACGTAGGCAAGGTTAATTTCCTCCCCCTTTTACGCCCCCATTGGGGGTGTTTTTTTTCTACTCCTCTCCCGTGAGCTCTTTCCCTTGACCGAGAGCCTTGTCGGGGCAAAGGTTCCAAGGGTCAAGGAAAATAAGTTTCTCCCAGGGGGAGCATGAGAAAACACGGGTAA
>JASKLG010000063.1 GCA_030153805.1 Bacillota bacterium | reverse complement strand
GTACGCGGGCCGTCGAACTCGCATAAGTAGACACCCTGCCAGCGTCCGAGGGCCAGCTTACCCTCGCTGATCAGGACGATAACAGATGAACCTACCAGGGAAGCCTTCACGTGCGCAGCGCTGTTGCCTTCGGCGTGCGCATAGTCGGCCAGATCAGGCACGAGGCGGCTCAAAGTCTTCTCGATGTCCGCCCGCACGGCCGGGTCCGCGTTTTCGTTGAGGGTGATACCAGCTGTGGTGTGAGGCACGGTAGCGAACAGCACTCCCTCTTTTATCCCGCTCTCCGCGACTACCCGAGCCAAAGCGCTGGTTATGTCGATGAACTCACACTTGGCCCCCGTGTGTACCGTCACGCGCTGGAGCACTTTATTCCCCCCCGGCCTCTAGTATTCCACACCGGGACAACTTTTTCCTTCCACGCCGCCCGGTTGGGTCAACAAGAAGGTGGGGTATGGAGTAGCACCCTGGTTGCGCACCTGGGGCATAGAAAAAGCAGGAAGCACCTTTTCCCGCGGCGCTTCCTCTTGCCTGGATGGGCGGTTCACGCTGGAAAGGGAAAAGCCTCTTCAGCGCGCCTGCTTCAGCCGGCCGGAGCGTTCCGGCTTGCGCTTGCGGTAGTCCTCTACCACGTGCAGGCGGTTGGCGGCCCGCCTTAGAGCCGCTACAGCCTGCGCGTGTTGCTGCCGATCGCCTCTTTCCTCGAGCTCCGCCTGAGCCCGTTCCAGGGCAGCCTGGGCCCGGGCCACGTCGATCTCCTCGGCCCTTTCGGCAGTTTCGGCGAGAATGACAACTTTCTGGGGCATCACTTCCAGAAAGCCCTCGCTCACGGCCAGCTCGACGATATCACCGGCGTTTTTCAAGATAACGGGCCCCGTCCCCAGTTTCGTAAGCAGGGGCACATGGCCGGGAAGAACGCCCAGACTGCCCTCCATGCCGGGCGCTATCACTTGTTCAACCTCGCCGCTAAAGGCAATCTTTTCGGGTGTGACCACATCCACCCTTATCTTCTTGGCCATGGCTAAACCTGACCTTTCTGAAGTTTCTTCGCCTTTTCTACCGCTTCGTCAATCGTACCCACCATGTAGAAGGCCTGTTCCGGGAGGTCGTCGTACTTGCCTTCGACGATCCCCTTGAAGCCGCGGATTGTCTCGTGCAGCGGCACGTAGCGGCCCGGGATGCCGGTGAAGGTCTCGGCCACAAAGAAGGGCTGCGAAAGGAAGCGTTGCAGCTTGCGTGCCCGCGCCACCACCAGCTTATCCTCCTCGGAAAGTTCCTCCACCCCTAAGATGGCGATGATATCCTGAAGTTCCTTGTAGCGCTCCAAGATCTCCTGCACTTTGCGCGCCACCTGATAGTGCTCCTCACCTACTATCCACGGGCTTAGGATGCGCGAGGTAGAGTCGAGTGGGTCGACCGCCGGGTAAATGCCCTGCTCGGCGATGCTGCGCGAGAGCACGGTGGTAGCATCGAGGTGGGAAAAAGTGGTGGCCGGTGCCGGGTCGGTAAGATCGTCAGCGGGCACGTATACCGCCTGTACCGAAGTGATAGAACCCTTGCGCGTGGAAGTAATGCGCTCCTGCAGCGCGCCGAGCTCGGCAGCCAGGGTTGGCTGGTAGCCTACCGCCGCCGGCATCCGCCCGAGAAGGGCAGAAACCTCGGAACCTGCCTGGATGAAGCGGAAGATGTTGTCGATGAAGAGGAGCACGTCCTGTCCCATGACATCCCGGAAGTACTCGGCGATGGTGAGGCCGGTAAGCGCCACCCTAAGACGTGCCCCTGGTGGCTCGTTCATCTGGCCGTAGACGAGGACGGCCTTATCGAGTACGCCGGAGTTTTGCATCTCCAGCCAGAGGTCGTTCCCCTCGCGCGTGCGCTCGCCCACACCCGTGAACACGGAGTAACCGCCGTGTTCCATGGCCACGTTGCGGATTAGCTCCATGATGATGACCGTCTTACCCACGCCCGCGCCGCCGAAAAGGCCGATCTTACCGCCGCGCGGGTAAGGCGCCAGAAGGTCGATGACCTTAATCCCCGTCTCCAGAATTTCCGTATACGTTTCTTGTTCTTCAAAGGCCGGCGCCGGCCGGTGAATCGGCCAATACTCGTCGGCTTCAATTGGCCCCTTCTTGTCGATGGGCTGACCCAGCACGTTAAGCACCCGGCCCAAGCAGGCCCGGCCCACCGGCACCGTAATGGGACCACCCGTGTCCACCACCTGCATTCCGCGTACCAGACCTTCGGTAGAAGACATGGCTACGCACCGCGCCAACCCCTGGCCCACATGGTGCAAAACCTCGGCTACTATTTCCGTAGGCTTGCCCTCGGCATCCCGGTGGGTCGGGTCTATTATTTTAACTGCCGTATAAAGCGGCGGCATCTCGCCCTCCGGAAATTGGACGTCGATAACCGGGCCGATTACGCGGCGAATCCTCTCCACAACGCCTACGCGCAAACCTCTCACTCCCCTTTAAGGCCGATCTCTTCTTTTAAGGCGTCGGCTCCCGCGATGATCTCCGTAAGTTCCTCCGTGATGGCCGCTTGACGGGCGCGGTTATACGAAATCGTGAGCTTGGCCAGCAGCTCCTCTGCGTTGTCCGTCGCTGCGTCCATGGCGGTAACTCTTGCGCCGTGCTCGGCCGCTTTGGCCTCTAGGAAAATGCGGTAAATGGTGGCGGTGAGGTAGCGCGGCATTAGGTCGTTTAACACTTCTTCTGCATTTGGCTCCAGGTGGTAGACGCTGCGGTAGCGCACCGGCCCCGGAACCTCTTGCCGTTCCACCGGCAGTACTCGCCTCACTACCGGTTTTTGTGTCACCGCCGAGTAAAAGCGGTTATACACAAAGTAAACCGCATCATAGCGGCCGGAGATGAAATCGGAACTCACGCGGTCGGCCAGAGGCCTTACCGTTTGGAACGACACCTTATCCGGGCACCCTGGATAAGAGGCCGCGACCGCGTACCCAAGCTGGCGAAAAAAGCGCTTGGCCCTCGCGCCTACCGCAATTACTTCAACCTCAGCCTCGTCCTGGCGCAGCGCGAATTCGGCCTCGTGCAGCACGTTGGTGTTGTAACCACCGCAAAGTCCCTGATCGGCCGTAAATACTACGTAGCAGGCACGCTTCACCGGCCGTTCCTTAAGGAGCGGGTGTTCGAACTCTTCCTGCACCGCCTCCAGATCCCGCAAAATCTCGCGGATCTTACGGGCATAAGGGCGAGCCTCCTCAACCTGGCGCTGGGCCCTCTGCAGCTTAGCCGCCGAGATCATCTTCATGGCGCGGGTGATATGCTCGATGTTCTGAACAACTTTGATGCGCCGCTTGATATCGCGCAGGCTCTGCACGATACTGCCCCCTATACGCCGAAACTGCGGAGGAACTCCGAACAGGCCTGTTGCAGGGCGGCCTCAAGATCTGCGGTAAGCTTCCCTTCGCGGGCAATCCGAGCGCGCAGGTCAGGATGCCGTTCCTTAAAATAGCGCAAGAGGGCCTGCTCGCACTTGGCCACATCCTGAACCTCCAGATCGTCCAGGTACCCTTTGCTGGCGGCGTAGAGGACAAGCACCTGATCCTCTACAGGAAGGGGTTGGTACTGTTCCTGCTTGAGCACCTCGACCAGGCGCTCGCCGCGCCTCAATTTGGCCTGGGTGGCCTTGTCCAGATCGGCGCCGAATTTGGCGAAAGCGGCCAGTTCGCGGTACTGGGCAAGGTCTAGGCGCAGGCTTCCTGCAACCTGCTTCATCGCCTTGATCTGGGCGTTGCCCCCCACACGGGATACCGAAAGGCCCACGTTGATGGCCGGACGCACCCCGGCGAAGAAGAGGTCCGTATCCAAGTAGATCTGGCCGTCGGTGATGGAAATGACGTTGGTGGGAATGTAGGCGGATACATCTCCGGCCTGCGTCTCCACAATGGGTAGAGCGGTCAGCGACCCTCCACCCAGTTCGTCGCTGAGCTTTGCTGCGCGCTCCAGGAGTCGAGAGTGCAGGTAGAAAATATCGCCCGGGTAGGCCTCGCGGCCCGGTGGACGCCTGAGAAGCAGCGACATGGTACGGTAAGCCACAGCGTGCTTAGACAGGTCGTCGTAGACCACCAGCGCGTGCTTACCCTGATACATAAACCACTCGGCAATGGCACAGCCGGCATAGGGCGCCAGGTATTGCATCGTCGGTGATTCGCTGGCTGTCGCCGCCACCACCACCGTATAAGCCATGGCCCCGTGATCGGTTAAGGTCTGCACCAGTTGGGCCAAGCTTGACGCCTTCTGGCCGATGGACACATAAACGCAGTAGACGTCCTTGTCTTTTTGGTTTATGATCGTGTCGATGGCGATGGCCGTTTTCCCTGTCTGCCGGTCGCCAATGATGAGCTCCCGCTGCCCACGGCCGATCGGCACCATCGAATCGATGGCCTTGATACCCGTCTGCAGCGGCTCACGGACCGGCTGGCGGTCCACAATCCCAGGCGCCGGTCCTTCTACGGGCCGGAACCCGTCCGGTTTGATTGGACCTCGGTCGTCAATAGGCCGTCCTAAAGCATCTACCACTCGCCCTAAAAGGCTCATGCCCACGGGAACCTCTACTACCCGCCCGGTCCGCCGCACCTGGTCCCCCTCTTTTATGTGGTCGTCCGGGCCGAGGAGCACCACGCCGACGTGATCCAGGTCCAGGTTTAGAACTTCTCCCAAAACGCCTCCCGGAAACTCCACGAGTTCGCCGCTCATGGCATTATTCAGTCCTCGGACCCGGGCTACGCCGTCGCCAATCTCCATAACCCAGCCGACCTCGGCTACTTCAGGCGCCGCCTCGCTCTGAACCAGCTCTTTCTCTACAGTTGCCGCCACAACCCGGAAGTCATTCGCCTCTTCAGGCAATTCTTTTTGCTTTAACAAGTTGGCCTGCAGGGCATTAAGTCGCCCGCGGACGCTGCCGTCGATCACTTTGTCCCCGATGCGGATAACCATGCCGCCTAGGAGACCCGGGTCCACTTTCAGATCCAGCACGTAATGCTGCTTTACCGATTCGGCAAGCTTGCGGCGCAGCTTTCTCAGCTCCTCCTCACCCAGCGGAGTAGCGGAGGTCACCTCGATTACAAGCTCCGGTTCGGAAGGATTATCCTCCTTAAAGGCCACATTGCCTTGGATGCTCATGCCTTGGCCCCCCCGCCGATGCTCTTCAGATCGAGGTTGTCGAGAAAGTCTGAGACCAGCTTCTTGCTCGTTTTCTCATCCACGGCTTGTTCGGCCACTTTGCTGGCGGCCAGTATGGCCAGGCTCACTACCTGCTCCTTAAGCTCGAGCAGGGCCTTCTCCTTTTCGTGCTTAACCTCTTCTTGGGTGGCGGCGATGATTCGTTTAGACTCTTCGCGCGCCTGTTGGATGATTTCTCGCTTTGCCTTTTCCGCCTCGCGTATGGCGTTGGCTATAATGTCCTCAGCCTCGCGTTGCGCTCGCTTGCGTTCTTCCTCTCCCTGGGCTTTGATTTCGGCCAGTTCTGCCCGTGCTTTCTCCGCCTGTTCCAAGGCTTCCTTAATGGTGTCGCGCCGCTTTTTCATATGGTTGGTAAGCGGCTTGTAAACAAAGATCCTGAGGACAAGAAGAACGACCAGGAAATTAATGATCGTATGCAGAAAGGTAGTAAGGTTGGGGCTTAGAAGCCCGCCTTCCATACGACCTTCCTCCTTTCACTCAAAAAGCAGGCTTTATTGTTCTTTCAACTGCCTTTAGGTGCTAAAGGCCGCATCCTTTTAGACACGGCCTAAAAGCGGATTGGCAAAGATGAGTACCAGGGCAATGACGAAGGCGTAAATGGTAAGGGACTCGATTATGGCTATGCCGATGAGCATCGTCATCCGAATGTTGTCCGCCGCTTCCGGTTGGCGGGCGATGCCTTCCACCGCCCGGCTGATAGCGATACCCTGTCCCAAGCCGGGGCCGATGGTTCCAAGGCCGATGGCTAAGGCTGCGCTGAGGATGGTCACCGCCAACACAAGAGCTTTCGCCGTGATCATAAATAGGTTCCTCCTCGTTCCAAATCTATTCTTCTTCAGTGGCCTGAGTAATGTAAACCATGGCCAGCATGGTAAAGACCAGAGCTTGAATCAAACCGGTAAAGAGCCCGAAGAGCGACATAGGCACCGGTACCAGAAGAGGCACAATAAGCCCCAGGACCGCTACTACTATGTGCTCGCCTGTCACGTTTCCAAAAAGTCGGAAGGCTAACGAAAGCGGTTTAGTAACTTCTTCCATAAGATTAAGCGGCAAGAAAATGGGCATCGGTTCAAGATAATGCTTGAAATGCGCCAGCCCCTTTTTGCTGAGCCCGTAGACATGGCTGGCCAAAAGAACTATTACCGCGAGCGCCGCGGTAACATTTATGTCACTAGTTGGTGAATGCAGGCCGGGAATTGCTCCCATCCAATTACTCAGAAGGATGTAGAGGAAAAGGGTGCCGATGAAGGGAAAGTATTCTTTGCCTTTCTCGCCCATGTTTTCCTCCACTAGTCCTTCTAAGACTTCAACTACCGCCTCTAAAACATTCTGAAGGCGCCCCGGAACAGCCTGAAGACGCCGCGTTGAAAGATAGGACACCAAAGTAACGAAGGCGGTGAGCAGCGTATTCATCATAACCGTGCTAGTTATATGCCATCCATGGAACTCTGCTATCACGTGAGGCCCCAATTCTTCCATCTCGAGTTCACCCCCTTCTCCGCCGGGAACTGGACAGGCTGACGGCCTGTATCCAGAGCATAAGTTCTGAAAACAGGAGCCCGCCAACCGCAGCCAAAAGGCCCTGCACACGCAAGGACGCCACAACGTACAGCACGGCAAAAATGAGAGCGTACCGAGCTAAAAAATGGGCCAAAAAAAACATCTTAACACGGTTGCCGCGCAAGTTTGTTCGCAGACTGTGCTCAATAGCCAAGCTAAGGAGATGAATATTCAAGGTTCCCGCCACTACGCCCAAAGCAAAGAATCCGGCTATTGCAGGAGATATCAAAAGGGCCATGGCCAGAGCTGCCGCCAAACCTGCAATAAGACTTATCAAGCCCACTCTTTTGGTTAAGAGTTGCGCTTTATTCACGTTCTACCGGACCTTTTTCTTTTGATCGGCCTCGAATTGGGGTCTTGGCCGCAAGCTTATAAAGGAGCTTGTATACGTTCCAAATCCCCGAGAGCACTCCAAACAAGATGATGAGCAGCCCCCATCCGGTGCCCATCCCATAACGCTCACTTAGGTAGTTGGCCAAGTAAGCACAAAGGACAATGGGTGTGGCCATCCGGACCCCAAGGTCTACGGCGACGCTGAAGCTTTCTGCTATGATCCCACGCCTTTTCGCCATTACCAGCCCCCACACAACCATTTTCTGGAGGCACTACAGTTCTCTTACCGTGAACATAATAGCACTCTGTCCCGGCTTTGACAAGGGGGCCTTATAGACAGTGTCGATGCGCCGCAGGTGAGGGCTCCGGAAAGAGCCTCCCTTCTGCAGTCAACTCAAGCACCATAACTTAACAAGGTAGTGGAATCTTATTCGGTTAGGTTCTTATTAGGGTTGACATGAAGCGTTAACCTTCTACCCATCCTTCTCCCAACACCTCATACACGTTAGCGACGATGACAAAAGACCGGCGATCACAGGCGGCCACGAGGCTTTTGAGCCGGGGAAGTTCGGCCTGCGTCACTACACAGAGAAGGGCTTCGCTTTCTCTTCCCGTATATCCCCCTATTATTTTGAAAACGGTAACCCCCCTACCCAACTCCGTCAAGATGGCCCGGCGAATCTGGTCCGCCCGGTTGGAGATGATGAACGCCGCCTTGGCATAAGTCTCTCCTTCTTGAACCAGATCGATTACCCGGCTGGTAAGAAATAGGGTAAGGAGGGCATGTAGCGCCAGTTCCGGAGAAAAAACAACCCCGGCCGTAGTAATGACCAGGGAGTCAATTAAAAGGAGTCCTTTCCCGAAAGATAGCCGCAAAAACCGGTGTAGGAGAGCTGCAGCGAGGTCCGTCCCACCCGTAGTCCCACCGGCCCGGAAGACGATTCCCATGCCAATTCCGCCGGCGATGCCGCCGTAGATGGCGGCAAGGAGAGTATCAGTGGTAAGCGGTCCCAGACCGGCGGTAAGTGACACGAAAAGGGAGAGCAGTGCCGCTCCAGCCAAGGTACGAACTCCAAAACGCCCGCCCAGAAAGCGCAATGCCGCCAGAAAAAGTGGTAAATTGATGGCCAACATGGTCGGTCCCACAGGTAACCCGAAGAGATGGTAAAGCAAAGTAGCCAGGCCGCTCACGCCGCCGGCCGCTATGCGGTTGGGTATAAGAAAAAGGTTAAGCCCAAGGGCAGTGATAAAAGCTCCTGCACCTATTTGAACATAAGCTGCCAGTTTACGGCGCATCATCCAACCCCCTCTCGGCCCATCTTAAGTCTCTCCTCTTCCCGTTCAAGCCATACGAAGAAAGAGTTATGGATTCTCACGTTCCTCGTGATGTTGTGCTTGCAAGGTCTCCGGGATACCGAGTGGCTTCCATTCCTTTACCGCCTCAAGAATTATCTTCTGAACATCGGCAAACATTCGGGCAAACTTATTTTCAGCCTCCAGGTATTCCCTCACCACCGGATCCAGGAAGAGAATATCCGCCATCTGCTGCAGGGCCTTTAGCTTGTCCTCTGCTACTTTTCCCTCGGCTAGGGTTTGGGCCTCCACTTCAAACTGCCTCACCTTGAACTCCTTAACTCGTTCCAGTTTCTCGGGCTGAGCCGCCAGAGCATCATTAGCTTTAAGAAAGCGCTGAAAGGCGCCTGAGGCTCGGAGGCTGCGAGCCAGGGCATGAGCTTCGTCGTAAACCTCCATGAGAATCACCTCCACAGTATCCTTAAGACCGAAGACCCGCCGATACTTTTATTTTTATCTAATAGGCCAAAGCTCGGTTTAGCGCATAAGCATAGAGTGAAAGAAAGAGAAACTCCTAAGGAGGAAGAATCCCGATGGCTATTTACGTTGTCCAGCCCGGTGATACCCTATGGGACATCGCCCGCCGTTTCGGCGTTACCGTAGAAGAAATCATGCGCGCCAACAATCTCACTAATACCGAGATCATTCCCGGTCAGGAGCTTCAGATCATCGCCGTGGTAGAACCGGCCCCGTCTGCGCCGCGCACAGTGCACGTAGTCCGGCCGGGCGAAACTCTTTTCAGTATCGCTCGACGTTATGGCATCTCAGTGGTAGATCTAATCGAAGCGAATCCGGGCCTCATCTATCCAGGTCTGGAACTTAGGATCCCTACCGCGCCACCGGCCGAAGCACCGCCGGAGGAAACCCGGGAAACCGAATGCTTCCGACTGACCTTATCCACCGACCGCACCACTTACCGTCCCGGCCAGCCAGTCACTATGAAGTTCACCAAGACAAACATCTGCCCCCGCAGCCAGACTCTAACCTACCCTACCGGGCAACGTTACGAGTTTGAAGTCCGCCAAGATAACCGCCTTATCTGGCGCTGGTCGGAGGGCCGTACCTTCACCCAGGCTGTTCGCCGCCTGCGCGTTCGCCCTAGGGAGACCATGGTTTACACCGAAAGCTGGCCGCAGGTGGACACAAACGGTCGCCAGGTGGAACCCGGCCGGTACCGCATCGTAGCTTGGAACACCGCCAGGGAACTCAGAGACGAAGTTGTGACGGTTTACGTAGAGATTAGATGAAAACTGCGGCAAGCTCTCCCTGCACTTCCTCGTTTGTTTCGCGTACCCGGTGCCTTTCCAAGACCTTCCGGGCCGTCATGCCGCCGATGCGTCCCAGGCTCCAAACCGCAGATGCGCGAATCACCGGCCGCGGATCATCTAAGAGACCGGCCAGGATCGGCACGGCCGCCGGATCCCCGAGATTGCCGAGGGCGTAGGCAGCATTACGCTGGAGCACCGTCCGCCCCCGCCAACCGGCCGCCGTACGCCCAAACCGGATAAGAAAACCGGCTCGGTTAAGGGAAAGGAGCTCTCCCAAGTCGACTTCCGCCCCCGCCCGGGGCGATTTTCTTACGAGCGGGCAGGCTACCAGGCACGCGTCACATCCGTAAACACGATTGCCTAAATGTGGCCGGAAGGCACGGGGAACCTCCCCCTTAACTTGGGTAAGGTAGGACAGGCAGAGGCCGGGTTGCAGATAAAAGGGCCTGTTTATGGCCCCTGTAGGACAGGCCGCCCGGCAACGTCCGCAGCGCAGACAATAATTCCCCTCCGGTTCATCCGGTTCTAAAGGGATGTTCAGCATGAGTCCCCCTAAGAAAAAAGCCGGCCCGCCGTTCGGACTGAGGAGAAAAGTGCTCTCACCCCAAACCCCCAGCCCGGCCCGCCACGCCAGGGGCCGTTCAATGAGCGGGCCCGTATCCACAAAGGAGTAATAGGCGCTCCCCGGAGCCTCAACCTGGATAAAGCCGGCCAAAGCGTTGAGCTTCTCCCGCAGCACCAAGTGGTAGTCCGGTCCTTCCGTGCCGGAAGCTA